>NZ_CALMFY010000214.1:244-5167 GCF_937863485.1 uncultured Nostoc sp. | reverse complement strand
TATCTGCTTTGTCATTTTCTATTTATGCGTAGTCTTTTGCTACTTATGCGATTTCTTTTGATTTTTATGCGTTCGCATTTGCTATTTCTGCGTTCGCATTTGTTATTTCGGTCTTCGCATTTGCTATTTCGGCGATCGCATTTGCTACTTCAGCGATCGCATTTGCTATTCTGAGAGCTTATCTTCTCAAACTCCGGGGGTCGAGAGCATCTCTTAATCCATCACCGAGTAAGTTGAATGCTAGCACTGTGAAGATAATCAGCACAGCCGGCGGCCAGATTAACCAAGGTTGCAGTACCAAAATTGAAGCATTGCTAGCCAGAGAAAGCATATTGCCCCAAGAGGGGTCTGGTTGTTGAATTCCCAAGCCGATGAGACTCAGTATCGCTTCTGATTCAATAAAGCTAGGAATTGCAAGAGTAGCAGAGATAACTATATAACTAGCCATTTGCGGCAAAACGTGGCGGAGGATGATATAAAGTGGGTTTCCGCCCATTGCGCGTGCCGCTTGCACAAATTCTCGCTCTTTAATTGATAGTACCTGTCCGCGAATGACCCGTGCTAAACCAGCCCAGCGAATAACCGAAGTAATCACCACAATCAGCAAAAAGCGCTGGGTACTGCTTAAACCAGCTGGTAAGACTGCTCCCAAAGTCACCAAAAGATAAATACTAGGGAAAGTCATTACTACTTCTGCCAAGCGCATAATGATGCTATCAGTCACACCGCCGAAATAGCCAGAAATTCCCCCGATGAGCAAACCGAGGGGATAGGCAATGATAATACCAAAAATCCCGATAAACATACTGATGCGACCGCCATGCAGCAGGCGACTAAATTCGTCGCGGCCTTGGTCATCAGTGCCCAAGATGTTGAATTTTGCCCCACTTGTTGTGCCAAACAAATGCCAATTTAAGGGGATACCAGGAAAGATTGTGACTTCATCCCACTTCGGGGGTAATGGCAAACTCATCTGCAATAATCGGTATTCTGGCCCGGAGACAAATAGACGCAGGGGTGAGGGTTTTTTGAAGTCTACAACGAGTTGGCGATCACCTGTTTCTAAATTAGTATCTCCCTGAGTCGTTGGATAAACATGGGGCCCAATAAACTGTCCTGACTGAGAAACCCAGTGTATCTTAGTTGGTGGCAACAGTGAACCATTGGCCTGTGAAACATAAGGGTCATAAGGAGCCACGAAATCGGCTGCAATTACTGCTATGTAGAAAACTAACAGCAAAATTGCCCCAAATCGTGCCAAAGGATTTTTCTTCAGTCGTCGCCACCAATCCATAGTAGTTAGGAGTTATAAGTTATGAGTTATGAGTTATTAAACTTTTATCTTAATTTATAACTGATGATTAATAATTCTCAACTTCAAACTCCAAACTCCTGTACAGACAGACGCGATTAATCGCGTCTCTACTTCTAACTCCTGTACAGACAGACGCGATTAATCGCGTCTCTACTCTCAACTCCCCACTCCTAACTTCTCTAAATACCGCTGCTGTTCTTCCTGTTGTTTTTCATGTTCTACAACAAACACATTAGAGTAAAGATTAGCGAGAATTTGTTTTCCCTGTTGTGTCAATGATAGATAATGCAGTCCATCTTGGATATAAGGATAGACACCATTCCAGTAAAATTTAGCGTAGTTATTTCGTAAATCGGCAGGGGTTTTATAGCCCAAAACTTTATTTACACCAGTTTCTTCAAACTCGTAAAATAAAGAAGTAATTTTCTTCAGGTAACGTGGGTCGCTTAGTTGACCAATCAAATCAGCAGCCCGGACTAATCCTGCAAAGCACTTTGTATCTTGATGATCTTCTGCCGCAGGCACGGGAAATCGAGTCAATTCAATATTGCTCTTAATTGCCTGAGCATCTATCAACTTGTGACCTCCAAAACGCTCATCAATAAAAAGCTTGGCTCTATCAACATGATACGGCGTCAGACTGGCATCAGAAGCGCCAGGAGCTACAGAAATCATTTTGCCATTTTTACCCGTGGCATATAAGCCTGCTGTTTCTCGGTCTTGTCGGCAAACTCCCTTAACGTAGCCAATATCATGACTCAGTAAGGAAATGATACAATGCAACCAGTCTTCACTGGAAACACCGCCTTCCCGAATGTGTTTGCCACGTAAGATTTCTTGACCTACCAGGGTGACAAGAACAGTGTGTTCAACATTGTGGTAAAGGGCGTCGCTATTGGCAATGTTTTCCAAAGCCATGTTACCAGCCCAGGCGATAATGTCCTGATAATCATTTTTGAAGCAGCCATAGGTGCGACGGTAGCCTTCTCGAATTTCATTTACAAAGGCATCAATTAAAATTTCAGTGGCATTGAACATATCTGATTACTTTGGTAAATACCAATGGTGTGTGACCTAGAGTAGCTAAATGAGATTAGACAATATCATGTATCATAATCTACATAAATATTTTTCGCATATTTTAAGTAATTACTCTTGTTTAAAATGTTGTAATGTGCATAGTGCCCAGGCGAATATTGGTAACGCCCAAGCTATTATCAACAAAGCCAAAGCTGATGTCCGCAGCAGTGCTGCTAAGGTGCAACAACTACAAACTCAGTTAGGACAAACTGTGGTGCGTGCGCTGGTTGCTAGAGCGATCGCGCCACCAATGATGTCCGCAATGCGATCGCTCTAAAAAGCTTACGAAAAACCTAACCCCCTAACCCCCAACTCGTCGCGGGAAGGGGGAAAGTTCAAAGTCTCTCTCCTAAAAAAAGAGAGATTTAGAGAGAGGTTTTCCAGATGAGTTGAATTGTCAGATAATACCCTAATGCCAAATTTGTGCGATCGCATTTACCAGTGGGAATCATAACAAACAGATTCACTACGGTAAATATCCAATGGCTTACCAAAACATCACCGCTTCCCTTTCCCCAGCAGATATCCAAGAAATTAAAGCAGCCTTTGCAACTATCCAAGCAAAGATGCCTTTTCTTGTAACCCTGAGTGTGGAAGAACGACGCAAGTTATTTAAGATGGGCGATAAAAGCCTAGCCTTTGTCAACACCAGCCTGACTGCTGCCCAGTCTAACCGAGAAATTCTCCCAGCCAGCTTTAATGTAGATGAGTTTGTGCGGGATTATCAACTAGCAGCGACGCTTACTGAACTGTTGATTGGATTACGACAACTGACAGAACAAGTAGATGATACCCTAATGGCAGTCGGCAGCGAAGCAATGGGTAGCAGTTTGACAGTTTACGACTACGTGAAGACTGCTGCAAAGAAAACTCCAGGGTTAAAAACTATTGCTGAACAGTTAGGCGATCGTTTTAAAGCTATTAAAAATAAACCTAGCAAAGCTGCTTCTGATTTATAGGCAAATATTGCCAGAGGTTTATAGCCGTTCTCGCTTGCGTCAAATACAAGCGTTCGTAGGGGCACAGCAATGCTGTGCCCTTACTGTTTATCGTGGTGTACTGCATTCAAACAAGAAGTGCTATAGTCTTTGAACTCCGTGAATGAGTAGTTGAACTTCATTAATGAGTCTTTAATACTTGCGGACGAGTCTTTGATACTCGCGCGAGAGTCTTTGATACTCGTGCGAGAGTCTTTGATACTCGTGAGCGAGTCTTTGATACTCGTGAGCGAGTCTTTGATACTCGTGAGCAAGTCTTTAATACTCGTAGACGAGTCTTTGATACTCGCGGACGAGTCTTTAATACTCGTAGGCAAGTATTAACATCAAATTTGTTTACTCAGAATTTGCACCAGTCCGCACAAACGCCTCAGAATGAATTTTGGGGCTACTAGCTAAAGTCTTCTAAAGAAGACTGAATAAGATTTATAGTCCACTTGAGTGGACTTGCGCTATTAGCCTGAGAATTTATTCTCAGGCGGGATATGGGGCAAGTGCAAGATATAACTTTAATCACTGATAAACAATTCCCTATATAGCGGTTCCCATTTAGATGCGGTACAACATTATATCGCCAGGTGTAGGGGCACGGCATTGCCGTGCCCTTACGGGTGTACCTTACGTAAACGAGAACCGCTATAAGTCTGGGTAATTAATTTTCAGGCGATTCTTGAGACTCAACATGATTTTAATATTCTCAGACTCAGCTTTTGTGCAATGTCTACAACGGGCACAGATGCAGCAACTTTTATACCCACTCTCCAAAACAAGCCTAGAGATACAAATCTGCAAACCCAGATTAAATCCGACTTTCTTAATTACGAATTACGAATTGCTGCTTTCTTTAGAACTTCGAGCAAGCTGGGTACTATACCGTTAACCGCGTGTAATCTGCCACCTTGTCCCAAACATGGTCACAACTCACCGCCATACGAGCAAGCCTTCTGGCTTTATCCTTTATGCTTTAGCTTTCATTTTTTCCTTCTTCCTGGCTCTACCTTGGGTTAGCGCCAAAGAAACTCCCAAACCACCACCCCAACCCTGGCAGATTGAGGGTATACTAGCAGCCCTTGACGACAGCTACCCCAAAGTAAAGCTATATGCCTTGGACAAATTAGCTAGATATAAACTGCAAGATTTAAAAAGCGTGCTTAAGAAACCGGAGGAGATTGCCCAGAAATCCGCCAATATCCTCAACGATGAAAAGGAATACTTAGATGTGCGTGGCACTGCGGCAAGGGCATTAGGTAATTTGGGGCAAGCGGCGACGAAGTATATTCCTGACATTGCCAATATCCTCAAGGATGAAAAAGTAAAAGCTAACGTTCGTTCTGGTGCGGCAGCGGCATTAGGCAACCTGGGGCAGGTAGCGACGAAGTATATCCCTGATATTGCCAACATTCTCAAGGATGAAAAGGTTGACTCATCTGTTCGTAGCAGTGCGGCAGTGGCATTGGGCAAACTCTGTCTCTGATACACATCTACGAGCCCACCAAACCGAACGAGCGAGAGTGATGAGTCGGGTGCGTG
>NZ_CALMFY010000214.1:0-234 GCF_937863485.1 uncultured Nostoc sp. | reverse complement strand
CCGTAGTAGATTTCCCATAAATCCGCCAATATCCTCAACGATGAAAAGGAATACTTATATGTTCGTTGCACTGCGGCATGGGCATTAGGCAATTTGGGGCATGCGGCGTCGAAGTATATTCCTGACATCGCCAACATCCTCAAGGATGAAAAGGTTGACTCATCTGTTCGTAGCGGTGCAGCAGTGGCATTGTGCAATTTCGGGCAGGCGGCGGTGAAGTATATCCCTGACATC
>NZ_CALMFY010000213.1:13589-66637 GCF_937863485.1 uncultured Nostoc sp. | reverse complement strand
CTAGGGGTTGTCACTGATTATACTACGACGAGAGTGACAAAAGAGGGTTAAAGTTGAACAGAGAAAAAATCCCGGTACTAACAGAACTAATACCAGAGTTAAATGCTGTAATCCCCGCAACAGTTGGGAATAACGAATAGCCCATTCGCCGATGAATATAAGTTGTTCCGGCTGGCTTCGACGCAGGGAAAAACTGATCAGAGCGATGCCTACGGCGGCAAGCTACGCAACTCCCAAAGCTACAATCAAAAATACTAATAACAGTGAAGCTTTGAGCGCCTGGGTTCCAAATTGGACAAGCTCAATCGGATGCGTCAAATCAGGTAATCCGGGAATACCTTTAGCAGAAGATGACATTAGTTGATTTTTGTAGAATTTGGAGAACCAGACCGATAAAATCTCTTAAAAGTTTCTGGACAAGAGTTTTATTTGATACACAGACAGTTTAAACAAGGGCTGCGTAGGCGTAGCCAGCCGTAAGCATCGCTCTAACCCGTAATTGCTCGACTGCAACTTGGTATAAACATCAAAAGCCCGGTCTTCATGACCGGGCTTTTGAGCAGAAACAATGGGGCTATATTCCCCGAAGGTTAGTTATAGAGGTTCAGTATAATATCGATGCTCTAATAAGTGATACCACCCCGCTGTTATCGATTCCGGAAAATTCGCTAAGAATTTTTGAGTAGCCTTTATCTCCCAAAATACAGCAAGCGACTAGTGCCGCAAGGCGGAAGTCAGCCCCTTCGGGGAAGTCAAAAGTCAAAAGTCAAAAGTCAAAAGGAGCCAGTGCGTTGGGGAGCCAGCGCTAGCTTCTCCCAAAGGGAGAGGCTAGCGCCTGCCGTAGGATGCCCAAAGGGCTGTAGGGGGTTTCCCCCATGAGCGACTGGCGTCCGGCTCTGCCGACTTGTTCGCGCAGCGTCTCCGACAGGAGAAGCAACTGGCGTTCAAAAGTCAAAAGTATTATTGAATAAGCTCTTTAGAGATTTTAAATGGTTGCTCTATTTACGCCGTGGCGTACTAGTGCAGCACGGCATAAAGAACTATCCAGTTGAAAAAACCTAAAAAGCTAACTGTATAAGCTTTCTTGCTTCTTGCGCTATAGCAATCCGATTTGAAATGTGAGAAAATACGGAGATTAAAAGTACGTGTTTATAGGCATTTCAGCGATTTTATCTCTCACGAATGATTTAGGATTGCTGTAGCGCTGTTGGATCATTTTGATTAGCCAGTCTGATTGCAGCCTTCACAGCAAATCCTTTTTGGGTTAAAAATTAATTATCCAAACTCAATATACTCAATAATGGTTCCATCAGGATGCATCGCTCGCATATTAAATCCAGTAGGAACATTGTTAGGTTCCACCAGAATCACTGCACCCTGCTGAATAAGTACTTCTTTAAAATCATTGAGGGAGTCAACGAGAAATGTTGCGTGTGTACTTTTGAATGGAGAGAGTGTTTCAGCTGAACCAGCAATTAAAAGAATAGAACCCACACCTGCGAGTTCTAACTCCGCCTCAGAATATTGAAACCACAACCAACATTTTTCTGTAAAAAGGTTTTCATAGAAAGCGATCGCCTCATCCAACTCTATCGGACTTAGATAGACTCTGGTTAGTACTTTAATAATTTGCATTGCAAACTGTCTATTAGGCAGCTAGTGTATTTTATTTTGCTTATTCGGCAATCATAGTTTACTAAGATTGATCAATAAATAGCCTATCTTCAATTTGAAAAAGGTCTTCAACTCTCTGTTTACCTAGCTCTTGATCACGTTGTTCACTGTCAATCAAAATACATTTCATTTCTACACCTTTAGCTCCACAGAAGTCATCTGTATAGCTATTACCAATATATATACATGCTCAAGCATCAGTACCTAGCTTTAGAGGATGTCTGAAAACTTTTTTGTATACACCAAACGCTTAGAGATCCCTCTAAATTCACACCACTTGCTCATGGAGAGCTAATGCGGTCTTGGGCTTCAAGTAGAGGAGCCAGCCGTGTGGTGTTAGCGCAGCGTACTGCGGCATGGCAACTCTTAGAGAGGCTCCGCCAACGCTTAGAGCGACGTAGGAGCGTCGGCAGTCCGGTCTTCTCCCATTCGTGAGAGGTTAGCGCCTGCCGTAGGATGCCCGTAGGGCTGTAGGGGGTTTCCCCCAGGAGGAACTGCCGAAAGGCTCTGGCGACTTGAGCGGACTGGCGTCAAGTGGCGTGAGACGATGCCTGCCGCCCATAGCGCAGCCTCTTCTCTACCAGAAGCTGCGCCAACGAGTCCGCGTTCGCCTCTGGTCTTGTAGAAAGCATCTGGGGTTTCCCCAAGTGGAGTGACTGGCGTGGGGAGTGGAGGGATCAGCAAATATTTGATACTTCTCAGACATCCTCTCAGGAGTGTGTCAGAAGTCTGTGAGCTAGTACAACACGGCGTAAATAGAGCAACCATTTAAAAATCCTAAAAAGCTCATTCCGTTATACTTTTGACTTTTGACTTTTGAGTTTTGATTTCCGCCTTGCGGTACTAGGGAGCATCCCAATGCAAGCAAATTTACTAATGAAGCGTAGTCCAACTCTACCAGACGCTTTCCGAACTCAGAACCCGCAAGGTAGCCCAAATGTTGCAATTCACTTCATCTGTACAAAACGATTGCTTTGCTTGACTGCATTCCGTACCCTGTAGGAAGGCTCCGCCTACGCAATGACAAATTATGTTTTACACATTTGGGATGCTCCCTGTGGGCTATCTGCTAAACCTTTTTCCCCTGTGCATAAATAAAATAGTTATCTGTCACCTTCACCTCAGCCTGAAAACTTGCTTTTTTTAGCTTATCCTTAAGTTCATCTGGCTGATAAAAAATTTTGAAAATCTGGAATTCTTGACCATTATTTAACTTACGGGTTTTATATATGTTTCCGTCGTCTTCAAGGATATGATTGTTAGCCGTGGATGTCGGTTCAAAAGAAGAGTCAATGATAAATACTTGTCCACCAACGCGAACAGATTGATAAACTTTCGTCAAAAATGAATCGAGTAATTTTGGTGGCACATGAGACAGCCAAAAAGCAAAGAACACTAAATCATATTCAGAATCAGGTTGCCATGTAAATAAATCAATTAAGTGATATTCAACACTCAGTGAAAATAACTTAGAGCGATTAATTGCAATCACTTCTTCAGAGGCATCGATCGCAGTAATTTTTTTACCGATACTTAAAAGCTCCTGCGTCCAGATACCTGTTCCACATGCTAACTCTAAAATATCATCCACCACGCCAATTTGGTGTAATGTATTTTTGATAACAGCTACTTCATTAAACCACCGCTGATTGTTTTCGATACCGCGATCGTAGCGTCCTATCCTATAGAACCACTGATCATATTCGTTGGCTCTAGCACGATAGTACTCAATTTGTTGTTGAAGAATATTATCTATCATCGCCTACTTTGTGATCCGATTGAGTTTAGATTTGACACCAATAGCCATAGCTTTAAGAAAAATTTTTTATTCAGCGAATAAACTTGCTTTTTAGCCTTAACTATGTGATATTTTTATCATTCTCTAATCATACGGTAAACCAATAAACTTGCCGGAGTTATGCCGGAGGTTAGCTGAAGTCTGATATTAATTTACCCTGAAGGCAGAGTGATGATGTTGAATAAGTTCTCTTTAACCCAACTGTTGGGTATGGGTTTTGCCTTCCTCCAAAGGTTCCAACAACAAAGAATCCGCACCTTTTCCCTACTGTTTGCAGTGGGATTTAGTTTAACTTTGGCTGTCTCTGCTTGTTCTCCAAGCGCAAGCAACAATGGCACACAAGAGACAACTAGTCCTAGCCCAGCAGCTAGCGGCACTACAGTTCATATAGGTTACCAGAAAGCGTCAACTGTCCTCTATGCACTGAAGGCGAGAGGGGAATTAGAGAAAGCTTTTGCAGCTTCAGGATCTTCCGTAACTTGGTCAGAATTTCCGGCTGGCCCCCCACTCCTAGAGGCATTGAATGCAGGCAGTATTGATTTTGGTTATACCGGAGAATCACCACCTATATTTGCTCAAGCTGGGGGTGTTCCTTTGGTTTATGTTGCCTACGATCCTTGGAGTCCCAAGGCTGAAGCCATCCTGGTACCCAAGGATTCACCTATTAAAAGTGTGGCTGAACTCAAGGGCAAAAAAATTGCTTTTGCCAAAGGTTCTAATGCTAACTACCTATTGGTGAAAGCACTGGAAAAGGCAGGAGTACAGTACAGTGACATCCAACGAGTAACTCTCACTCCCGCCGATGCTCGTGCTGTCTTTGAGAGAAAAAACGTTGATGCTTGGGCAATTTGGGACCCTTATTTAGCCGCAGCAGAAGCAGCAACAGGCGCACGGACTTTAGCTGACGCGACGGGATTAGCTCCCAATCGTGGTTATTATCTGGCTGCAAAATCTTTTGTTGATGCCAAGCCGGATGCCTTGAAAATAGTTCTAGATCAGGTCAAGAAAGTCAGCAACTGGGCAAAGAATAATCCTGGTGAAGTTGCTAAATTTCTTTCCCCTGCTTTGGGTATAGATGCTCCTGTATTGGAAATAGCAGAAAAGCGGCGTGAGTATGATGTACTTCCGCTCACAGATGAAATAATTACTAAACAACAAGAGGTTGCAGATACTTTCTACAAAATTAAATTGATCCCGAAAGAAATCAAAGTTAAGGAAATTGTTTGGCAAGGCAAAGTGAATAATTCCTAATTCCTAATTCGTAATTCCTAATTTGGGAATTACGAATGATGTTACAAGCTAAATTAACAAGTTAATGATTACGACAGAAATAATGAGACACCAATTCAGTTTTACTGAAAATTGTATGTACCCGCTCCCGACAAGGAACCAACGATCGCAGATATATTCCTCGTACCTCAAGTTTATAATGCCGAGCGATTTAAATACTTTTTAGATCCATATTCAACTATTCGTAAAATCCACAAATTATTTATATGTCAGGCGGTAAATAACAAACCTAACGATGGACTAAATTTTGTAGTATGACCAATCTCAGCGTTAACCTTAACAAAGTCGCTTTACTCAGGAATACTCGAAATTTTGGTAGACCGAGTGTGATTGAAGCGGCTTTTACCTGCATTAAAGCTGGCGCACAGGGAATCACAGTTCACCCACGCCCAGACCAACGACATATCAAGCCCGAAGATGTCGATGCACTGGCGCAGATATTGACTGTTGAGTTCAACATAGAAGGTAATCCCTCACCTGAATTTTTAGAGATAGTCCGAAAAATCAAACCAACGCAGTGTACCTTAGTTCCCGATGCACCTGATGCTTTCACATCAGACCACGGATGGGATCTGGCTACAGATGGCTTTTGGCTCAGACCAATCATTCGAGAGTTAAAAGACCTCGGAGTTCGAGTTAGCTTGTTTATGGATACTGACTTAACTCAAATTAAACGTGCTAAAGAGATTGGAAGCGATCGCATTGAGCTATATACAGAACCTTATGCTACAGCTTTTCGTAATGGCAATGTAGAGTCTGTATTTCAAGACTACCAACAAGCAACACAAAAGGCTCAGGAAATTGGTTTAGGAGTCAACGCTGGGCATGATTTAAATCTACAAAACTTAGAAAAGTTCTGTTCAATTTCTGGCATAATTGAAGTGTCTATTGGTCATGCCTTGATTGCCGATGCTTTGGAGGTAGGACTATTTACTGCTGTGCAAGAGTATTTAAAAATCCTATGTTTGAATTAGATTTAAAAACTTTTCTAAATCCCAAAAGTACTTCAAAAGTTAGTATGCCAGGATCTATAATGGCAAGAAGCTAATTTAAACTCGAAGTAGCAGGAGTCCACTTCTTAAAGCTTCATCCCACAGAGACAATTTTTGAAGTTCTAGCAAAGAAAGAGGTGGATTTACAGGTAGCGGTTGCTCTTGTTGCAGAGATAGTTGCCACCACCCGACATCATGCCACTCACTAAATTTATACCCAACTCTGCAAAATACACCTACAGGTGAAAAACCGATAGCCTCATGCACAGCTACACTTGCTGGATTAGGTAAAGCGATCGCGGCAAAAACGTTGTAAAATCCTTGGAGTTGAAGTAACTGAAAAAGGGAACTATACAAGGCTTTAGCAACTCCTTTTCTGCGATGCTCAACATTTACGTACACAGATGATTCCACAGACCATTGGTAAGCGGCACGAGTCCGGTAGGGAGTAGCATAGGCATAACCTAGAAGTTCACCGTTAATTTGACACACTAGCCAAGGCATTTGCTGTTGATAGTTCTTGATGCGCCCTTGAAATTCCGTTTCACTAGGAGGTTCTATCTCAAAGGAAATCGAAGTTTCTCGAACAACTGGCGCATAAATTGCCAGCATTTTTAAGGCATCACTTTCATTAGCTAGTCTGATTGTAGCCTTCATAGCAGATCCTTTTTGGGCTAAAAATTAATCAAGCGAACTCAACATACTCAATAATTGTTCCATCAGGATGCATCACTCGCATATTGATTCTAGTGGGAATTTTATTCGGTTCCGCTAGAATCGCTGCACGCTGCTGAATAAGTGTTCCTCTAAAATCATTGAGTGAGTCAACGAGAAATGTTGCTTGTGTACTTTTGAATAAAGAGAGGGCTTCATCTGCTACCAAAGATTTCAGGCAATGCATAATTAATTTCTGGAGATATCTGATCCGAACGTGATATTATCGACGCAGATTTATAATATGTAATTTACCTCCTGAAGGCTCCGGCAAAGTATTCTATTTAATCAAAAAATAACTAACTATTTTATGGCTGCAACGAGCAACTTCCAAGATTCCGAAGTCAGACTGTTAAAGATATATAAGTTTGCCCCAGCTTGGGAAAACGAGCAAATAGTGTTTGGTGCTGCACGACCTGGATACACTAACAATAAGGTTCAAAATTGGATACAATTCATGAAGTATCAAGATATCAAGCGAGTTTGCTGCCTTCTTCCTGATCAACAGCTAGCTTATTACTCTGGACTTCTGGATACATACAAACAGGAATTTGGTAATCAGCTAGTTTGTTGGGCACCAATTGCAGATTTCCATCTATCTGATTTAGAAACCCTGACACAGAAAATACTTCCTTTCTTAATCGAAGCAGATAAGCAAAATGAGAAAGTCGTAGTACACTGCTCTGGTGGAATTGGACGTACTGGACATGTATTAGCGGCATGGCTAGTTAGTGTCCGAGGATTATCAAATCAAGCTGCAATAGCTGCTGTGAAAAGAACAGGTAGAAATCCTTATGAGGCTGCGATCGCTGCTGTGTTAAAAGGCAGAAATCCTTGGAAAGTTGTAAAAGAACTTGACGTGCTTCTGAATGATTGCCGTCTAGCAGTGCATACATAATCGGATATTTTGTGGAAGATTTATAGATATGATTTTATTTCAGAATATCTGATAAAGCTGCGACGCCGAATAGCCAGCCGTGGGCATCGCTCTGGGCACAACAACTTATGCTGTCACCATTGGCCTTACTGAATCAGGGGATGCTGGCTCAAAATGTAACACCATAATTTGCTCTGGGCGTAAACCGACAGATTCATAAGTGCGTCCATTGCGATCGCTAAATTCAACCTCAAATGCAGCACCACCAGCTAATAATTCTGCTACTGTGCCAACTTGACCACGGTACAGATTGTATTCAGGTAAATCAACTGTTAGTGCTACTACATTCAGGAACTCAATTCTACTTTTAGTCATCTTGTATCACTTCCAAATGCTTACACAGAATTAAATCATTTAGGATTGCTATAGAGCCTTCCATATTCTCAAAAATCTCATGCAAATAAAAGATTGTATAGTAAGCTATCTCATTGCCTCAAATCATAAATTTTACGAATTTATGTCTTTATATGTTTTCAAAATCCGAGCAGCAAGTTGTTTAAATTGTTCTTCAGTACCTATATTAAGAGGAAACAACTTGAGACGCTCTATTATATGAGGCGCATTCCCTATCAAAGCTAATTTGATATAAGAAAGACGTATTAATGCTACTTCACAAGTAATATAGCTAAAGTTATTTCTACCGCTTTCATTCATCCATAACACTGTAAATTTTATAATTTGGTCTCTATATTGTTCTAAATCTCTTTTAATTTCTCCAATAGTAGAATAACCTGAATACAATAGGTACTCGATTGTATCCGATTCAACCTTTTGGTTTTCTACGAGAGGTAATTTTATTTTGTTAGATATAGCTTGACTTATTTGTTTAACTAAAGGTTCTCTTTGTATAAACTCCTTAATTGACTCTATATCAATTCTTACATTGTTCAAATTATTTTGATTCATACTATCTTCTACCTGAATTTTATACTCCTCAATTGCATTGCGAAGATGTTTAAATTCCTCATCAGCCCCTTCGAGAAGTGCAGCAAGACGGGAAAATCTCCGCTGAATTGGTTGGGGAGGTGAATTTTTGCTTTTGTATCCAAGGTCATGTTCTATCTCAGCCCAAGTATGCTGAAGAATTGAACAGGCAATGCGGTATAGACTCTCTAGCTGGGCAGCAGTAGGCATACTGAACATTTCTTCGCCTGTTGACTATCCTAGCAAGTGTTTGCGATTTATTTATCAGTGATACTTCGCCCATCAATAACCTCGCCACCATTCTACTGAGTTTTCTTTTACTCTCATTCAAATTTTTACAAGAAGTCTATTGACTTCGGGCAAATATATTGAGAAGCTAATAGTTAGTTTTGCTAATTAATTGAAGTGCATCAAACTTGTGACAATACTGACGGGAAAAATAAATCGGTTAGAACCTCCTAGCGAACCAAAACCGCTGATTTTGGAAACTCAGGGACTTACACGCCGTTTTGGTAAGTTAACGGCTGTTAATAACCTGAGCATATCTGTGGAACAGGGCGAAGTATTTGGGCTGCTTGGGCCCAATGGCGCAGGGAAAAGTACAGTGATTAAGATGTTGACAACTTTACTGCCTATCAGTGCAGGGAAAGCAACTTTGGCTGGCTATGATGTGACTCGTCAACCTAATCCTGTGAGACGAGCTATCGGCTATGTCCCCCAGGCGCTCTCTGCTGATGGTAGCCTCACGGGTTACGAAAATCTCTTAATCTTCGCCAAGCTGTATGGAATACCTGCCAAAGGACGCGATCGCCGCATCTATGAAATTCTAGAATACATGGGTTTGCAAGATGCGGCGCAGCGCTTGGTACGAAACTACTCTGGTGGGATGATCCGCAAGCTGGAAATCGGCGTATCAGTTCTACATCAACCCCAAATTTTGTTTCTGGATGAGCCGACTGTTGGACTAGATCCCATCGCTCGAACTCAAGTATGGCAACTTGTGCTACAACTCTGTGCTGATTACGGCACAACTATATTTTTAACAACCCACTTTTTAGAAGAAGCGGACAACCTATGTAACCGAGTGGCGATTATGCAGCAAGGTGAAGTCGTTACCACAGGGACACCAAGCGATTTAAAAGCCTCTTTAGATAAACCAAACGCAACTTTGGATGATGTCTTTATTTACTATACAGGCGACCAGTTAACATCAGGAGTCAACTACCGTGACACAGCCAGAACCAGACGTACTGCTCAACGGTTGGGTTAAAACACCACCTACTCGCCGAGCCAATCTGATCTCTGCAATTAAAGAGCTAATTACGAAAACTCTGGCGATCGCGGAATTGGAAGTGCGTAAACTCCGCCACGATCCCACTGATTTAGTAGTCAGATCAGTGCAACCGTCATTATGGTTGCTGATTTTTGGGCAAGTGTTCTCCAAACTTCGGGAAGTTCCGACAGGAAACTTACCATATTTAGACTTCATGGCTGCTGGCATTCTCGCTCAAAGCGTGTTAAATGTAGCTATTTTCACCGGTGGAATGACACTAATTTGGGAGCGAGATTTAGGAATTGTACATAAATTCCTTGCTAGTCCTACACCCCGTCTAGCAATGGTCTTGGGCAAAGCTCTAGCATGTGGGGTACGGTGCTTATCACAGGTAGCAGTAATTTATGTATTGTCTTTTGTCTTACATGTAAAATTAAATCTCCATCCTCTAGCTTTTGGGCAAGTGCTAGTAATAGTGATGCTGGGAGCGGCTTGCTTTTGTCTTTTTTCATTAATTATTGGCTGTTTGGCAAAAACCAGAGAGCGGATGACCGGAATTGGACAAATGTTAACCATGCCGTTATTTTTTGCCAGCAATGCTATTTATCCGATCTCAATGATGCCCGACTGGTTAAAGTTTATTTCCCACTTGAATCCCTTAACTTATGAGGTTGACGCCTTACGCAGCACAATGCTAGTGGATGGAATCAGCGTTTATGGCTTTGGTTGGGATTTGGCAATTCTCTTATTAACAGTAACAGTCTTGGCGATCATTGGTGGACGACTTTATCCACGCGTAGCAATGTAATCCGTAATGGAACTAGCATCTATGACTTTGGTCGGGATTGTACAATTCTCTTATTAACATTAATAATCTTAGCCATCATTGGTGGAAAACTTGATCCACGGCTGGCGATGTAATCAGGAGAACAACAAGCCCATGACCTTGGATAAACCTACTCAAGGTGCAACTTCCGAAGAATGTGCCGCTAGGGTAATGGACACAGTTCCATTAATGATGCGGTTTATCCGAGCGGATATGCGTGCCCATAGTGCCGCCTTTTTATCTATACCTCAGTTGCGATCGCTGGCATTTATCAACCGCAATCCTGGTGCTTCATTATCTGATTTGGCAGAGCATTTAGGTGTCACCTCTGCCACAGCATCAGCAACCATAGAACGCTTGGTACAACGCGACTTTGTACAACGCATAGCTCATCCTCAAGAGCGGCGGCGGGTGCTGCTCAATTTGACTGAAGATGGAAAACACCATCTGAAGCAATCCCAAGATCAAACTCGTGCTCATATTACCGATCTCCTGAAAGGTCTTACAGAAGAACAAATTTCCAACATTGAAGAAGGCTTAACTCTACTAAAAAATGTCTTCGAGAAAACCGAACTCAAATCCCCATAAATCTGAGGTTGTACAGCACGATCCCTTTGCAGCCCTAAAGTTTCGAGACTATCGGCTATTTACCATTGGACGGCTGGTGCTGTCCATAGGGTCGCAAATGCAAACTGTAGCTATCGGCTGGGAACTCTATGAACGGACTAACTCACCTATCATTCTAGGTGGTGTGGGGCTAGCGCAAGTCTTGCCGATGATTGCTCTCACATTGATTACCGGACATGTGGCCGATCGCCGCGATCGCAAACTCATCATGTTACTGTCAGTGATGTTGCTAGCTCTCTGCTCGCTGGCTTTGGCAGTGCTTTCCTATACTCAAGGTGCAATTTTTCTAATTTACGCCTGCTTAGTATTAACAGGTGTCGCTAGGGCGTTCTCCAGACCTGCTAGTGATGCTCTGATGTGGCAGTTGATACCTGTCAGTGTGTTTACGAATGCAGCTACTTGGAATAGTAGTAGCTTTCAATTAGCCGCTGTGATTGGCCCTACCTTAGGGGGATTCGGCATCGCGTTGCTAGGAAGTGCTACAGGCGTATATGTGCTAGCAGCGATCGCCGCGTTGCTGTGTTTTATTTTAACGCTGGCGATTAAAGAGCAAAAAGGTACTCGCTCAACTGAGCCAATTTCATTCAAAGCCCTGTCAGCTGGTGCTAAGTTTGTTTGGCAGAATCACTTGATTTTAGCAGCGATTACATTGGATATGTTTGCTGTATTGTTGGGTGGTGCGATCGCGTTGCTACCCATCTTTGCCAAAGATATTTTACATGTGGGGCCAGTGGAATTGGGATATTTACAGGCAGCCAACTCCATCGGTGCTTTGACTATGGCGATTACCCTAGCATATTTACCACCGTTACGCAAAGCAGGCCCAGCCTTATTGTGGTCAGTGGTTGGTTTTGGGGTTGTAACAATTATCTTTGGGCTTTCTCGTTCGTTTTGGCTGTCTATGTTGATGCTGACCCTTGGTGGCGCACTGGATAGTATTAGCGTTGTGATTCGCCATACATTAGTTCAAATCAGAACTCCAGATCATTTGCGTGGTCGGGTTGCTGCTATTAATAGCGTGTTTATTAGTGCCTCGAATGAGTTAGGGGGCTTTGAGTCAGGCTTGACTGCTGCATTGTTTGGCCCGGTAATTTCGGTTGTGGGTGGTGGAATTGGTACAATTGTAGTAGTGATTGCTACAGCTATGATTTGGCCGGGAATTCGGAAGTTAGGGGCTTTGCAGGAGTATAAATAGAAGTACTTATCTGTTTATATAAATTGCATTCTATAGGAATCCGATTTAATTTTTGAAAAAATCTAAGTATACGTAGGGGAGCCAGCCGCGTGGGCGGTCCCGACTTGAGCGGACTGGCGTTGTGTTAGAACGGAGTCCGCAACCCACTGGCTCCCCTAGTCATATTTCCAAAATCAAATATGAGTCTTATATCAGCCAAAAAACGCCTTCAAAAGACAGAATTGTTTCAATATAAAAAGGAAAATGGTAGTATCAGATGATGAAGTTATAGCCACTATCAAATCTTACATAGATAACAAAAATTCCACCCCAGCAAGAGATAACAATCAGAATATCGTAGCTTTTGCATAGAGTGGAATTTTTGTTTAGCGAAAGTAGCACATCGCCTAATTAAAAGGTAGAAAAACCCAGAATTTTGGGATAATGTCTAACTTCAATTGCCTTGAAAGTTATGCAATTGGCACTAAGCAATCGGGAAAGGACTGTCACTAGCACCAAAATTTGCTGTACTGCCATTAGTTGGACTACCCAAATTTGAGCTGCCTTCATTTGGAATTCCATACTTAGTAGGGTCAAAGCTGTTAGACGTTGGGATCACAGAGCTACCCAAATTAAAGCTGCCTTCTTTTGGAATACCATACTTAGTAGGGTCAAAGCTGCCTTCTTTTGGAATACCATACTTAGTAGGGTCAAAGCTGCCTTCTTTTGGAATACCATACTTATCAAAGTCGAAGCTGTTAGCCGTTGGGATGCCAAAAGCGCCTCCAGGTGCGAACGGATCGCTGAGATTGCTAGCCTGACTACCACCAAGGGAGTTACCAAAAACAGAATTTGTATCAGATGCCATTAGATTTAATCCTCCTATTAGGATATAAATTTTGCTTCATTAATAAATTTCCAGAAAACACAATTTAGCTTCCTTGGTAGCTTTTTTTGTTTTTTTAATTGCTAATCTTGAGATTTATCGACTGAATTACAGAGTGTTTTGATGAAATTTTGTGAGGAAAAAAACCTGTAATTAACACTCGTTATCTCAATAAATATATAAAACTTAATTTCTTTTTACAATGAAAAATCTTTAGATGCTGATGTCAAATCTTTAGAGACTTTTACTACTGAAATTTGCCGGGAAAAATCATTTAAATTGGTATAAATCGGGCTTGACAAATGGACATAAAAAATCATAATACAATAATGCTACTTTTAAAACTTCAAGAAGCAGATTGTTCACATACCTCAAACAGTGTCTGGAGAAGGGAAGTGGTAAACCTATTCCTTACCTCTTTCAGAATTGCCAACTTAAACTTGTTAAGTTTGCTCCCCACGATGGTGGTTAGCAGCTTGTAATAATAGAGATTCTGCAAATGCGATCGCATTTGCAGATTTCTCACCAGCAGGACTTACGCAAAATCATGATAAAACGAACCGCAAAGGAGAGGCAGCGCGTTGCGGGGGTTCCCCCCGTTGTAGCGACTGCCGTCGCAAAGGACACAAAGGAATAAGAGTTTCAGAGAGTTCTTGCGTAAGTCCTGACCAGTTAACTGCGCTAGTTCTTCCCAGCGAGTGGTTAAATTATCTAAGGTAGTAACTCTTACAACGGTACGCTGCTTGCTCGGCGTTGCCATTGTTGGCTTTTTTACCTTTGCCTTGATTATATAGTTTGCTTATCCACACGGAAATGACGGTCAGCCATTGCAGCAATTAAAAGCTGGTGGGTACACAAGATGTATGACACAATCCTAATTGCTAGCTGATATACGTTAGCTAATGCGAAAAACACAGGTGTTGAACTAACCCTTTGCTATCCAACGCCCAAAAGTGAAAGCACTGGAAACGACTCTTAGAGAGCCTGTCCACTAATACCTATTGACAAAATAAAAGTATGTGTGTACAGATAAACGCCTATTCTAGGCTAAATATTTAAGTCTTATTTTTAGCGATCGCATCAAAACGGAGAGCCTAAATGTTTAATTTAAACAATACCCATATTCTATATTTTACATCAACTCCTTTTACTGGACTGGCGCTCTAGCAATGCGTTGCATGAGTTGTTTAATTAATTTACGTAGTTCAATTGAGTAATAATTTACAGTCGGCAATATTTTTTTGACAGACTGTCATTTAAATGGAAAATTTATTTTTCCAGGATTTTAGAGATTTTTAACTCGCAGTTATATACAAATGTTCTCAAGTAAGTTATTATTCTCATGATGATTTGATAGTAATTATAACTAATAAGGTTATCCATGCTTTTTCCCTTCTTGATTATGTTCCGAGAGGGCGTTGAAGCTGCACTTGTCGTGGGGATCATTGCCAGTTATCTCAAGCAAACTGGACGTACCCATTTGATGAAGTCAGTCTGGATTGGCATCGCACTAGCAACTTTTCTTTGTCTAGGTGCTGGAATTATTTTGCAAATAACCAGTCAGGAGTTTCCGCAGAAAGAACAGGAACTATTTGAAGCGGTAATTTCCATCGTCGCAGTTGGGGTTCTCACCTGGATGGTTTTCTGGATGCGCCGTGCTGCTCGTTCGATTAAAGGCGAGTTACAGTCTCAAATTGAAACTGCCATTCAGTCGGGAGATAAATGGGGTATAGCACTAGTGGGGATGGCATTCTTTGCAGTCCTGCGGGAAGGTCTGGAAACAGTAGTGTTTTTGCTGGCCACGTTTCAGCAAAATTTGGGAATTCAAGCTCCCGTGGGGGCATTGTTTGGATATGCAGCCGCCCTAGCCGTCGGTGTAGGCATCTATCAGGGTGGTATCCGCATCAACTTGAAGCGATTTTTTAAATGGACAGGAGTCTTCATTATCGTGGTTGCTGCTGGACTCTTAGCAAGTGGGGTGAGAGCTTTCCATGAAGCCGGAGTCTGGAATTCACTACAAACAGTAGTATTCGATGCTAGCGGGGTACTTCCTAAAAACGGGTTTCTCGGTTCACTTTTGACGGGATTTTTTGGCTATAACGATACCCCGACTGTCAGCGAGGCGATCGCCTATTTTGGCTATCTAATTCCTACCATGTCGCTGTTCTTCTTAGGGGATAACGCTGGACAGAAGACTACAGCAAGGCATTCCTAGCTACTTGAATAATTTTTAGGAAAATACAACAATGAAAAATGTTTTAAAGTACTCAACAATTATCTGTCTAATTGCCTTGACAGTAGCTGCCTGTGAATCCAACAAATCAGGCGATACTTCCACGAATAATTCTCCAGAAGCTAAGGTAGCCAGCGATACCTTTACTAAAAATTCTCCAGAAACTGCTTTGACTGTGACAGATAAAGGTTGCGAACCCAATCAGCTGACACTAGCATCTGGGGAAAACAACTTTGTGCTTACCAACAAAAGCAGCCAACCTTTAGAATGGGAGATTTTGTCTGGAGTGAAAGTGATTGAGGAAAAGGAAAATATTGCTCCTGGCTTCGTTCAAAAACTCAAAACCAATCTACAACCGGGTGAATATGACATGGCTTGCGGTTTACGCAGCAATCCCAAAGGGAAAATCACAGTCAAAGCAGGAGGAGGAAATTCTGAAGCCAAAGGGACTGTAGATCAAGGACAATTAGTGGGTGCGATCGCCGAATACAAAGTCTACGTCACTAAAGAAACTGACCAACTAGTGGCAGACAACAAGACCTTCACGGATGCTGTGATTGCTGGAGACGTTGCTAAAGCTACGAAACTCTATGCCCCTACTCATGTCCACTGGGAACGTGCAGAACCGATAGCGGAACTTTTCTCCGATCTCGATAAAACTATGGATTCCCGTGCTGATGACTTTGCTAAAAAAGAGGCTGACCCACAATTCACTGGATACCATCGCATAGAGAAAGCTTTATTCCAGGACAAAACTACAAAAGGCATGAAACCCTTTGCCGAAAAGCTACACAAAGATGGACTAGACCTACAAAAGCGCATTGCCACCTTGACCATTGAACCGAAAAATATGGTTGGCGGTGCTGCTGGCTTGATTGAAGAAGTGGCTGCTACCAAAATTTCTGGGGAAGAAGATCGCTACAGTCATACTGACCTCTGGGACTTCAGCGCTAATGTAGATGGTTCCCAAAAGATTGTGGAGTTATTGCGCCCCGTCATCCAAAAAGCCAACCCAGATTTATTAGCGCGTGTGGATACAAATTTCACCAAAGTTAACCAAAAACTTGCTAAATACAAAACCCCTGATGGTGGTTTTGCTACTTACGACAAAGTGAGTGAAGCAGACAAGAAAGACATGAAAACAGCGATCGCTGCCCTTTCGGAAGATTTGTCTCAGTTGCGCGGCACTCTGGGCGTTAACTAATTGATCAAGAATTCCTAGACGAGTAAATTATGTCTATTACAAAGCAACCAAGTTTACGCATTACTCCTAAGCTAGGCCGTCGTGACTTGTTAATCGGCATGGCAGCAGCAGGTGGAATAGCAGCTTTGACGACTTTGGGTTATCGTACTCTTCTGGGAACAACTCTTGACCCATCTGAAGAGGTTGTGCCCTTCTTTGGGTTTCACCAAGCAGGTATTCTTACTCCTACTCCTGCTTCCGGCTTATTTGTAGCATTTGATACAACTGCTACAAATAAAGCTGATTTAGTGCGGTTGTTCAAAACTTTAACTGAGCGCATCCAGTTTCTCATGGCAGGGGGAACACCCAAGCCGCGCGACCCTAAATTTCCACCCAGTGATTCCGGGATTATGGGCCCAGAGATTGCTCCCAATAACCTGACAATCACCATAGCTGTGGGTAACTCACTATTCGACAACCGCTTTGGACTTGGCAATTTAAAACCCAAGCGGTTAGATACTATGGCCAATTTTCCCAATGACCAGCTTGACCCAGATTTATGTCATGGGGATATACTGTTGCAATTCTGTGCCAATACTGAGGAATCGAATCTCCACGCTTTACGTGACATCATTAAGAACTTACCTGACTTGCTCACTTTACGTTGGCAAATAGCGGGGTTTCTGCCGCCGAATACCCACAAAAAACAAGGCAAATCTACGGTGCGTAACCTGCTTGGTTTTAAAGATGGGACGGCAAATCTAAATGCTAGTGACGACAAATTGATGAACCGGATCGTTTGGGTACAGCCAAACATTAGTGAACCTGCTTGGACAGTAGGGGGAAGTTATCAAGTGGTGCGGGTGATCCGCAACTTAGTCGAACGCTGGGATCGTACACCACTACAGGAGCAAGAGACAATTATTGGGCGAAACAAGGAAATTGGCGCACCCTTGGGGATGAAGCACGAGAAAGATATTCCCAATTATGATCAAGACCCTAAAGGTAAACAAATTCCTCTAAATGCTCATATCCGCCTTGCTAATCCTCGCAAATCAGAGTCGAGTTTGATTCTGCGGCGTGGTTTCAATTATTCACGCGGGTTTGACAAATCTGGACATTTAGATATGGGTTTGTTGTTTGTTTGTTTTCAAGCTGATTTAGAGAAGGGGTTTGTGACAGTGCAAAATCGCCTGATTGGGGAACCTTTGGAGGAGTACATTCGCCCTATTGGTGGTGGATATTTCTTCGCTTTACCTGGTGTCAAAGCTGAAGGAGGTTATCTCGGTCAGTCATTACTAGAAGCATCAGCGGTGTAAATTTATCTTTAATTTTTTGCCGATGATTAGTCACTGTAAATAGTAGCGATCGCCTTTGTTGTAGGCTGATAAGAGTTTTCAATTAGTGAAGTCCAGAACATTGTATGGGCAATCCATGAATTGCCTCTAGCACAGATATCTGCTTTCACCCTTTGTAGCTAGAACGAGTTTAGTAGGAAGAATTAATCGTGTCTTGTATCACTGAAAAGGTTTTGGAAAAAAACATGGTTTAGTAACTTGGAATCAAATAAGTAAGTAGGCAAGAATAAATCAAACTAAGTTACGCAATGTAAAATTAATTGAATTGGCTCGTAGTAAGCGGCTCTATCCCTATTTTCAAGGCTAGAGTCGCTTACTACAAACCTTTAATTATTCGTAAAATTATTTAGGTAACTACTTACTTGAAAAAATAGTTTTCGGAAAATCTGTGGTTAATACCATTTCTTTGTGAGGCTGCGCCAAATTTTCTTGGCTTCTTATTTCTTTCTTTCTTTCTTTCTTTCTTTCTTTGTGTCCTTTGCGTCCTTTGCGGTTCGTTCCTCATTTCGTTTGGCGCATCTTCATACAGAATTGGTATAAGTATTTAAACCTCATCTATGTTGAGAACCGTAGTTTTTGCCCTCACCATAAATCCCTCTCCCAAGTAGGCTAGGGTGTACACACAAGTATGACCAGCATAGGTTTCAATTCTAGTAGTTTCGTAGGGTGCGTTATGGACACGCCGAAATAACAAATGCGAACGCCAAATCAACAAATGCGAACGCCAAATCAACAAATGCGAACGCCAAATCAACAAATGCGTTGGCGTAGCCAGCCGTAGGCATCGCCAAATCAACAAATGCGTTGGCGTAGCCAGCCGTAGGCATCGCCGAAATAACAAATGAGTCCGCCGAAATAACAAATGCGTTGGCTAGCAAGAACCGCAGGCATCGCCATGATTGCAACAATTTAGCTTTGTCACGCCAGCGTAACGCACCCTTCTCCTATCGGAGACGCTACGCGAACGGGTTCAGCAGTCGCCTACGGAGGGAAACCCTCCTTCAGCGCTGCTTCACTGCAAATCTTTGCTAGATAAAGTTTTTCCAACTTGTGTGTACACCGTAGCCCAAGTAGGGGGAGAGGGACTTCTTTCCGGCTCCGCTTCTGGCAATATTGCCAGAAGCGGCTGGGGGATGAAGGTTTTTTCTTTTCATACGGAAAGAACTACAGTTTTCAAGGTGGATGTAGTTTAATAATGCTACCGATCAACTTGGGTTCCCACGGCGGTGGTTAGCAGCTTGTGATAACAGAGATTCGGCAAAAGCGATCGCATCACTTGCAGATTTACCACCAGCTAACTGCGCAAGTTCTTCTCGGCGAGTGGTTAAATTATCCAAAGTAGTAACTCTGACAACTGTACGCTGTTCGGCGTTATCATCGTTGGCTTTTTTACCTTTGCCTTGATTAATAGTTAGCTTATCTACGCGGAAATGCCGATCAGCCATTGCCGCAACTAAAGGCTGGTGAGTGACACACAATACTTGATTGCGTTGACTTAATTGGTGTAATTTTTCCGCGATCGCTTGGGCTACTCTTCCCGAAACTCCGACATCAATTTCATCAAATACCATTGTCCCAGCCACATCAACCTGAGAAAAACAAGCTTTCAGCGCCAGTAAAAAGCGGCTCATTTCCCCACCAGAGGCAATTTCTGTTAAAGGTTGTAGTGGTTCTCCAGGGTTGGGACTAAATGTAAAGGTAATTTTATCTGCTCCGGTGGCAGTTGGAGAAGCAGGCACTATCTCAACCTGAAACTTTACCTTTTCCATCGCTAGGGGCTTGAGTTCAGCTATCAAACGTGATTCTAAATTCGCAGCCGCCTTACTCCGCAGTTGAGTTAACTGATTACTTGCTTGGGTGAGTTTCTCAAAACACGCCTTTTCTTGCTGTTCCAAACTTTCGATAGATTGTTCGCTGTCGTTAAGTACCGCTAATTCCCCTTGAATACGTTGGTAATAAGCGATCGCTTCTTTTAGTGTCGGCCCATACTTGCGGCAAATTTGCTTTAATTCCCGAACGCGGAGTTCCACCTCTTCCAACCTGTGGGGATCGGCTTCCAAACCATCCCCATAGGCATTAATTTGCCTTCCCACTTCCATTACCGCAGCTTGCGCGTCTCTTACCAATTCCAATAGGGGTTGCAGTTGGGTGTCGTATTCCACCATGTCATTTAATGTTGCCTCACTGTCTCCCAATAAATCTGCTGCGGCTGGGATTTCATTATCGTTTTGATACAAAGCCTGATAAACTTTGTAACTCATCTGTTGCAAATCGACGACGTGATTCAGACGTTCCCGTTCTTGTCCCAACTGTTCCAATTCATCAGGTTCAGTCAGATTGGCTGTTCCCAGTTCCTGCACTTGATAGGTGAGCAAGTCGAATTGTTGCAACCGTTCCCGTTCTGATGTCCGGCGTTTTTCTAGTGCTAAATGCGCCTGTTGGTAAATGCTGAAGCTGGTGGCAACTTTATGACGTTGCTGCATCAAGCAGTCGCCGCCATATAAATCTAACCAGTCCCGGACTTGGGCAGATTGTCCCACTTGTACCGTTTGACCTTGGGCTGTGATTTCCACTAAGCGATCGCGCATTCCGCCCATAATCTGCCGATTTACCAACACGCCATTCACCCGCGATCGACTGCGGACATTACTAGCAGTGGCTGTGATTTCTCGGCTAATGACTACGGAATTTTCATCAAGTAAATCTATTTCCTGTTCACTCAACCAAGCTGCTAGGGGGGCGTTTGAGGTGAAAGTAGCTTCTACCATTGCCCGACTTGTCCCCGTACGAATCACTCGACTAGAGACTTTGCCACCCAAAGCGGCATCAATGGCATCCAAAATAATCGATTTTCCAGCGCCGGTTTCACCTGTCAATACATTTAGTCCCGCGTCAAATTCCAATTCCAGTTGGTCAATTAGGGCAAAGTTTTCAATTCGCAGGCAAAGCAACATCAAACCAAATTCTCCGTTAGGACAGATGCCGGATACTTCTAACTTACAGGACAATAAGTATGATATTTCAGCAACTAGCAATACCTACTACTATTGAACTAGTATGCCCATTTAAGTGTAGCAAACGACTGGGAACTGGAAAAAAATTATTTTAATTCCAATGCCCTGTTTGCCCCATACTTCGGCAACGCTCAGTACAAGTGCCCAATGCTCAAGCCTGAACATATTGTTACAATACTTAATGTGATCGTTCTGACTGGTGGCCTTCTTCATGATTGTTAAGACACTTCCCCCTAGTTCCCGACCGATTCAGGAGGACAGTCGCAACGGCACAAATCGCCGAGGCGAACTGGACGTTATTGATGTAGTGCCAGAAGAAAATGGTACACAAGGCTTGGTTGTCCAATCGCCAGAACTTTCAGCCGCCCAACAGCTAAGGATAATAGCCCAACCTCAGACGCTTTACGATCCCGTGGGCATAGCGGCGCATTATCAAAACAGAAAAGTGCAAGTTATCCGACGGATTTTCGCCGTCTTGGGGCCGACTCTATCCTTTGCTTTTGGGTTGTGGTCGGATAGCAAACGGGGAATTGTCGTCAAAAATAACCGCCGCCGAGCCACTCAGCTACGAGTCTTGCTGACCCAACTGGGGCCTGCTTACATCAAAATTGGACAAGCTTTGTCCACCAGACCGGATCTGGTTCCTCCCGTATACTTAGAAGAATTAACTAAGCTACAAGACCAATTACCGCCTTTTGCCAACGAAATTGCTTACCAGTTTATTAAAGAAGAACTTGGTGCCCCTCCAGAAGAGGTTTACGCCGAACTCTCACCCCAGCCAATTGCTGCGGCTTCATTGGGACAAGTCTATAAAGGTAAGCTAAAAACTGGTGAAGAAGTCGCTGTTAAAGTCCAACGCCCCGATTTAAGAGAGGGGATCACAATTGACTTGTATATTTTGCGTAACCTCGCCGCCTGGGCGCAGAAAAAGATCAAGCGGGTAAGAAGTGACTTAGTTGGTATTCTCGATGAATTAGGCGATCGCATTTTTGAAGAGATGGACTACATCCATGAAGGTGAAAATGCCGAAAGATTTTTCGAGTTATACGGTCACATCAAAGACGTATATGTACCGCAAATTTACTGGGAATATACCAATCGTCGTGTGTTGACGATGGAATGGATTAACGGCACGAAATTAACCCAGACAGAAGAAATTAGCGCCCAAGGGATAGATGCTCGTTATCTAATTGAAGTGGGTGTCCAGTGTTCCCTACGCCAACTGCTAGAACATGGATTTTTCCACGCCGATCCCCACCCTGGTAATTTGTTAGCAACAACCGATGGCAAATTGGCTTATCTCGACTTTGGGATGATGAGCGAGATTAAGCCAGCACAGCGTTATGGTTTAATTGAAGCGATCGTCCACGTCGTCAACCGCGACTTTGAAGGATTAGCAAAAGACTACGTTAAATTAGATTTCTTATCACCAGAAACTGATTTAACACCAATTATCCCAGCTTTTGCCAGAGTCTTTGCTGATGCCCAAGGAGCCAGCGTAGCCGAACTTAACATTAAAAGCATTACCGATGAACTATCGGCTTTGATGTATGAGTATCCTTTCCGCGTACCGCCCTACTACGCTTTAATTATTCGCTCTCTGGTGACGCTTGAAGGGATTGCAATATTTATAGATCCCAACTTTAAAGTCCTCAGTGAAGCTTATCCCTACGTTTCTAAACGCCTGTTAACAGACCCAGCACCGCAATTAAGAACATCATTGCAAGATTTGCTATTTAAAGATGGCAGATTTCGCTGGAATCGCTTAGAAAACTTGTTACTTAATGCGCGTAAGAGTCAAGACTACGACTTTGATTTAGTGCTGAATCAGGGGATAGAATTTCTGTCATCTGAACGCGGTGCTTTCATTCGTGACAAACTGGTAGATGAATCTGTTAACGGACTTGATGCTTTAGGTAAAAATATTTTGCATAACTTTACCTATCTGCTGCGAGAACGCGTTGGGTTGACAGCAGTTAATGAAACTCCGGCGGCGACAGTTGAGCAACAACAAACCTTAGAGCATATTAAACGTATATTGGGTATTCTCCGAGAAACACGAGGCTTTGATCCAGTACAACTTGCGCCCCAAATTGCCCAGTTATTGGTAAATTCTGATGTCCAACGTTTGGGTCAACAAATTGCCAGCCGCTTCACGCAAAAGGCTGTAGCCAGGTTAATTCGGCAATTATTGGCATCCTAGTAAAAATTATGAGTTAAAAACTTTTTTTAACTCATAAATCATTCACTCTAGCAACTATATAACCCAACTCTTCCAGCTTTTCTAAGACCTTAGTTGCACTTTGAGTATAGATATACAGATTTACTGGACAAGTAATACAGTCCAATGGTCATAAAGCCTGAAACCCCCAAGATTTCATATATACTGTAGCAGCGGCTTGCTGGCACGGCTATCTCACGCATCAGTAATGTGCTTTTAGATTGAAATACAGAAGTTACGCATAAAAATTACTGTTTTCTAAGACGTTGGCAATATGCTTTTAGAGTGAAACACATTGAGAAATCTTAAGTAATCCGCAGTTGCCTCCTCTGAATTTTCGATTAGCAGCAGATGTCCTGCCTTTGGTAATCGGATCACTTGGCTTGCGGGAATACAGCGTTGCAGCCGATCAGCTCCACGAATGTCGTAGATTTTGTCTTCTGTGCCCCAGATAGCAAGGGTCGGAAGCTGAGTTGATCGCCCCTGACACAGAACGTCATCGTACAGGTTCACGATGTCCCAAATCTGTTGATAGTGACGGTTACGAGTGATGTAGTCGTTCACTTTCTCTGTTTTAACAGAATCAGGGATGGTGGGAGGTGTGACAAACAGCAGGCTAATTTCCAGGTCAAACTGTTTTTTGGTGATTGGAATAAAGGGGTTTATGCCGTCAAAGATGGAATTTCTGAAGCTATTTGCCCAATCAGTCACACCTAAAGGTGAACCGATAAAGGCAAGGTACGCAACTGTTCCGGGTAACGCTGGCTGTAAAGGGTAGCGATCGCTCCCCCCATCGAACTCCCTGCCACATCAAATCTGGAGCGAATTCCTAACTGATTCGTTAACTGGTGCAGCAGTGCAACCTGATTCTCCAGGGCATAGTCCCTCGTTGTGAACCCAGTGCTGTTACCGTAGCCTGGTAAGTCGGGAGCGATCACCCAATAGCCCGCCTTAGACAACTGACACATCATATTGTTCCACTGCTCTTTGCTGGCAAATAGTCCATGCAGCAGTAAGATCGGTTGTCCGGTACCGACCTGGTTGTAGGACAACGTTCCATTGCTAATAGGGACGGAACGGGTGATGATCGCGCAACCGGAAGCAGACGCTGGGCTATTCACAGCAGCGTAACCCACCAATCTACATAGCACCAGAATAACGAAGATCAGCCGGAGGATGAGTTTTTTCATGGTTATTTTTAGTTCTGGAGCATAAACCTGCACCCAAGGATACATGATTTATCTGACAGACACCCGCACTGGAGGCTATGATATCATCACCGATTTTACTGTTGGAGATGATACTAGGGACTGACAAAAAATAAATTATCCAAAATTATTTGTACATTTGTAGGGGATCTTCGCCTTGCGCCCCTACGTTCGCGGAGCGTCCCGCAGGGATGGGATGTTTTTTTAACTGGAAGTCCCCTATCTTCATTTCTAAGGCAGAATTCCGACTCAGCCAATCTCAGGATACTAGACTCGATTCCGACTTGTTCCGACTTGGTACTAATGCTACAACAGCAGGCGATCGCTTTGTCTACAATCAAAGTACGGGTAACCTATTCTTTGATAAAGATGGAGTTGATGGTATAGGACAAGTTCAAATAGGACAAGTTCAAATAGCCCAATTCTCGAATAACGCACTGCTTAGTAATGCAAATATTACTGTAATTAGACTTCTTGCATGAATCAAAAGCCCTCACCCTAAATCCCTCTCCCAAGCTTGGGAGAGGGACTTTGAAATTGGCTCCCCTTCTCCCAATTTTGGGAGAAGGGGTTGGGGGATGTAGCTCGCTTCCCGCAGGGTGGGCGAATTTTGCATTTGTGCAAGAGGTCTATTGCCTAACGGGAGCTAACTATAGCAAGCATTGGTACATTACCCAGCAATAGACAGATAAACTGTTGCTGGGTCACGATGCAATAAATACACACTTAGGGGTGCTGTGGCTTTATAGGCAATACAATTAATTGCAAACTTTTAACTTTCCTCTTGGAGATAGCCATTTTTATCGCGTTTGAGGCTTTCTTCTAAGGCTTGAATTTGTTCACGACGAGCTTCCAATTCTAAGGAACGTCGCGCTAAGTCTTGGTTTTGCAACGTCAGGGATTGTCGCCAATGTTCTGCTCGTTCAGCTTCCTGCTGCAAAAATTCCGGGGTAATGCCGATGGTGAGGTAGCTTTGTACCAGATGGAGTACCCAGTTGGTGGCATCTTCTAGTATTTCAATGTCGCCTGTAGGGGAAAGTTCCACTAAAACAAGCAAGTTTTCACTCATGATCTTTCCCTTTCCCAGCAGAATAAAAGCCTCTTCTGGAATTATCGCCCACAAGTTATCAGCTTCTTGACGCGCCAACAAGCGTAACTGGTGCTGGTCTAAAAAATCGTTTTTACGCACCTGGGCTAGATATAGCATGAGAGTCGCTTCGCTCCAATTCAAAATTCAAAATCACCGTTGGCGCAGCGTTTGCGATCGCAGAAGTTCTGATCTAAGGAAGCCTTAGCTTCGACTTCTCTGGAGTAACGGAAACGTCCCCGGTTCCACTCAAAATTAAAAAATGATTTTTAATAAAAAACAAGGACAAAATTGATATTTGGAATAAATTTAATTGGTAATGGGTGATTGGGAATTAATAACTTTCCCATTACCCATTACAGTTATCCTAAGCCATGTAGGTGACGCATACAGCAATCCCTTCAAACGATGCCTACGGCAACGCCTTAAGGCGTACGCGCAAAATTTCAGCTTGCTTCTGTGCTTCTGCTAAGGCATCCCGCGCTCCTTGTACTACGTCGGCTCTAGCTCTATCCACAAAACTAGGATTGTTTAATCTGGTACTCAGGGATTGAACTTCGGCTTCAGCTTTACTCAGGCTTTTCTCTAGTTTGGCACGCACAGCTTCAATATCCACTACACCGCTAAGAGGAATTAGCACTTGTATTGTACCAATCACACCAGCAATCGCATTTTCTGGTTCTTGTGATTGTTCTAATTCTCTCTGCGGGAAAAAGCGTCTCCATAACTTAAGTCTCGCTTGAGCAGTTAGTAAATTTTGGCTAACAAACCAAGCTGTGTAACTAAAACCAACTATTTCAAAGAAAGTTCCGACGATGGGAGTATCATCAATGGCATTCCCTACAGCTAAACCCAATCTACCTAAGAAAATCGCCAAAATAACTAAGCCAATTGTCTTCAAACCACTCTGAGGTTTTTTAGCAGCAACAGTTTGGTTTTCTTGCTTGTCAGTAATGCTTAAAGTCTCAACCTTAGCCAAATCTTTAATATAAGACTGTCCAGCAGTGAGAATTTCCCGCTCCTTCTCACTTTCAGTTTGCAAATTCGCTGTCACTTTTACCCCTGGCTTAATATCCGCTTCAGCACGCAAATTCCGAATTGTGCGGATAGTCGCAATTAGCAATTCAAACTGTTCTTCCAAAGCTGGATTAATCAAGTTTACATCTACCTGGGGATAGATTTGTAACGGTAAAGTTTGCCGAGAATCTGCTGGTTGTTGGGTGAGAGTTTGCCAAATTTCCTCGGTAATATGAGGCATAAAGGGATGAAGCAGTTTCATAATCCCTTCCAGTACGTAGCCGAGGGTTTGCTGTGCTACCCGCCGCGATGCTGGATCGGCATCTGCTTGCAATCTGGATTTCACCAGTTCAATATACTGATCGCAGAAATCGCCCCAAATAAACTCGTACAGTCCCTTTGCTGCTTCCCCTAAACCGTAGTTGTCGATGAAATTGGTAGTTTGTTTGACAACTTGATGATACCGCGAGATAATCCAGCGATCGCTCAATTCGGTAGCGACTGGGTTCCCCAGTTGTTGCGGTGTCTGTCCATCCAAATTCATCATCACAAACCGGGCAGCATTCCACAACTTGTTTGCAAAGTTGCGGGATGCCTCTACCGATGCTGATTCATCCTTTTTGCGATCGTACTCCAACCGGATATCTTGACCCGCACCAGCCACTTCCCTAATTAGGGTGTAGCGCAGGGCATCAGTACCATATTTGTCAATTAATAACAGTGGGTCAATACCATTACCTTTGCTTTTTGACATCTTCTGACCTTTTTCATCCAGCACCAAGCCGTGGATGTAAACTGTTTGGAAAGGCATTTGCTGCGTAAAATGCCCAGCCATCATGGTCATTCTAGCTACCCAGAAAAAGATGATGTCAAAGCCTGTTACTAAGGTAGTAGTCGGGTAATAAGTTGCTAAATCCTGAGTTTGTTCCGGCCAGCCCAAAGTTGAAAACGGCCAGAGTCCAGAAGAAAACCAAGTATCTAGCACATCTGGGTCTTGTTCTAATTTGACATTTTCGCCAAATTGTGCTTTACCTTTCTCCCAAGCTTCAGTTTCCGATTTCGCCACCACAAACGGCGTGTTATCGGTAATTTGCCCATCCGTTTCACTGACAGCGTACCAAGCAGGAATTTGGTGTCCCCACCATAATTGGCGAGAGATACACCAATCAGTGAGTTTTACTAGCCAATCACGATAGACCTTAGTCCAGCGTTGGGGGACAAACTCTGGAGAAGTTTGCTGGTCGAGGAATTCTAAGGTTTTGTCAGCGAGGGGGCGAATTTTGACAAACCATTGAGTTGAGAGGAGGGGTTCAATGGGTACTTTACCGCGATCGCTGTAGGGAACGGTATGCTTATAATCTTCTATCTTCACCAAAAAGCCATCTGCCTCTAGGCGAGAAACCACATTCTTTCTAGCAACAAAGCGGTCTTGTCCTTGAAACTCAAGAGCATTGGCGTTGAGAGTACCGTCTTTATTCATAATGTTGATCAACGGCAGATTGTGACGCTTACCCATGTCAAAATCATTCGGGTCATGGGCGGGAGTTATCTTTACGCAACCCGTGCCGAAAGTGGGATCAACAAATTCATCGCCAATGATCGGAATTTCTCGGTGTAGAATTGGCAGAGTTACAGTTTTGCCGATGAGATGTTTGTAGCGATCGTCATTGGGATTAACTGCTACAGCCGTATCGCCCAGCATCGTTTCTGGTCGAGTTGTCGCCACTTCCACATAACCAGAACCATCGGTGAGGGGATAGCGGAAGTGCCAAAGATTTCCATTAACCTCTTGATTTTCCACTTCCACGTCAGACACAGCCGACTGAGAAGCTGGACACCAGTTAACTAAATATTCACCACGATAAATTAAGCCTTCCTCGTAAAGACGAGTAAACGCCTCGACAACAGCTTTAGATAAACCCTCATCCAGGGTAAACCTTTCCCGTGACCAGTCCACCGAGACACCCAAGCGTCGTAGCTGATTCAGAATCGTTCCCTCAGACTCCGCCTTCCATTCCCAAGCGCGTTCTAAGAATTTCTCGCGCCCCAACTCGTAGCGAGTTTTTCCCTCTGTCTTGAGTTGCTTTTCCAGCATACTATGCACAGCAATGCTGGCGTGGTCAGTTCCGGGTAGCCATAAGGTATTGCGCCCCTGCATCCGGTGGTAGCGCACGAGGGTATCAATCAACGAACTTTCAAAAGCGTGACCCATGTGCAAACTGCCGGTGACATTCGGTGGCGGGATGACGATGCAGTAGGGTTCGCCGCCTTTGTTGGGGTCAGCTTTGTAAACTTGGTTGTCTTCCCAGAATTTTTGCCACTTGGCTTCAGTGGAAAAGGGATCGTAGAGACTGGGGAGATTGGGAATGGTTGCGGTCATGCGGGGAAAACTAGGTATGGAAGGACTTTAATAAATTTTGCCATAGGGTTGGAGAGGGTTTATATGGAAACGAACCGCAAAGGACGCAAAGGACGCAAAGGAAGAGGAGGAAGGTAAGATGAGGCAACCAAGTGGTCAGATAGAAAACCTAGCTTATAGGGTGATTGGGGCAGCGATTGAGGTACATCAGGTATTAGGAGCGGGGTTTTTAGAGGAGGTTTATCACAAGGCGCTCAGAGAAGAATTTCTGATGCGCGAGATACCTCATAAGTTTGAGCATCCAGTAAAAGTACACTACAAAGGTCGTCCAGTAGGCGAGGGAAAATTAGATTTTTTGGTTGGAGACTCTCTAATTGTTGAATTGAAAGCTGTCCAAAATTTAACCCCCATTCACGAAGCCCAAGTCCTCTCCTACCTTAAAATGACTCATTACCCTCTAGCCCTTCTCATCAACTTTAACGTCCCTCTCCTCAAAGACGGCATCAAACGCATCATACTTTCTTCTTAATCTTCTTTGCGCTCTTTGCGTCCTTTGCGGTTCGTTAACCAAAATCCATGAAACAAACCATATCTCCTTCCCCTTGGACATACATACCCACCCTCTACTTTGCCTCCGGCATCCCTTACGTCATCATCAACACAGTTTCCGTAATCTTTTACAAAAAACTCGGAATAGATAATACTCAAATCACCTTGTGGACAAGTTTTCTCTATCTACCTTGGGTCATCAAAATGTTTTGGGGCCCAATTGTCGATATTTACTCTACCAAACGCAAATGGATACTTTACACCCAATTTGCCATGTTCTGCTGCTTGGGTTTGATAGCCTTCTCCTTACAACTGCCAAATTTCTTTTTCATCTCCCTCGCAACATTAACAATAGGAGCATTTATTTCTGCAACTTATGATATTGCTACAGATGGCTTCTATCTGCTGGCTTTATCTCCTGAACAACAAGCCTTCTTTGTCGGTATTCGCTCACTGTTTTATAGACTTGCTGTAATCTTTGGCTCTGGAATATTAGTAGTTTTAGCAGGTCAGCTTGAAGTATCTCTCAATAACATTCCTTTAAGCTGGACAATAGCTATTGGCTTCTCAGCTTTAATTTTAGCAATCGTGTTTATTTTCCATCGTCTAATTTTACCCTCACCTGAATCAGATAATTGGCAACAAATACAAGCTAGGGAAAATATACCCTTTTGGTCAATCATTAGCTCATATTTTGCTCAAGAGAAGATTATAGCCATTTTAGCATTTATCTTACTCTACAGATTTGGCGAAGCAATGCTTGTTAAGATAGCCTCTTTATTTTTATTGGACAAACCAGACGTAGGGGGCTTAGGGCTATCAACATCAGATGTCGGGTTAGTCTACGGGACATTTGGGGTAATATCCCTGATTTGTGGAGGAATTTTAGGAGGTTTGTTCATTTCTAAATATGGATTAAAAAAGTGTCTGTTTCCTATGGCTTTAGCTTTGAATTTACCTGATATATTTTATGTATATATGGCTTACACCAAACCTTCGCTAACATTAGTGTATCCCTTGGTTTCTTTAGAGCAATTTGGGTATGGGTTTGGATTTACCGCTTTTAGTGTTTATTTAATGTATATTTGCCAAGGCGAATATAAAACTTCTCATTTTGCTATTTCCACTGGCATCATGGCTTTAGGAATGATGCTACCAGGCTTAATTAGCGGTTATTTGCAAAAAGCATTTGGCTATCCATTATTTTTTATCTTAGTATGTTTGCTGACGATTCCTGGAATGATTGCTCTCTTTTTTATACCTTTAAAATCAGAACCGAAGCGTCAGAATAATTAACATTATTACAGATCATGAGTTATGTTTTGGGAATAGATGGCGGCGGTAGCAAGACTGTTTGTGTCTTGATGGATGATTTGCGTCAAGTGCTAGGTCGTGGTGAAGCAGGCCCATCTAATTATCAGAGTATAGGTATCGAAGCAACTTTACAATCTATTCAATCTGCAATTCAGAATGCAGTTGAGACAACAATAATTACAAATACCCTGAAGATTAATGCGATATGCCTGGGTTTAGCAGGTGTAGGTCGTGCAGCAGATATCAAAGTAGTAAAAGGTTTAGTGCAAGAGTTGCAGAATAATAAATCTCTGCCTATTACTTGGGCATTACAGCCAGCGAATATTGTAATTTGTAACGATGCTTTAATTGCTTTAGTCGGTGGAATTGGTCAGCCAGTAGGAGTTGTGGTTGCAGCAGGTACTGGTTCGATAGTTTTTGGGCGAAATCATCAGGGACATACTAAGCGAGTCGGAGGCTGGGGGTACATTTTAGGAGATGAAGGTAGCGCCTATAAAATTGCGATCGCTGGTATGAACGCAGCATTAAAATCTGCTGATGGACGTGAGATGTCAACGAGTTTGATAGAAGGTTTCAAACAGTATCTTGATTTAGAAAGTATAGAAGATTTAATAGAAGTAATATATCGCCGAGAATGGGGAGTCAAACAGATAGCTGCTTTAGCACCAATTGTAGATTTTGCAGCAGCGTCAGGTGATATAGTAGCGAATATCATCATTGATGATGCTGTAAAAGAGTTAGTAAAAGCTACATCTACAGTAATTGATGCAATTTTTAGTGCTGACTCAGTTTTAGAAGTAGTTACAACAGGAAGTGTGTGGCGGGGGAAATGCAAGATCCATGAAAGATTTGCAGCATCAATTGTTAAGAAGTTTCCTGAAGTAAAGGTGATTTTTCCGAGGTATGAACTTGCTTATGGTGCTGGTTTGTTAGCGTTGCAGACAACTCAAATTTGACGGGCTACTAACTGTTAAGCAAAGAAAGCAATAATAGGAGTTTTCAGTTTGCAAATATGCGCCCCAAGAAAGTTATTATTTCAGACCAAGCTGCGGTGGTAGCACTAGAATCATAACGATAACCGTCGTCGCGCATGAATGTATGTTCTGCTTCATACAAGAAAACTTGGTGAGGTATGTTAGCATTCTCAATTGCTTTTATTATGGTTTGACGATCGCTATCTGGTATATGAGGGTCAAGAGTACCAAATACCATTAGCATCTCGCCTTTGATTTCACTTACTCTCTGGATTGTATCGGCTACCTCTTTACCTAGTTTGCCACTGGGAATACCAGTAGGGTAACAGCAGACACAAGCCCGAATTTCGCTTTGAAATGCGGCGCGGAAAGCTAAATGTCCACCAATACAAAAGCCGAAAGTGCCTATTTGATTTGGAGAAACCGCACTCTCTGCTTTCAGAAATTCAATCACCGCAAGGCAATCGGCATCATAATCAGCTACAGAGGTTCGACGTGCATCGTCATTACCCCGCATCCGTCCAAGATCGTCTGGCTCAATTACTAAGCCAACTGGCTCAATTCGGTGAAAAATTTCTGGGGCTGCTACTACATAGCCGTATCCTGCTAAGTAGTTAGCTAGACGAATCATTGGATCACCTAACTGATAAATATCACTGTAGAAGACAATACCAGGGTATTTTCCTGCTGCTTTGGGAGCCGCTACATAAACACGCATTAAGCTGCCATCTACTCTTAATTCAACATTGCGCTTAGTGATTTGCACTTTTTTATCTCCGTGTTACGCTTGCTGTCATTAGCTTCTACACTGTAGCGCCGCAGTATCCGGTTACTTTAAACCCACAATTTGGCGTTTTTCTGCCATGACTGCGATCGTTTAATATCCCCAGTGAAGTTTATTGCGATCGCCTTAATACTGAATAACTAAGTATTAAATTTTATAAAGTAAGGAATTGGGCTATTTAGATCGTCTGTGATATGAATCAAAAAAATATTCTTACTTGGGGTGATGTAGCTTACGCTTCCCGAATTGCAACTGTAGGATCAAAGCAGGAATGGGAAGCATTAGAACTGATTTGGCAAGCATGGGAAATAATAATCCAAGCTGGACTTACAACTTATTCTAATAAACCTGAATTTTTGCAAGTGATCATACGCTTTGTTGCTCTTGTAAGTTTTTACCTAGAATTATTAAACGAGGATGATTGGCAATACTATGTTTATTATTACATGAGCAAGTGGATTAGAGCTATTAGAATGGCTGATGCTTCTCTCCAATACATAATCGAATGTGTAGATAGTTTAGCTTTACCCCTAGTGCCAAACTCAAAATTAGATAGCTTACTTTTATATTCTATAGATATTGCTTTACAGGAAATTATACAATTACTAATAGACAATCTTGACAGTAATTCAATGTTATTTAAAGCAGGACAGGGAATTAAAGATCAACAATTTGAAGAAGAATATGATTTCCAAAGAACAGATGCTGAACTAATTAGTGAAACTATATTAGTGGAAAAAATAATTAAATCATCTGAGAAACATGAAGATTTTTATGAAGATAACCAATTTTTAAAATATGAAGTCGCAATTATAGAAATATTTGAAAATCAAGAAAATATGGATAAAATATACCTATCAGACACAGATTTTATAAGTTTTGATAATTCTGGTCATTTTGATGATTTTGAGCAATCACAACAAGTTATGGATGCTGCTAATCAAGTATTCAGGTTTTTCTCTTCATATAAATTAAAACCTAAGCATTCTATTAAGCGAATTTATGAGGAAACTGGGTTTAATGAAACAGAGTTAGAACGCTGGAAACGTACAATTAATCGCAAAAAGCAAATAATCTTATATGGTTCTCCTGGAACAGGAAAAACCTTTATTGCTGAACACCTTGCAAAACATTTAATAGGTGGTAGTGATGGCTTCTCAGAATTGGTGCAATTTCATCCCGCATACTCTTATGAGGATTTTATTCAAGGTATACGTCCTCAAAGCCAAGATGGACAATTAACATACCCTTTGCTTCCAGGCAGTTTTCTAAAATTCTGCAAAGAAGCAGAGGATCATCAAGGAACTTGTGTTTTGATCATTGATGAAATAAACCGCGCTAATCTCGCACAAGTTTTTGGTGAATTAATGTATTTGCTTGAGTATCGAGATAGAGAAATTCCATTAGCTGGCGGTAACAACTTTCGTATCCCAAAAAATGTCCGCATTATTGGGACAATGAATACAGCAGATAGGTCTATTGCCAATATAGATCATGCGCTACGCCGCCGCTTTGCATTTATTGAACTTCGCCCAAACTATGATGTGCTGCGAAGTTATCACCGAAAAAGAGGTTTTGCAGTAGAGGGATTAATTAACATTTTACAGCAATTAAATCAGGCGATCGCAGATAAAAACTACGAAATTGGTATTTCATTCTTTTTAACAGACAACCTACGTGAAGATATAGAAGATATATGGCGCATGGAAATTGAGCCATATTTAGAAGAATACTTTTTTAACCAGCTAGAAAAAGTAGATCAGTTCCGCTGGAATAAAATTAAAAATAAACTATGGATATAAACCCAGCACAACCAATAATTATTGACATTACAGAATACGAAAGTAAATCATTTCAGTGTGGTGAAATACCCTATCCAGCCGGGGTTGAGTTATACGAGAAATACAAAACACAAGTAGATATAGAATTTCCTACCTATACAACGAGACAACATTGGAAACTCAAAGCTAAAGGATGGGTAGGTTACATTCCTGTAACTCCTGAATTGCATCTAAAAATAAATCCGAAAGTGCCTATCCAAAACCTCTTCGGAATGCTGGAATATGCCTACAATTTAAAAGGGTTTCGCTTTCTCGAAGGGCTGATGGATTGTAAATCTCTAGAGAATTTTTATAATAATCTGGCTCATATCTTAGCCGATAAAGTTTTAGAACGGTGCCGCAAAGGATTATATCGTACTTACTTGCCTAAAACACAGCAGCTTTCTTATGTGCGGGGAAGGCTAGATGTGCGACAGATAATTCAAAAGCCGTGGAATGTTAAACTTAAATGCGATTACGAAGAACATACGGCTGATATTAAAGAAAATCAAATCCTGGCATGGACACTTTATATCATTGGTCGTAGCAGTTTATGTTCAGAAAGAGTATCACCAACAGTACGAAAAGCTTATCACGCTTTACAAGGATTAGTAACGCTGCAACCTTGTAGCGCAGAAGATTGTATCGCCAGACAGTATAATCGCCTCAATCCAGACTATCAACTATTACATAATTTATGCCGATTCTTTTTAGAAAATAGTAGTCCTAGTCATGAGAGGGGAAATCACAAAACCCTACCCTTTCTCGTCGATATGGCACATTTATATGAACTTTTTGTTGCAGAATGGCTTCAGAAAAACACGCCACAAGGCTATTTTATCAAACAACAACATCCAATAGAAATTAGTCAGAATCGGCACTTCAGTATAGATATATTACTGTGTGATGCTGCTACTGGTAAAACAATAGCGGTTTTGGATACAAAGTATAAAACCCCGGAACTCGCAGAAAATACAGATATTCACCAGATGATCAGCTACGCTAACACAACAAAATGCAAGCAAGCCTTTTTGATATACCCCAAAGACTTGACACAGCCACTAGATATTAAAAGTGGCGAAATCAGAGTCAACAGCCTCACCTTTTCCCTAGATGATAATCTTGATCGCGCAGGTCAAACCTTCTTAAAAAACCTTTTTCTCTTAATCGCCTCAGAACTCACACGGATAATTAGTAAAGGGGATAGATGACATTCGCTTGTGGCGAAGCACCCATCCCCGAATAGCTGCCCAGAGAATGAACCTGGAATCCTATAGTCCGGTATCTAATCATCCCAGTATCGGCTTAGATATGTCGATTGTCACTGGGATAGATACTGATTTCCGAAATACCTACGAAAAGATTGTTACACAATTACTCTTTTTTACCCTTACTTCCGCCTCCCATCGTCAACAGCGCCGTTCCGTAAGCTGCTTCTGTATATACTGACGCTACTACAGGAACCTGCAAATGACGCGCCCTAATTGCAGTCCAAATATCATTCGCCGCGCCACCGCCAGCAGTGTAAACACGGCTCAACTTGTCTGCGCCCATTTGCTGTAATAATTCATACCCTCGCGCTTCTATGCGGGCAATGCTTTCTAACAACCCATGCAAAAATTCCACTGGATCATCTGGGCGTGGTTCCAAACGTGGGGGTAGATTGGGATCATTAATCGGAAAGCGATCGCCTGCTTTCAATAATGGATAATAATCTAACTCACTGGCTTTTGATGCATCAATCTCCCGGCTAAAGCTTTCTAACTCAGCGTTTGTGAAAAATTGCTTAAGTACTGCACCCCCAGTATTAGAAGCACCCCCAGTCAGCCACAAATCACCCAACCGATGGCTGTAAATCCCATATCTGGCATCTTCTACACGGGTACGACTTAATAACTTTAGTACCAATGTTGAACCAAGGGAAGTCACGGCTTCACCAGGTAATTTTGCCCCACTGGCGAGAAAAGCGGCAATACTATCAGTTGTACCTGCACATACCTGACAATCACGGCACAAACCGAACTTATCGGCAATTTCAGGGCGTAATTTTGCAATGGGAGTCCCAGGAGTTAAAACTTTGGGTAGCTGTATCGGTATTTGCAGCTTTTCTAACCATTCTGGGTATTTCAACTCTTCTACGTCATAACCCAGCTTTAAAGCATTGTGGTAATCGCTAATCCCTAAATACCCATGTAGGAGAAACGCCAGCCAATCTGCTTGATGCAGGAAATATCTAGCTTCGCTAAAAGAGGGTAATTGCCTCATCCACAAAAGTTTGGCGAGGCTGGAGGTGGCACTCAACACGGTATGATTGGGGGGTGCTATGCTCCTCAAATGCTCTAGCACCAATGATCCCCGCGCATCGTTATACAACAATGGTGCATCTATTGGATTGCCAACAGCATCGACTAGCAAGACGGTAGAAGAAGTACCATTAATTGCGATCGCTTTAATTTTTCGCCGCAATTGGTCAGGTATTTGTTCCACCAGCACAAATAAAGCTTGCTGCCAAATTTTTGGCATAACAGAGGCTGGTGAATCCTGGAAGGGATATCGCACCTGTGCCTGGATATAAGAAGCTTCCTCGTCAATTACCACACCGCGGGCGCCAGATGTGCCGAAGTCGATACCCAAATACAAATTCATAATTTTTATCAATCCCGGATTTATCCGTGGAGTCAATCCAAAATCCAAAATCTAAAATCCAAAATTGTCTGACCAATAACTGCTTTTGTTGCATCTTGTAACAAGATATTCCCCAATCTTGGCAAAACAAGGAAAAGTAGTAAACGAACTGTTCAAAATCTATTCAGGTTAGGAGGTTTTCAGCCATGCCTATCTTAGATACTCTGTACATTGCTCAGATATCTTCCATCTCAGATACTCAAGTCTACATCGCTCTAGTTGTGGCGCTGATCCCAGGAGTTCTAGCTTGGCGATTAGCCACAGAACTTTACAAATAACGCTACGATGTGACACAGTTAAAAAGCTAATAATCCTGGCAGTACGGGGTGCAATTTCCTTTCTTCTTGTGGCTTTATGCCATAAATAGCTAGGAAACTGGCACTTACGTAAGCCAGGTTATTTTTTAACTGCTGCAACACTTGTAGTTATTTCAAAAAAATGAAGTAATATGACAGCTAAATCAAGCAGTAATTAGCGCCAGAACGCTTTTACAGTGCTTCCCTTCATTAAACGAGGTTATTTTTTAGCATCATGAACGCGATTCAACCCTCCAAACCACCGTTACAACCTATACAAAAACGCCGGGTCACTCCTCGACCAAAGCGGCATCTTCGTCAACGTTCTTACCAGGTGATGGCACTGGAAAGCACAGCCAAAATAGCGGTTAATCTTGCCGTTACAGCCGTTGCAGCATCTGCATTAGCACAACTTTTGCCTTATCATTGGTTACAGCAAGAAAAGTTGCGAGAAATTGGTACTGAAGTCAAGCTGATGGAAGGACATGTGAATGGTTTGCAGGCGAAATTTGGCCGTAACTTCGATCCTCAGCAAACTAAAACTATTATGCAAGAACAAGGATACCGATTTGATCCCAGCCAGCGTCGGGTCGTGTTGATGAATCAGGATCGCCGAGAAGATGAACAAACTGAGTCATCACCCTAAGACAAATCGCGAATTTGGGATTATTCAGGTTTCTTGTGATTCAGGCTACGGATAAACCGGGTGTTAATTTATATTATTGCTAATAAATAATGGTTAATAGCTAATTTTTGAATAGCTATGTAGTTATCATCTATTAGTCATTAGCGATACAGCGTCACTAAATTTCAATTCAAAATTTAATCAATTATTTTGAATTTTGAATCCTCCAGAAGAACTCATCTACCAATTAGGACGTTGATTCAGATAGCAACTCGTTTAGCCAATTTTTGAGTTGTAAACGCAAGCGACAACCAGTAATATCCTTACTGTTGTCGATAGAGGGCAGTTGAGTGAGGGCGCGACGATAATCAGCGATCGCACAATTCCAGTCGCCCCAAAGATGGTAAGTCCTGCCGCGTTCAGCCCAGATATGACCTTCTAGTTGACCCAAAAGCAGTGCTACCTCAAAATTCTCAATTGCCTCCTCATATTGCCCCAAGTCACGCCAGGTAATGCCTCGGTTAATCCACGCCCGGACATGGCGAGGATTAAAATTAATTGCTTGATCGTAGTCCGCAAGTGCTGCTGCTAATTCTCCACAAGCAGCGTAGTAATTTGCCCGATTATTATAAGCACTAGCCAAATTGGGATTGATTTTGAGGGCAGTATTATAGTCGGAAAGCGCTTTTTGCTTTTCACCACTTTGGAAATAAATTAGCCCCCGGTTGTTGTAATCAACCGCATTGTGCGGATGGCGGGAAATTAGTTGGCTTAAAAGTGCGATCGCCTCAGTATAATCTCCTTGTTGAGCCGACTTCAAAGCACAAGAGCGTAAGTAGCTATCCCCTAAAGTAGATTCGCTGCGATCGTTCATCCTCTGCTCTTGAAAATTTATTGTATAATTTAAAACATATTTGTATTGCTTACTTTGCTGGTCATCGTCAGCTAAAAATGAGTGAGTATTCATCTTTTCCTACATTAAATCAATGCTTTTGGAAATAAAATTATAGTTTTTTACTGCTAGTGGTTTTACCACTGTGTCTATTTCTAAGGTATTTAGGGTTACATTAAAGCTATCTCAAGAGAGAACTTAACTTAGCCGCATAAGAGAAATTTACGCCCTAAATAAACAATTGCTCCTCAAACCTAATCATGGATACTTGATCCCGAAGTTAAATTCCAGAAATAGCAGATGTTAATCTCAAAGACTAGTCAAGTAGTGAGAGCGACAAATTGGTAGAATGCCAACAAGCCGTTCATTAAACAGGGGATGAGCAGGATAAGGGATAAGGGGAATCTGGAAGAGAACAATTAATACCCAATGCCCCATGCCCTGTTTGGCCAATGCCCCATCCTCTGGATTCAATTTTTAAGTTTTGAGAAATTTTCCGATGACAACTGCAATTTCCTATCCCAATGCCCCTGATTTAGCAACCGATGATTATATTGTTATCGGCTTGGCAACCTGCTTCGTCAAAGAAGATGGAGAAGTTTATCAAATCGAAGTTATAGAACCGATTCCCTCCGCGGCTTTGGAAGCGCTTTTAAAGGGCATCCCTACCTCCTATAAGCTGGCTCATGCAACAACTTTGGGATCTGTGCTGGATGGCGATTCACAACTGTTGCCAGATGGCTTCCCAGAGTCGGCTCAGTTTGGAGAGGAATTTGTGCCACGGGCATTTGCAGCAGCTCGTACCTACAAGCGTCGTGAATCTGCAAAATCTCTGATTCCATTAGGTACAAACTACACTGAGTTTAAGTATTCCATTGAGCGGAAAAGGGTGTTAAACGCCGCTAGAGTTGTCACTAAAGAGGACAACGTTAAACAGCATTCTCACACTCACAAAGTTCTTTAAGTAATTATGCTAAAACTCTACGGCAGTACTAGGAGTCGAGCGTCAATTGTTCACTGGTATTTAGAGGAACTAGGAATTCCCTACGAATTTGTCAAGCTCGATATGCAGGCGGGTGAACATCTCCAGCCTGCATATTTGGCAATTAATCCAGTTGGTAAAGTTCCAGCAATTGTTGATGGAGATTTTAAACTTTGGGAATCTGGGGCAATTTTGCTATATCTTGCTGATAAGTACGGTAAAACTTCAGTTTCAGCAGAGGAACGTGCTGTATTTTCCCAATGGGTGTTGTTTGCCAATGCGACCCTTGGGCCAGGAATTTTTGTAGAAGCAAGTCGGGATCGGGAAATGCCCCGCTTGTTAACTCCATTAAATGAAATTTTCAGTAAGCAACCTTTTCTGCTGGGTAATGAATTCACTGTTGTCGATGTGGCAGTGGGGTCTATTCTGAATTACATTCCCATTATGCTGAAGCTAGACCTCAGCTCCTACCCGGCGGTGTTGAATTATATGAAGCAGTTATCTGAGCGTCCAGCATTTCAAAAAAGTATTAGCGGACGGTCTTGATTGTAGCTGTTTTCAATGCAGTGAAATACAAATTGTTCGTAGGGGCTAGATATGTCATTGGTGCAGGACTTACGCAAAATCATGATAAAACGAACCGCAAAGGGCGCAAAGGACACAAAGGAATAAGAGTTTCAGAGAGTTCTTGCGTAAGTCCTGTGGTGTTAACTTAAGCCAAAAGCCTTTTCAAACCTCGTTTCCAGCCCCTGGCTGGAAATGCTGTTTATTGCGGTGTCGCGAGTCAGGAAGGCGGAGCCTAAGAGTATGCATTCCTAGTCTCCGACTAGGAACGAGACAATCTCTAAAAGCTATTTATAGACTGGTTTTAACGTTAAGTTGACACCAATGGATAGCGATGCGCCCCTATCCTGTATTACATCCAAACAAAAAAAATCACAAAACTTATTTTGGGTGGGCATTGCCCACCATACAAATCTTTTAACGATAATTTGTAAATTGCAAAGCTACTGGGTAATCTTCTTGTTTCAGCCGCTGCATGACTACTTGTAAGTCATCTTTAGATTTGGCAGAAACCCGCACAACATCCCCTTGGATTGAAGCTTGTACCTTTTTGAATTCGTCGCGAATCAATTTGGAAATTTGTTTGGCGATTTCCTGACTGATGCCTTTTTTGAGTTTGATTTCTTGACGGACGCGATTACCACTAGCTGATTCAACTTTGCCAAAATCAAAGATTTTCTGGGAGAGGTTACGCTTGGCGGCTTTTTCCCGCAGGATGGTGTGTACAGAATCTAAGGTAAACTCGCTATCAGTACTAACGTTAATACTTTCTTCGACTAACTCGACAGTAGTTTGAGTGTCTTTGAGGTCGTAACGACCTTTGATGTCTCGGATAACTTGATCGACAGCGTTAACCAACTCTTGTCGGTCAAAGTCGCTCACAATGTCAAAGGAAAAAGTAGAAGCCATAAAACATTTTGGATTTTAGATTTTGGATTTTGGATTGGGTATTGGGAAAACTTTTTCCCAGTCCCCAGCCACAACTCCCCAATTAACTAGTAGCTTGGATGATGCTCAAGAAAAAGAGAGTGGCAGAGCCAAGGATGCCAATGCCAAACATCAGCGATCGCAAAAGGGGTATATTCAAAATATAAAAAATTGAGTATAGCAAACGGGCCACCACAAAGGCGATCGCAGCCAGTTGTGCTGTAGAAGAATTTACACCAGTTACATATGCCATCAAGGCCGCTGCCGCAAACACCATAAACGCTTCAAAGGTATTCTGATGTGCCCAAGTAGCTCGTTGGGCGTATGGTGGCAATTTCTCAAACATAGCACGAGGAGTAGAAAACATTTCATACCCAATCTGTGCACGGGCATAAGCTACCACCAAAAATGGTAAGTAAATCAGAACGGCAGCAGCAGCGATCGAGTACAAAAAAATTATCATTACTTATTAGTTATTGGTTATTAGTCATCAGTCATCAGTCATCAGTCATCAGTCATTAGTCAAATATAAAAGACAAATGACAAAAGACAAATGACAAATGACTAATCAAAGTAGAAGAGGGTCACTACTTTTCTTTGTTCTTCTGCATCTTGACAAGTTTGTAACAGGGTACCACTGTCGTGAAATGCAAAGCAGATCAGTTGCTGGCAACGAGAGACAATTTCCTTGTTGCACAGGTAACTAGCTTCAGCAAGTGACAGATTATCATTACTGGAATTTTCCACTAGATGCATTACCTGTTCTAGTTGCTGGCGCGATTCCAAAGGCTGGCGTTCCAGGCTTTGGGGTAGAATCACCGTTAACAAATTCGGATCAGCCCGCGTTGCTCCCTTGATGGCAGCTGAATTTGTACCTGTAGCACCTGAAGTAATGATGCGATTACCCGATAAAACTAGGGCATATGTCATCATTTCAATAAGATTCTGATGCGTAATCGGGACGTGACGAGAACCCAGCAAGGCAATTCTTTTAGAACCCGTTTGCTGGATTGTCGCCAGTTCCTGCGCTAATGTATCGAGGTTAATAAGGTCTGTTGATTGGCTCAAAGATAGACATAATCCGATTAAACGACCCAGATATTTTACCAAACAGCGTGTAGATGCGAGGCGAACCTGAGTTAGACTTTGCTACAATTTTTCGATTGTTTGGATTACTTGGTCACACCAAGCCAGCCAATGTGTTTCATAAGTAATGCCATTCAGGAGAGTCAAATACTGAAATTTTGCTGATTCTGGGAGTTCTTGCGGATTCTGAAAGCATTCTTGTTCTAAATCCTTGTACGTAGATAATTTTTTTAAGTGGGCTTTTCGGTGACGCTCTAGCTCTGCCAAGATCATCTGGTTAGAAGCAATATGCCCAGCAAAAATTTTAACAAGCAAATCATCTTTAATCGGTGTGGGTTCACAAGGTTGAGCAATCCACTCTTTGAGCTGCTGTTCTCCCAAGTCTGTAACCTTGTAGAGCTTTTTATCTGGGCGTCCTGCTTGAACAATTGACTCGGAACTAATCCATCCTTGATCTTCTAGCTTCGACAACTCCCGATAAATCTGCTGGTGACTTGCTGACCAGAAAAAGCCTACAGAGCCATCGAATCGTTTTGCTAAATCATACCCACTACAAGGCGCGTCAACCAGAGCAGCTAATATTGCGTGCGCTAATGCCATAATTTTGAATTCACCACTTGACATATGCAACTAATTGCATAAAATGTTTATATGCAATTAGTTGCATATTAAGCTAAAACAGCAAGGAGTAATAGATGCCTCAAGTAATACAGGGACGATTTACAGCCGAGATTAATCAACCCTTTGTTGTGTTTCTGATTGGAATGCGAATTAATAAATTCTTCGCTTTTTCCAAATGGATTCCCACAGCTAGGGCAATGTCGCCCATGCTACGAAGCCTTAATCAGAATCCTGAAAAAGGGTTTTTAGGAGGAGAAACTTTTGTTTACTGGCGAGGAGTGGGATTGATTCAGTATTGGCGATCGTTCGAGGATTTGGAGCGTTTTGCCAGAAATCCAGCTGATGCACATCTAGAAGCTTGGCAAAGGTTTAATCAAGCCATTGGTGCTGATGGCAGTGTCGGCATTTGGCACGAAACTTATTTAATCGAACCGGGAAGATATGAGGCGGTTTATGGGAATATGCCTGTGTTTGGATTAGCTGCTGCAACTAAGCACGTCCCAGCTATGGGGCGGAAAGAGACAGCACGCCGTCGCCTGGGAGGTGACAGCGAGCCAGCTGTGCCTTCGCCAATAATACAGCCCTCTAACTGATGACTGAGCATTGATGCTCTTGAATTGTTTGAGTTGATCAGCCTAAGACAATGCTGCTGCCGGAGTTAAACCCAGTTTAGATAACAGGCGGTCAATGTCAAAATGCTCAGACATCAATTGGCGAATGCACTGAACTTTAATCGGCTCGTGGAGTCGGACTTGCCCGAAAGTGCGGTCAACAATTTCTACAGTGGTGAGGGTGTCTAAGTCAACAGATAAAATCGGGATTTCTAGTTCTTCAGCGCGACTGAGAATGAACGGCGGCGGTGGTAGTTGTCCGGTGAGAATTAAACATTGGGTAGAGGTTTCCAAAGCAGCTTGCTGAATTTCCACGCGATCGCCTCCTGTTACCACTGCCATATTCCGGCGTTTGCGGAAATACTTCACAGCGGAGTTGACATTCATCGCTCCAATTGCCAGACTTTCCACCAACAAATCTAGGCGATCGTTGCCACAGAGAACATCAGCCTTTAACTGCTTGACTAGTTCGCCAACACTGACACTGCGGAGCAAATCGCTGTTCGGCAGCATTGCTAGCACCGGAATCCCCTGCTGTTCCAAAAATGGGCGCAAGAGAGTGTCAACCGCTTCTAGTTGGGTGAGTGGGATATCATTGATCACAACTCCAATCAAGCGATCGCCCACACGCCCTTTAGCAGCCAATAGCGCCTCAACCGAAAGCAACGATTTATAGCGGGTTACTAACAGCACAGCAGCATCCAAGACTTCAGCCATTTGCAGCAAAGACAAGTCAAACAAATTGCCTTCGGACAAATCACCAGGCCCCTCCAGTAACACCAAATCTCCTTGGGACATTTGCAAATATTGCTGTGTTAGGGACTGTTGATAATCGGTTTTGTCTTCCCCCCGCAAGCGCTTTTGCACATTTAGTTCATCCAAAGCCAGCATTGTAGGTGCAACACGGTTTTCCGGCAAATTGAGGCTAAGAGCGATGAACTGGACATCTTCCTCAATTACGGTTCCACTAGACAAATTCAAACACGTACCGAGCGGTTTACCGTAGGAAATATCTAGTCCTTTTTGCTGTAGCTGATGAGACAAACCCAGAACAGTTGCAGATTTACCGCTGTAAGTCTCGGTTGATCCAATCAGCAAATATTTAGGGGATTTTGGCACACATGCACTCCTAATTTCAAAAGTCAGAAGAACCCAGCTAGGTGTTTCCTAATTCTAGTTCCTTCTGGCAAAAGCTCTCGCTCTCACAAGTTAAGGTTTCCCAGAATTACCTTCTAATTGAACAAGCAGGGAGCAAGTGCTGAAGAGACTCTATAGGTGGGAGAAAGGGTGCGGTGGAGAGGAATTTTCCCCCTGCTGCCCCCTGCTCCCTGCCCAATTATTTGTAGAATATCGGGGCTGGGGCAGAAGGAAGATATCTATGTTATCCGTATTTTGATCAGAAAATTGCTTTGACAAATATGAATTATAGATGAATATAAACTTGTCAATAGTAATATTCAGTAATTTTTAAATTTACGATTAATCTGGTTGACTTATATGAAACTTATATGGCAGTATAAATACACAGGTTTCTGGCACATAGTTTCAGAAATTCTACAGGTTATAAAGGAAATTTAGTCAGCTTTGAGGATTGCATTATCCCCAAATAAAAAACCTGTTAATAATAATTACTTAACATGATGTGCTGAAGTAGAGGAATTTTAAAAACTCTAGATTTTAGTTTGACTAAGCGCTCTCAATTTTTTTAATTGAGATTGCAATAACGTTTTTAATTATTCACTTTCATGATATTGAAGTGAAGTGGATTTTTGTGAATAAATAACACTTAAAAAGATGAAACTATCTACCACTGAATTAAATTCTGTAGAAACCCAATTTATACTTAACATTTTTTTTGAACTTCAAGATAGTTTGGTTAAAGGTTGGCAAGACTTTAATACAAGTGACAACCTCAAGATACTTAACGGATTTTTTGAATTTCTTTTAAGGGCTGGATTCGACGAAAGTGAGTACAGGAAAGCAATACCTAACCCTGCTTATGACAATGGTGCTAAATTGATTGGTAAACCTTTCTTGGAAACGGCAAGTAAATTTGAAGTTTATTTTGATGAAATTTTTCCGGGAAGCTTTTCTGAATCAAAAGAAGCACAAAAGGAAGGTTTTGATGTTCGCTTCTTTAAGCTAAAAGCTTTTTATCACAATAAACCTTTGTGTCTATTTTTACTCAAGTTTCCTCATTTTCATGAGAAGTTTGGCTTTCCACTATCACCAGAATTAGAAATTTTAGAATTGTATTGATTGCAGAAAAGACCCAGCGTCAGTCAAAAATCCTGAATCTGGGTCAGCCCCTTCCCTACGGGACGCTCTTGCATTCGGGGAAGTCAAAAGTCAAAAGTCAAAAGTCAAAAGTCAATTAAATAGTTGACAAAAAAAGCTGCGATCGCACTAGATGATCCTCCCAACGCTTCTTTGAAAATGTAGCAGGGGAGGATCTAATACTTAGCTTCAAGCCACAAGTTGTAAAGAGCGCACTCGCGGCATAATTTCTTGGGCAAAGCGCGTCATTTCTTGGGCAAAGGGATTGAATTGCAACATAAAAGTCTCAATTCCGACATCAACAAAATCTGCAACTCTTGTAGCCACCGTGTCGTAGCTCCCAACCAGCCCTGCTGCTGTGCCACCATTGCCGCCAACAGCTGGATTTTTGGCAAAGAGTTGGAACATCACGGCTTCTGGATCAACTCCCTTGGCAACACTTAATTTCAAGTGTTCTTCTTGCTTCTGGAGTGCCATAAGTCGCTCAAGTTCTGCTTGGGCTTCGGCATCGGTGGAACGAGCAATCACAAAGGCTGATAGACCAAAGCGCACTGGTTTGGGTAGCGATCGCGGTCTACTTAAAACTTGTTTAATCACCTTGCGGACATCCTCAATCGGTTGACCGTTAATGAAGTAGATATCTGCCTGTTCAGCAACTAATATTTGCGCCGGATCAGATGCCCCTCCAAGGTAGATGGGAGGATGCGGTTGGGCGATGGGAGTGGGCCGAAAACTCAAATCCTCTATTTTGAAGTATTCGCCTTGGAAGTTAATCCTCTCGCCACTCCAGAGGGATTTGACAACCCGTAACCACTCACCCGAATAGCGGTAGCGCTCATCGTGAGGTGGGAAGGGAATATTAGTGCGCTCCATCTCTGGTTTAAACCAGGCACTGATCAAATTTATCGCAAAACGTCCACCACTGATGGCATCAATGCCTAACGCCATCTTCGCCAAAACTGCTGGATGGAATAGCAGGGGTTTAATTGCAGCGATGATCTCAATTCGTTCTGTGGCTTCAGCCAAGGCTGCACATGCCGTCCAGGTTTCTAACTGTTCTAATTCTAGACTGCGGGGGTTGGCGATGTGCTGCGCTACTAAAGTACTGGCATATCCCAAACGCTCTGCTTCTAAAATAAGCGATCGCGTGCGCTCATAACTTGCATTCACAGGTTCCTCTGGGGTGTTGAGAGGGCCAAAATTGCCACCAACAGGCGCCCAAATCCCATAACGTGGTTCTGACATAGTTAACTCCTAGTAAAAAGTTAGTTACAAATTCCCGAACCGAGTATTAATTAGTTCTGGGGATCTAAATCCCTGTTACAAAACTGAATTACAAATTACGAATTATTTAATTGAGTCCTAAAGAATCCCTTAAAGTGTTGCCTGTATATTCTTTACGGAATAACCCACGTTTTTGTAATTCCGGTATCACTAAATCGACAAACTCATCAAAAGAGCCGGGAAGATAAGCAGGCGAAATCACAAAACCATCCCCAGCCTGTTCGTGAAATAGGGCTTCTAGTTTGTCAGCAATTTGAATAGGAGTACCAACTAGTTGCGGTACAGCTAGACTTCTCCCATAAATTTTGCCTAAATCTCTCAGCGTTATAGTTTTATCTAAACTCAGTCTTTGAACTACAGCTAACAGTTTTTGATAATCTTGAGCTTCAACTTTTTCCACAGATTGATCTAAAGAATATTGCGACAGATCAACGCCTAAATGATTCGACATAGTTAATAAACCAGCCATAGGATGTACTAACTCATTGTGGAAAGCTTGCTTTTCTTGAGCAATAGTTTCTGTCTCACCTACAAATGGCATCACCGCAGGTAGAATTTTACAGGTGTCTGGCTTGCGCCCATATTTAGCCATACGAGTTTTAATATCTTGGTAGTAGGATTTCATGGCTGTGGAATTGGGACTAATTTCAAAAATTAATTCCGCCCATTTTGCAGCAAACTCTCTACCTTTATTAGAAGCACCAGCTTGAATAATCACCGGACGACCTTGGGGAGAGCGAGGCACAGTCAATGGTCCCCGTGACTTCAACCATTGCCCCACATGATGAACATAATTCACCTTGGAGGGGTCAGCAAAGATGCCGTTTTCCTTATCCAGAACTAATGCCCCTTCTTCCCAGCTACCCCAAAGTTTGCAGGCGACTTCGAGAAATTCATTCGCGCGATCGTACCGGAGATCGTGTTCTAGATGCTCGTCGAAGCCAAAATTACCTGCTTCACTAGCCCTACTTGAAGTTACTACATTCCACGCAGCCCGCCCTCTGCTGAGGTGGTCGAGGGTGGCAAATCCCCGCGCCAGGTCGTAGGGTTGATAGTAAGTAGTAGAACGGGTAACACCAATACCAATATGCTTGGTAACAACTGCCATAGCAGTAGCAAGCACTAGTGGATCTAGCCTGAGTGCCCCTTGAGCGCCATATTTCAGACTCTCGGTAAAACTACCACCATAGGTATCGGGCATTGTTAAAGAGTCAGCGAAAAACACCAAATCGAACTTGCCACGTTCTAATACACGGGCAATATTCTGATAATATTCAGGTTCGAGAAAGCCTAACTCAGTTCTGGGATGACGCCAAACGGCATGAGAGTGAACAACTTGTGAAGCAAGTAAGAAACCCGCTAGATGTATTTGTCTCATCTTAAAAGCTCCTGTCTTTTTTCCAACCTTTTTCTGAAAAATAGACTGATTGTAAAAATATGAATTTAATATTTGGAAACACAGATAAACACTCAGACTCCTCTTTGTGTCCGTCTGTGGTTTAATCTCAAGAAATAATCTAGTTTTGTAAAATCAGGGTTTAGTAAACCCACAGTCTTGGGCTAGTTGAAGGAGCGTCTTGGCTCTTGCGTAACTCGGATCACAGGGAGACTGTGGGTGGTTCATTGCTCTGGAGTTACTGCCAACGCAAATCCAAATTCTGTAGCATGGTTCAGCCATAGCTGGCTTTACTCTTGTACTAGGGGCTTTTAACATTTGACTCGGACTTAGGGCGTGAGCATTTGGGTTAATTAATTAACCTATCGATACTACGGTAAATTGGTCAATAAGTCGTAGTATCGTAACTGAGTATGAACATCTCACAGATAGCGAGAAAAAGCAAGAGCATTGACATTCTCTTCGGCAAGATCGAATTTTGAAAAACTGTAGTGTTTAGTGAGGAAAATCTCAATGATTATCGATCCCTCCCAGAACGATCCACGAAATACCTATCAATTACTTGTTGGTTCAGTGGTTCCCCGACCGATCGCTTGGGTGTCAACGATCGCCAGCGATGGTACGCCCAATGTCGCACCTTTCAGTTTTTTTATGGGCGTGACAGCTAGCCCACCCACTCTAGCCATCTCCAGCGGTCTACGACGCGGATCTAAAAAAGATACTTTAGCGAATATAGAGCAGTCGGGTGAACTAGTCGTTAACATAGTTGTTGAAGAATTGGGGGAACAGATGAACGCTACCAGTGGAGACTTTCCGCCAGATGTGGACGAATTTCAAGTAGCGGGACTAACTCCTGCTCCCTCAAAACGAGTGCGTCCGCCACGAGTCGCTGAATCACCCATTAATATTGAGTGTGTGCTGAAGCAAGTAGTTTATCTAGGCAATGAAGGTAGCCAATCGGGATTAATTATTGCTGAGGCAGTGCTGTGGCATATTCGGGACGATTTACTTACACCACAAAACACAATTGATGTCGCCAAGTTACACGCGATCGGTCGCCTGTCGGGCAACTGGTATACTCGTACTCAGGATTTGTATGAGATTATTCGCCCGACTTAAAGAATATTCGCAAGATGAGTTTTTTGGAGATAGATTTTTTACAATTTCACGCCCGAATTCTTAAAGAGGCGGAACTTCCACAGTTAACTGAGCTTTGTATTGCGTGTACAGATTTTTTCCAGCTTGTAGAGCAACAACCAGGCTCAGAGAAAACTGCAAGAGAAATTTTGCAGGAGCGTCCGTCAAATTTACCGATCAGCCACAAGATAGTGTGGGGATTTGAGAAAGATTTTAAGCTTGTTGGTGTTGTAGAGATACTCCGAGATTATCCTCATAATTGATTAGAATATTCAAATTAACTACTTAATTATATAAATAGCGGATAAAAATCAGCTGCGATCGCAGCCGATTTTTGTTATTTTAAAAAGTATTTAATTCCATCTAAAAAAACTTGGTGATTGAAAGTCCAAATAAATAGCGTAGTGGCGAAAGCAAGCTACGCCTAGCATCAAATATAGGAAAAGAACTCACTTGGAGGGTGAATGCAATTGATGATGCCATTGCAGATGAATTAGCACTACCAAGTATTGCGATCGCTTCCGGCAGACTGGAAGCGATCGCAGTGAAAAGGATTCAAGACTTTCCTCAAAAACCCAACACCTGCATTGATTTTTCAAGTACTTCTTTGGGGCGAAATGGTTTCGTTAGATATAAGTCTGCACCAACCTCAATTCCTTTTTGTTTATCAAATTCCTGTCCCTTAGCTGTCAATATCACAATGTAGATGTCAGTCATTTGCAGGTCGTGTTTAACAATGTGGCAGACTTGCAGACCATTCATTTTAGGCATCATTACATCGAGAAAAACCAGGTTTGGTTTTTCAGTTTTAATAGTTTCGAGAGCTTCTTCTCCATTTCTAGCAGTTAAAAGTTCAACCCCTTCATCTTCTAATGCTTCTAGGGCTTGTTCCATCAAAATCAAGATATTGGGTTCATCGTCAACAATCAGAATTTTCTGGGTCATAAGGATTGGGGATTGGGAATTGGGAATTGGGCACTTGTACTGAACGACTTGTGCCGAGCGTACTCCTACGGGGAAGCAAGCTACGCGTAGCGTCTCCAAGAGTTGTCGAGGTAAGTCGAGGTAAGCCGTAAAGCCTGCGGCTATAGCTACGCCCTAAGCGCCAGCCTCTCCAAGAGTTGTATTGGGGATTAGAAGAATTCTTTGCCAGTCCCCAGTCTCTAGTAGCAGCGATTACTGTTCTGACAGCATAATAAAAAATACATTTTCCAACTCTTTCTCAAAGCGTAGGGTTTTCACCAAATCAGCTTCTTGAGAAAACATAGAATCGATGATGATCATGTCAGGTTTGGCTGACAAGGCTTTATGGATGCATTCTTGCGGATTCGAGGCTTCAATCACGCTGTATCCCTGAGTTTGTAGTACATCTGATAGGGTTTTTAAGGCTGATGCATTTTTATTTACAACCAATACCTTTTTACTAGAAGTGCCCTGGTAAAGCAGTGAGCCAATTTCGTTGAGGAGTTTCTCTGTGTCAATGGGCTTGGTGAGATAGCGATCAATGCCAATGTGGTAGCCCCGTTCCTTGTTTTCAATAATTGACAGAATAATGATCGGAATGTCTGCGGTCTGAGGATCATTTTTGAGAACAGCTGCCACATCAAAGCCGTTGATTTGGGGTATCATCACGTCCAAGAGAATCAGATCGGGACGGGCTATTTTGATTTGATGAATTGCATCCATACCGTCTTTCCCTTCCCGAACGTTGTAGCCTTCATTTTCCAGTTGTTGACGGAGCAGTTCTCTAATGTTGGCATCATCATCTACAACCAAGATGGTTTTACGGTTTTGGTTCAATACAGCGTCTCTGGTGATGACGTGTTCTTTGAGTTGTTTGACTAGCGTATCCAGATTCAGATTAGTAGTACCTTCTTGATCGCAGGTGTAGGTGGGAATAATGAACGAGAATATGCTGCCGTTACCTGGTTCACTCTCAACCCAGATTCTACCGCCATGATGATCGACGATTTGTTTACAGATGGGCAGTCCTAACCCTGTGCCTTTGGGCTTGTCGGTGAGGGTGTCGCCTACTTGGCGGAATTTCTCAAATACTTTCGGCTGGTCTTCAAGTGCAATACCAATGCCTGTGTCAATTACGCTGATGCAAACACCGTCGTTTCCTTGTTTGACGCGGCAGGTGACACAACCAGATTCACTAAACTTAACCGCATTGGAAATCAGGTTGATTAAAACTTGCAGCAGACGGTTGCGATCGCCTACGATCTGAGGCAGTCCAGGTTCAATCTCGCAAACCAACTGCAAGCCATTGGTTTCAAATAACCCTGCGGTGGAATTGCTTGCCCAATTGAGTAATTCGCTGGGATCAATGGGCTGCATCTGCCATTCCACCTTACCTGCTTCCATCTTGGCGATGTCCAGGACATCGTTAATCAAAGACGTGAGCCGTTCTGCTTCCGATACAATAATGTTGAGATTGTCACCCACCCGCTTGATGGTTTTCTGAAGCTTGCGGTCTTCGGTAGAAATTATTGGGAACACATCAGTTTCTAGCTTTTCTTTAATGATCGATGCAAAACCGAGAACAGAAGTCAGCGGCGTCCGCAGCTCGTGGGAAACCGTTGAGATAAAGTCGGTCTTCATCTGGTCGATTTTCTTTTCTGCCGTCACATCCCGAATCAGCAGCGCCGAACCAAAGCAGGCAGCAGCTTCCTGATCTGTCGTCTTTTTGAAAATGGCGGTCGCCACAGCCTGACCAATGCGTTCCTTCGTCAGTGGAACTTCGGCAGAGAACACCTCTTTGGGATGGGACTGAGTTCGTGCAACCAGGTCTGTTAAACCAGAGATCGGCAGTTCTCGGTAGTGACCGTTGAGGGCGGTAGCTGTCAATCCATACATGCCTAAAAAGGCAGGATTGAAGTGGGTGATTTGTCCTGCGGTGTCTGCCACCAACAGACCATCTGCTAAGTTATCTAAAATGGCATTTAATCCCTGCGCTTCTGCTAAGGTATTTTGCAGGGCAGCTGTCCGCTCTACAACTCTGGCTTCCAGTTCTTGATTCAGTTGCCGCAAAGCGATTTCTGCTTGTTTGCGGGCAGTGATGTCGGTATTAATTTCTAGCACCGCGCAGGGCTGACGGTCGACGTCCCGTTGTAACGTCCATCGGCTCTCGACGGTAATCAGGCTGCCATCATGGGTGAGATGTTGTACTTCTCCTTCCCAATTACCTTGCTCTAATAACTCTGCGATAATTTCTTGTTTTGGTTTTGGAAAGGTTTTTTTAATAAATGCGTGAATGTATTGGCCTTTCACTTCTTCACGTGTCCAACCGTAGAGAGTTTCGGCACCTTGATTCCAGTACAAGATTTTCTCGCTCATGTCGCGGACGATGATCGCATCGCTGGAATGATTCAACATATCCAATAAACGTTGATTTTCAGCTTCTGCCTGCTTGCGATCGTGAATATC
>NZ_CALMFY010000213.1:0-13489 GCF_937863485.1 uncultured Nostoc sp. | reverse complement strand
GTACAAGTGCCAATCCACTCCCGAACGCTACCATCATCTTCGATGACGGGGGCACCCCAGACCCAAAAGTAGCGATAATTGCCATCTTGGCCCCGAATTCGGTATTCAATTTGATACATGCTCAGGTTTGTTACGGCAACACCCCAGGCTTCTCCGGTATAGGGGCGATCGTCGGGATGAACAGCATCAATCCAGCCCCCATTTTCCGCTTCAGCCAGACTTTGACCTGTGTAGGCGATCCAGTCTGTCAATTCAAAGCAAATTCCTTCTGGTGTGCTGACCCAGATAATTTGCGTGTTAGTTTTGACCAGAGAGCGGTATCGTGCTTCGCTCCGTTTCAAGATTTTTTCGGAGTGTTGACGTTCCTGCTGGGCCCGCCTGAGGTCGCTAATATTTTCCACACTTGACCAGATCAGTTGCTCTCCATCTTTCTCAATCATCAGTCCAGAGATTCTGACCGGAATCAGATGCCCGTCTTTGTGGATTAACTCCTTCTCATCGGGCCCGTAGCGACCAGTCTGTTCTAGGTTCTCTAGCAGGGCTTGCTCGGCGACATAGTTTTTTGGAGTAATTTGCCAGTAGTTGAGATTCAGGGTTTCTGGAACAGTACGCCCCAAAATGGCAGCATAGGCGGGGTTAATGTTAATTAGTGTCCCATCTGTTCGGCATAGTACTAGCCCAACAGGACATTGTTCAAATAGCTGACTGTTGTATTCATCGAGTTGGTTAAACATGGTTGAGGTTTCTTTAGTGGCGTATTTGGGTAGGGTTAGAACAACAGAACCAAGACAACAAAGTGGCGTAAAGCTTTAACGAAATTGGGTGGCGTTGGAACATCTGGTAAATTTGATCGGGTGATGCAGCTTCCACCTCTGGACTGTGCTGTGAAAGTCGCTGGATCAATTGAGTGTGGCAGATCAGCAAATCCGTCGGTTTGAGCATTGGAACTGTTGATGCAATGAAGCCGTCGGCATCGGGAGTGGAGGATGATTCGGTTGTGATTGGCGAGGTAGAGGTGCTATTTTGTTCTTCAGCCGCGTCCACCATTGCACAATTTACCGGAATCTGAATCCAGAATTCTGTCCCTTCACCTGGTTGAGAACGACACTTGAGAATTCCCCCATGTTTATCCACAACAATTTGGTAGCTGATTGCCATGCCTAACCCGGTTCCCTTACCAACATCTTTTGTGGTGAAGAAGGGATCGTAAATGCGGTGGATTATCTCCTCCTTCATGCCTGGGCCATTGTCGGCAATGCGAATCACAACCGAATGGTGGTCGAGGACTTTGGTACGAATGATGATTCGGGCAGTAGGGGGGGATATTTCTTCATTGCCCATTCCCTCCTCTAGAGCGTCAATGGCATTTGCCAAGACGTTCATAAACACCTGATTCAACTGTCCGGGATAGCATTCAATCAGGGGAAGTTTTGCATAGTCTTTAACGATTTCAATTGCCGGACGATGAACATCTGCTTTCAAGCGATGGTGAAGAATCATCAGCGTTCCGTCGATGCCATCGTGGATGTTGACGGCTTTCATTTCGGCTTCGTCATGGCGGGAGAAGTTTTTCAGGGATTGCACAATTTCTACGATGCGACTAGTGCCCAGTTTCATCGAATCCAGCAGTTTGGGAAGATCCTGCATGATAAATTCCAGGTCTATATTGTCTAACTCTGATTCCAGTTCTGGAGGAGCAACAGGTAGGAATTTCTGATACTTTTCCAACAGGTGCAACAAGTCTTGGGCATATTCGGCAACATATCTTAAATTGCCGCAAATAAAGTTAACCGGGTTGTTGATTTCGTGGGCAACTCCAGCAATGAGTTGCCCTAGACTGGACATTTTTTCGCTTTGGATTAACTGAGTTTGGGCCAGTTGCAACTCATGGAGAGCTTGCTGAAGCCTCTGTGTCTGGGCTTTTGCCTGGACGGCTGCTTGAGTGCTTTGTTCGTAAAGTACAGCTTTGTCAATAGCGATCGCACTTTGAGAGGCAAAGATACTCACAAGTTTCAGGTGTTCAGCCTTGTATGAGTCAGTTTTGTCCGCTCCAATGGCGATCGCTCCCAGTACCCGCTCCTTGGCTCGTAACGGTACACAAATCATTGCACTAACGTTTTATTTGCCCCTCTAATCGAGGATCGGCTTGCACATCATTGACGAGTTCTGCCCGGTTAGATTGCACAATGTTGCCAATAATTCCCTTACCTGGTTCCGGCTGACTGTCATTAAAAAACACTCCAAATTCGGCAATGATTTCAAATGCAGTTGCATCTGGACTCAGAAGCAGAATCATCCCCGCAGACGATTCAATCAATTGACTCAATTCCTGAAGCACGAGTTGGGCAATCTGTCGAGTATCCAAACTTGTTGTGAGTTGAGTTGAGATATCCTCAAACAAATCAATTTCCTGGTATCGTTCTAGCAATTCTTTAGCGAGTATTTTCTTTTCAGCTTCCTGTTTTGCTAGAAACGAGAGTAAAGTCGCAAGTAGAGTTGCCTGTTCCCCCCCAACAACCCAACCGATGATTTCTCCTGACACCTCGATTGGATATCTGTTTTCCGTAGTTTGCTTCCCAATGCTAATTAGTTTTGTGCCGTCTACCAGTTCAACATCAATCGCAATGTTCAACTGGTAGACTAACCCCTGAAGAAGAGATGGCAACTCTTTTTTGTTGAGAATCTTTCTGAGGCTAACTGCCGACATGAAACACCTCATAAGCAGCAGGTTGCAAATTTCCAGCAATAAAACCAACCGGATTATTAATTTTATTTGCCACCTCTGCCACTAAGTTTCCCAAAGCGGACATTTTCTCACTTTGTACCAGTTGCAGTGGTGTCTGTTGATAAAACCTTGGATTTTCTGAAGACGTGGCTTGAGTACAGAACCGATTCAGGATTTCAACGAAATCGTTTGTAAATTCTTCTCTAGACTGTTTGATGGCAATAGGGGATTGGTTAGTGTCACCCTCAGAGTAAATCTCTTTGGTGGTCACATAGCAGAGAATCCGAACGGTTGCCTTAGGGTAGCTATCCGTAACCCTACCCTTCGGGAACGGCTTCGCCGAACGGGAAAGCAAGCTACGTTTAGCATCGCCCCAAAAGAGAGAAATTGTCATAAAAATCTAGGCGTATAATAATTTACTAATTAAGACTAGTTTTCCCAAAAAGATTGGCGGTATAACATTGAAGTCAAGCGGCGGCAAATACCTTTAAACTCTTTACCAGAGGCATCTTTCCGTCCGTGTAACTCGCTTATTTTTTGATGAGTTATAGAAAAACTATAAATAAAAATTTGATAATTAGAGAAAACCATAGATTTTAATCTATGGTAAATTAATATTTTTTATTGCTACTACTTCTAAATTGGCAATCAGCTTTTTTGAGTATGTATGTGATTGCATTTCTGAGACTGGAATAATCCCCTGTCTGGCAAAACATAAATAGTGTCCAAAATCAGCTGCGATCGCAGCTGATTTTGGTAATTTTAAAAAGTATTTAGGTAAGCGGTAGCTTCAGTTAGATTCGAGAGTAGCGAAAACGAAGTCTGAGTAGCCGAAGCCAGCGTAACCACATTTGTGCAGGTTGTTCAAAGAAGGTGAAAATATCACCGAAACCCAAATTAGTTTTGTGATGGTGTAACCAGTGTCTCTCAGGAGTAGTAATAAATAGAATTTGGCATAAAATATTTACAGGCTTTGAAGTTTGCCAACCTAGTACACTTATGTGTCTCCACCATACATGAAACTGACCAAGCAGTAATCCAGAGATAACGCCAATGGGAGAGAAAGACCACAGGACTACTGCTATGAGTACATAAGGCAAAGCTCCCAAGATACCATCTAAAAGAACCTGGGGATTAAAAGTCAAAATAGCGTAGTGGCGGAAGTCCTTCTTCCAGGAGTGGTGCGTTTTTAAATGAAGGCTACCAAAAACGTGCTCGGGTACGTGGTAAAAGAATGTAGATAGAAAATCGCCAAAAAACAGTAATAACCAAGCAACAGCGATAGCCTCAAGCATTTGTACTCCTCAAGTAAGTAAAACTCCACAGAAAATATGCAAATGTCATGCTGTCGGCGTAGGTAGACACCTGTTTTGTGCTATGCAAAGTAACTGTGCGTCTCATGGGTCTACGCTCCAGTTACAGCTATTTTCAGGTAAATAGACCACGCGGTAGGGGCGCAAGGCCTTGCGCCCCCACGATAGATGTGGTTCAAATACTTGAATTCTGCTGTAATTTGGCTCAGAGTATATGTAATTGGGTCAGTTGCAGTTTCATGAATTTCTGCTCCTTAATGCAGTCAACAGCAACTCGTAATAACCTCCAATTTGACTTCTAGCTCTGGGTTAACGGTAGCGATAAATCTAAAAACCGATAGAAATACAGTACTTTAGCATAGTTACTACACAATCTTCTTACTAAGGCATACAGCGTAAGCAAAGGTTGAGTTAAAGTTAGTACAAATTTAGGTTAAGGCTTTCTTCAACATTGTTAATTCTAAATTGATTGTAATTAAGCTGCAATTATGAATCTAATCAGAACGATATAAATAGGTATTTTGCCAAAGTGACCAGGGTTATCGAGGTGAATAAAGCGGGTTTATAATTAAATTGAGAAGCGGCAAAATTTTGAGCATCTAGAATTAACTAGATGCCATAATAGTAGACTATGAATCAATAGATCATGGGTAAGGAGCGACGCAATCAGACGAAGACACAGTGACGCGGAGAATGAATATTTCCCTATGTCCTCGTCTCAACCTTTCAATTTGAACTTATACCAATTCTATGTAAGCTTAAAGCAAGTGGCATGGGGTTTTCCGACTTGTACTCCTACGGGGATCTTGCTAGCAAGAGCGTCTCCCTTAGGAGAGTTTAGTTTTTTTGTGCCCATCTACTTGCTTATCTTCACACAGTTTGGTATTTTATTGTCTACCTACTTAAACTCTGCTTTGATATAGAAAAAATGTTCAGAGACTTTAAGAGCGGCAAATGTGGCGATGCCTGCGGCGGGCTGCGCCAACGCAGATGGGTTCACCCGTCTTTTGGTTTGTGAAAACTGAACACTATTAGTCAAGCTGTGGAGTATAAAAAGGTGATCAACTTCAATCAGTATAAGGCTTTAACTTTCGATTGTTACGGAACCCTGATTGATTGGGAGAACAGCATCTTAGGGGTGCTAAAGCCACTTCTGCTAACACATAACATTAATTTGGATGAGGATCAAATTCTGGAACTTTTTGCTGAATTTGAAGCAGAAGTGGAAAAAGAAGAATATATCAAATATCGAGAAGTTTTGCAGATAGTAATTCAGAAATTTGGTGAGCGATTCAGCTTTGAGCCAACTGCTGAGGAACTAAATTCACTTGCTGATTCGATTCAGCATTGGCTGCCTTTCCCCGATACAGTTGAAGCACTTAAAACCCTCAAGCAAAACTTTAAGCTGGTAATTATCTCAAATGTCGATGACGATCTCTTTGCTTTCTCAGCAAAGCACTTGGAGGTGGAATTTGATCAGATAATCACAGCAGAACAGGCAAAAAGCTACAAACCCTCTTTAAACAACTTCAGACTTGCTATTGACAGAATTGATTTGCCGTTAGAGCAGATATTACATGTTGCTGCTAGTGTATATCACGATATCGTTACAGCCAAATCTCTGGGACTATCAACAGTCTGGGTAAACCGTCGAGCAGAACAACAAGGAGTTAGCGCCACAGAATCAGCAATAAGTCAACCTGACTTAGAAGTGCCAGATTTAAAGACTCTCGCTGCTTTGAGTTCACTTTAACAATACTGAGTAATAAGTGCTGAGTGCCTAGCACTATATTCGATGAGGATCTGTTGTTACAAAACGAAACAGGGATTGCAACATAGATTGATTCTGCCTTAATCTGGAAAAACTACTACGTCAGTTTGATGGCACATTCACCCTTCTTTTGAGGGCGACGTGCAAAGGACGGGTGACGCTCGTACCAACGCTCTCCTTCTGGCTCTCCAGGATCAGCGTGCTGATAAACTTGTTCAATAAAACACTTTGATAGCCTAAAACGATGAAAGCATCTGCTAATTTCGACTTTGAAGACGAGAAATTCAATGCACCGCCTTCTCAAGTCATTCCCTGGTGTCAGATGATTAATCCTCGGTATGGCACAGATGGTATGCAATCCCACGGTTTGGCGATTAAGCTAGATAATGCCCATGCTGTCGGCTTTGTGCCAGATGATAATTGGCAGCAGGTAGAGCATGAATTTAGCTCTGGAGTCGAAACGGTGTTTATTAGCACTAGTCCACACTTGGTTTTAGTGCGTCGAGGGCCATTGTCTGTCAAAGACCGGGAAAGTGGTCTAAAACTGGGTACGCTCAAAGAAAATTATGATGCTTTTTTAGCCGACAAACTTAAATTTAAAACCTTTACTCGCTATTTAATTTTTATAGTGGGTGAGAATAAAAAGTTTTTACATGAATCACCACTACAATTAACTCTTAATGGTGCCGCCGGAGCGAGTTTCAGCAAAACCTACTGCGAATATCAACAAGGTAAAGTAGTTAGTGGATTCGTTGCTGAACTAGAAAAGGCTTATGCTGTTTACCGCAAGCAACCTTTGACACCAAAAGGCGCTTTGTTCCACGCTCACGGGATTTTTTGCCCGATAATTGAGTGTGAAGAAAGAGGTATTGAACCAAATACAGTTCTGGTAGCTTCAACTGTAGACTACAAACATCCGACAGTAGGAACTTTAACACAATACTTAATTGCTTCCGATTCTCTTGAGTCTGCAATGATTTGCAAGACTTTTGAAGAATACAAAGATTTTGGGAAGGAACCTGTAAAATCAGAAACGCCTAAATTGGCGATGGCAGAAGTTTCCAACTCTTACGTTTATGCTGATGAAGATGATTTTGCTTATCCGCCGTACTAAAAAAAGTGAGGAGTGAGGAGTGATAAATGATGAGTTTTGAATTAATAACAGACGCGATTAATCGCGTCTCTACTCCAAATTCCTGTACAGACGCGATTAATCGCGTTTCTACTCCTAACTCCTAACTTTATTCTTTGAGCAGCAAATAATATAGTGAACCATTACCGCCTGTGATGCCAGCGCGATCGCCTGCTAGTTTACCAGACCCCATGAAATAATCTACCCTTCCTGGACCTTTGATGGCGCTTCCTGTATCCTGGTCTAGCACAAAGCGGCTGACAGTACGCCTCTCTAGTTTGCCACCACTGGCAGGATAGGGAAATGAGTTATGAATCAGGGCTAGCGCTCCCGGTGGCATGAGAGACTTATCTGTAGCAATGGAACGTTCTGCTGTCACTGGCACATGAATACAGCCTGTAGCTGCGGTACCACCAGTTTCTTGAAAGAAAATAAATCGTTTCCAGCGTGGCAGATAATTGCTCAACTCCTGCGGCCGTCGCCGGAAGAAAGCAGTCATCCGTGGTAGCGTCAATCCATCTAGTGGAAGTTTGCCATCTTTCGCTAGTTCTTTGCCGATACTAGTCCAGGGGTAATCAGTTCCACCTGCATAGCCAACTGACGTTGTTTTGCCATTAGTTAATTTAATTTGGGCAGAGCCTTGGATATGTACCATGTATGCGTCAAAGCGATCGCGAAACCAAAGCAGTTCTAAACCGCGCAACTTGCCCTTATTTCCTTGTAAACCATCCCTACCTTCCAAATCAATTCGTTTTGGGTGGGGTTTACGCCATTGGCTGAAATCAGGTGGTAGCCGATAAAGAGGATACTTATATATTGAAGTCCTGACACGGCTAGCGGTGTAAACAGGTTCATAATAAGCAGTAAACTTAACAGTACCCTTGCCATCGTTGCCCACAGACTGGTAAAAGACAAACTCACGGCGGACAGCGGCTTGTAATTGTGCTGCTGACTTAGAACCGATAACCAGTTCGCGGAAACGTAGCAAACTCGTGCGGACGCGATCAAGGGTAATTTCCTTAACTGGATAATTTTGATATGCTGCGATCGCCTCCTTCTTTGTTAGGTAAAGCAGACTGTTGTCAATGGAAGCCAACAACGCATTGCGATCGCCTCCGGTGGGCGAAGCGCCAACGCCTATTTTACCTGTTTGACCCCAAATTTGGTCATCCCAACCCAAACAAGTCTGCCCGAACGCACAATCGCTTGCAATAGCGATTGGTTTTAGCGGTGGCGTTAACTCAGGAGTAATTGGTACTGGTAGAGGTGGAAGATCAGGAGTTGTGGGTACTGGCAACGGCAGTAAGTAAGGAACCTGAGCAACAGCCGACCAGAGAGGGTTTATAAGGGCAATTCCCAAACTCAAGGAAAGCAAAGCAAGGGTTTTTCTCATCATTTAGTTGAATCTTTCAACACTGGAACTAAAAACTGGTTCTACCCGGATTGCCACGATCCGAGAAGGGCGGATTACCATATATTCCCCTTGAATATTTTTGAGCGGCACGCTAATAAAGTCATTAGAAGCAGACTTTGGCACAAGTTCGCCACTATACCACTTCTGAAACTCTTGAATAGTAGGAAAACGTACTTCTTCCCGGTGACCGCTTTCCAGTAGGAGGTATACGGCATATTCATTTGCAGTTCTAGGCATAAGGTTGAATCATTTAAAAAACATTCAACCTATTGTTAACCACGTAACCCCCGAATGAAAAGGGTAAGCATACGGGAGGTGGGGAGCAGAGGGGCAAAAGGGAACAAATGCCCAATAGACCAATGCTGCATGACTCTTCACTGTAGACGCTTAATCCTTTAACCAGTTCCTTAAAAAGTGTAAGTTTACATTAGCTCTTGCATAACTCTCCAATTAACCTGTGATAACTGATTAGCATTCCTGAACAACAGTTATTCAGGAGGCAAAAATTATGAAACTTTACTATCGTGGTCTGAGCTACGAATACGACCCAAGCAAAGTTGCCAGCAAAAAAACAGAACAGCCATTTGAGCCGGCTCCTCAAATTGGGCCAGCTTATAATCTGATGTACCGTGGCGTTACTTATCGTGTTGATCCAAATTCCAAAGCGGCGAAAGCTCCCATAGCACCAGTAGCCTATAAATTGAGCTCTCGGGGAATCACCTACATTGTAAATAAAACTGCACAGGGAGAAGTTACCGTAGTCTCTCAACCAGCAAGTATTTCCAAGTTGAAGTACGGCCGATTTCTAAGCTCGACTTTATCCATTTTTTTCGCAACGTGATTGCTATCGTTGAAACCTCTGTGGTTCAGTAGTTTTACTTTTTTAACTTCATCGATAATCTGTGACATGGAAAAAGTATTTGCTGAAAAGCCAGGGTTTTTGCTGGATAAAGAAAACCGAGTTCTTAATTTTGGATAAAGTCGAGCTAAGGAATTAAAGCTTCAATAATAAAATGGCTACAAGCCGATCTGGAGTCTAGGGAGTCATGAACTTGTAGTACAATCCTCAAAAAACCTTGAAATTTCAGCACTACCTATCTACTTTCTGTTTCAACAAACCTTGCTAAAGCTGGTAGTTGTGCCAAGATTAATTTGAGGACTTAGGCAAGTGAGACAATGTTAGGACAATTATTAGACGGACGTTACCAAGTCCTTCAAGTCTTAGGTGGAGGTGGATTCGGTCAAACCTACATGGCCCAAGATACCCATCGACCAGGTTTGCCGAAATGCGTTGTCAAACACCTTAAGCCTGTCACTCGTAGCCCTGAATTTCTTGAAACTGCTAGACGGCTATTTACCAGTGAAGCAGAAACACTAGAACAACTGGGCAACCATGACCAGATTCCTCGGCTTTTAGCCTATTTTGAAGACAACCAAGAGTTCTTCTTGGTGCAAGAGTTCATTGAAGGGCATACTCTCAAAGCGGAACTATTCCCCAATCAACCTTGGACAAAAGATCAAGTAATTCAACTGCTCCAACAGGTGTTGGGTATTCTACAATTTATTCACAGCCACAACGTTATCCATCGAGATATCAAGCCGGACAATATAATTAGGCGGCAACAAGACGGCAAGTTAGTGCTGATTGACTTTGGCGCAGTTAAACAAGTCCAAACTCAACTGGTTACAGTTCTAGGACAGATGGGGGCTACTATTATCATTGGTACCCCAGGATATATGTCTACAGAACAGGGGCAAGGTAAGCCCCGCCCCAACAGCGATATTTATTCCTTGGGCATTATTGGTATTCAATCGCTGACCGGGTTACATCCGATAAACTTTGAGGAAGACCCAGATACAGGAGAAATTTCTTGGCAGCATCAGGCTAACGTCAGTTCTGGGTTGGCATCTGTACTATCTAAGATGGTACTACACCACTTTAAACAACGCTATCAGTCTGCGGCTGAAGTTCTACAGGCGCTTAAGGATCTCGATACTAAAATAGAAGCGCAATCACTTCAACCACTATCTTTTACACAACCGCCTCAAGCTTTACTTTCTCAACAAAACTCAATTGGGTATCCGCCTGCTTCTATCCTGTCTCCAGAAAATTACAGTCGGTTGGAAACAATTCTTTTAGAATTTGTCGGCCCCGTTGCCTCAAGATTACTACGACAAGTTGCGGCATCAGCGCCCAACCCCGAAGAATTAATTAATCAATTGGCCCTTCATCTTCGAGGAAATCAACAAATTGATTTTAAGAAGAAAACAATGTTTCTACTAGAGAAACCTACTCTACTACAGGAACTTACTGTTAAATCGGAAATTAAGTCAAATAATTTACCAAACCAAGAACCTCAAGAAATCAGCGATAGCTTTGTGCATCAGTGCGAACGGGAATTAGCTAATTTAATTGGACCAATAGCTAAGTTCTTAGTCCAAAAAGCTGTTAAGTCTTCTGGGCAAATTTCTCGTGCAGAATTGGTGAAAGTTTTAGCATCACAAATTCCTGAACCTCAAAAAGCTTTGCAATTTCAGCAACGTCTACTTTCTTAAATTTTTAGCTGATACCAATTTTTAAAAAAATGCAACAAATGGGTAAATTGTGTTTCGCTTGACTTTTTGATAATCCAAAATCGTTCGACTGAAGCGTTCGCAAGAGCGTCTCTAAGAGTTGCCGTACCACTTCGTGGAAGCAAGCTACGCGTAGCGTTCCGCATGAAAGTCAAAAATCTAAAATCCAAAATGGAATTAGCTCTAATTATTCAGCATCTCCAGAGCTATTTTTAAGCTAGCTTTCATTCGATTAAATGCTTCTGCTAACCCGCCAATTTCATCACTAGAGCTTTCTTCAAAATCAGCGTTCATATCACCCACACTAACTTTTTGGGCTATTTTCTCTATTCTTCTGATCCGCTGAATCACATATTTTTTGATTAAGAAGTTAATTAAGAAAAGTACGAGCGCAAAGATAGTAATTAAAATTCCCATTATCAATATCCAAGTCCGTTTGGCATTGGCAAAAATCTCTTGAGAAGGAACAGAGATTATTTGGGCAGAAACAATCTGATTCAGTTTCCAGCCAAAACCATTTTCCGATCCATAAGTTACCAGTTGACTCTTAGGAGCCTGATCTGGTGTAGTATGACATCGCAGACATTGCTGCTGTGTAATCTTGAGTGGTTGGGCAATATAAAATACTTCGCCTTCTGACAAGGTGCGAAAGCCAGTAATTTCTAAAGTCTTCGGTTCGTTGCGAAAACGCTCTACAAGTTGAGTTTCAAAACTATCGGCTTTATCTGCTAAATTAGTTGGATTAAGTGTTGCATCCTTATGAAAAAAGTTTTTATATTCCGGCTTTTTACGAAAATTCTCAAAAACCTCTTTAGAGGAAAAAGTTGGTACTACTTCAGGCATGAACGTTGGGTTAGTATCTAGTCTAGGTTCCAATAAAGGAACTATTCGATTTTGTGTATAATCTCTAACTGCGTTCACCATTTGGATCAGAGTCTGTGCTTGAGAAGCCACTTCATTTTGCGCTCTCCCTTGAAGTACACTGGATAAGGCAACACCACTTCCCACAATACTGACTATGAAAACTAATATTAAAAGTAAGTTAAATTTAGCACCTATTTTTAAGTTTTTTAACGTAATGTTGTTTAACATAACCTAAGCAACCAAGGTGGTATCTGAGTTTGTCTAATATTTATTTATACCTGTTAGAAAGCATCTCAACAATATTTAAATAAATATTAATTTTTTGTTGCAATGTAACCTATTTAGGCAGCAGTCAAACTTATCTAAATTAGTCCTGAAAGCCAAGTTATTTCTTTAACCATAATTAATGATGTTTTTGCGATTTCCCCGGCGTTTCTTTCTATTTAATCTGCTAGGTTTGACATTTGCTGCCTGCCAATCACCAAAGGAGTTTGAAGGCACGTTAACTATTGGTGTTATCAACTATGGTGGAGGCGAACAGATAATTAACCAATATGCTAAATTCAATAGTTACTTAGGTGAAAAGACAAACTCATATATTCAGCTAGAGCCTGCTTTTAATGAAAATAGAGCGGTTGAGCGCCTTCAGGCTCGTGCTTGGTCATTGGTATTTGCTCCACCAGGTTTAGCGGCTATTGCGATCGCACGTCACCAATATGTTCCCCTGTTTCCTTTAATAGGTATTAGTAATTTGCGTTCAATCTTCGTTGTTCGCAAAGACAATCCAATATCTGACTTAAAACAGCTGCAAGGTCAAACAGTGGCTTTAGGTCAGTTAGGTTCAGCAACAGGATATTATTTCCCACTTTACAATCTTTATGGTACAACACTAGCACAGATCCTATTTGCACCCACACCCAAAGCCGGGCTGGAATTAGTCGCCCAAGGAAAAGCGATCGCCTGTGCTGTCTCGGAGGCGGAATTGGCTCTCTACGGTTCACAGTTGGGCCCAACCGAATTCCGCATATTATTTAAAGACCCTCACTATGTACCATTAGGTGTGGTCTTGATTGGACCGAATGTAGAACGTAACCGTCAAGAGTTCATTCGCAAAGTAATGAGCGATGCACCTTCAGGTTTAACTCAAGAAGTAGGGTATATATCCAATGGACAAGTACCAGATTACAAATACATGATTTCTGTGGTTGATCGGCTGAGTTCAATTACTTCTCAGCTAGAAAAAAAACCTGTTCGTTTATTTTAATCAACGTAAAATCAACCTAGCTACTATTAGTTTTCGTGCTACTGAAAAGACGAAGGAAGAGGTGAAGGCACAAGAAGATCCGCCAGAGTTTTGCCGTCAAGCTATCCAAGAAAAGCTAGATAAGGATAAAAAGAAATAATTCCAAAAAACTCTAAATATAAAAAGCTCTTGATAAGTAGGGAGCTTTTATTTTGAGAAAAATTCGAGCTTCAATTGTTGAAATCTAGTTCAATTATTTATTCTCTTTATCGCCACTTAGTGTAAATGTACTACTTTTGTATTGATTTATTAATGTAATACTGTGATCGCTAAAAAGATTTACTTAAAGGAGTACTATAAACCGCGTCCACCTTGAAAACTGTAGTTCTTTCGGTATAAAAAGAAAAAACCCTCATCCCCCAGCCCCTTCTCCCAAATTTGGGAGAAGGGGAG
>NZ_CALMFY010000212.1 GCF_937863485.1 uncultured Nostoc sp. | reverse complement strand
GAGCAGGGGAACAGGGGAGCAGGGGGGATTTTTCAAGTTGAGCGTTCGCTGCATCTTCTGACTCTATCGGCTAAGAATGAGGCGGCTTTGCAGGAATTGACGCAACGTTATGCTGATTTCTTCGCGGCTGATGCTAATGTATCTTTGGCAGATGTCTGCTTTAGTGCGAACACGGGGCGATCGCATTTTGCCCATCGATTGGCAATTGTCGCTGAATCAAGCAAACAGTTAGGCGATCGCCTCAGTAATTTAACTGATAATAAGGCAATGACTGGAATATTGGCTGGTAAGGTTGCCAGCCGTCAGTCCTTGAAAATAGCCTTTTTATTCACCGGACAGGGGTCACAATACGTAGGCATGGGTCGTCAACTTTACGAAACCCAGCCCACCTTCCGCAAAACCCTCGAACGTTGCGATCAAATTCTCCGTCCCTATTTGGACAAGCCGTTGCTGGAACTCCTCTATGCAACCGACGCTGAAAGTTCACTTTTAGACGAAACTGCCTACACCCAACCCGCTTTGTTTGCCCTAGAATATGCCCTCGCCGAATTATGGCAGTCTTGGGGTGTTATCCCCCACGTCGTAATTGGTCATAGTTTGGGTGAGTATGTCGCCGCTTGTGTGGCGGGGGTATTTAGCCTGGAAGAAGGTCTAAAGCTAGTGGCAAAAAGAGCTAGTTTGATGCAGTCATTGCCCCAAACTGGTGAAATGGTCGCTGTATTTGCCTCTGAAAGTCAGGTACAAGCGGCAATTCAACCATACTCCTCAGAAGTTGCCATTGCCGCGATTAATGGACTTGAGAATATTGTCATTTCCGGTCAGCGATCACCAGTCAGGGCACTGGTTGCCGCCTGGGAAGCCCAAGGAATCAAAACTCAACAGTTGCGAGTTTCTCACGCCTTTCATTCCCCACTGATTGCACCAATACTGGATACCTTTGAAACCGAGGCCAGCCAAGTAAAGTTTCAAACTCCACGCCTACCCCTAATTTCTAACCTAACAGGCGAAATGCTGCCCTCTGAATATATCCCTGATGCCAATTATTGGCGACGGCATACCAGAGAGCCAGTAAAATTCATGGCAGGTATAAATAGTTTATTTGCTCAAGGCTATGGTTTATTTTTAGAAATTGGTTCCAAGCCCATCCTCTCCAGAATGGGTCAAAAATGCCAGCAAAGTCATGCAACCTGGCTCCCTTCCATAGCCCCAGGACAAGAGGATTGGCAAGTGTTGCTTTCGAGCTTATCTGCTCTGTACGTGCAAGGGGTAGATATTAACTGGAGGGGATTCGATCGAGATTATTCCAGAAATAAGCGATCGCTTCCTACCTATCCCTTCCAACGTCAACGTTACTGGATTCAAGATACAACTCAAGTCATGGATGAACACAAATTAGATGCCAAGGTATCCCAGTTCCAGACAGATGCAATTTCTGACACCAAACCACCACAGCAGATTTTAGTAACATTGGTTTCTATTATCAGTAAATTACTGCAATTAGCTTCTAATGAAGTAGATATTTATACACCTTTTTTGGAAATGGGGGCTGATTCGCTGATCCTCATTGATGCGATCGCAGCAATTGAAAACACATATAACATTAAGATATCTATTAGCCAGCTATTTGAAGAATATAGAACCATTGAGGCGTTAGCAACTTACATTGCTCAGAATGTACCGCTAAATCCGCCCGAATCAGAGTCTCAGCCTACACAGCCAGAGCAATTAACCCCACAAATTGCGAATACAGTAATTCCCAATTCACCAGAAACTTTGTCTGAGTCAGCATTAGAGCGAATTATGTCACAGCAACTTCAAGTGATGTCTCAGCTAATGTCTCAGCAGCTAGAACTATTACAGGGTAAGGGGAGTAATCAAGCACAGGTATCATCATTCTCAAATGGAGGTTCTTTATTCCCACAGCAAGCAACTGCACCTACTGTTAATTCTTACCAGAACGGCAAACCAAATCAGCAGCTAGTTTCAGAAACTCAAATTAGGGAACTGAACCCACAACAACAGTGCCATTTACAAGCACTGCTCGCCCGCTACACCAAACGGACGCAACAATCTAAGCATCGAGCCGAAATCAGCCGTTCTGTCCTGGCTGACAGTAGGGCTGTGGCTGGATTTCGCCCTTCCATCAAGGAAATGGTTTATCCGATTATTGGAGAACGAGCAAAAGGTGCAAAATTTTGGGATATTGATGGTAACGAGTATATCGACATCTCAATGGGATTTGGGGTGTTGCTGTTTGGTCATGACGCACCATTTATAACTCAAGCCTTGACAGAACAGATTCACCAAGGAATACAACTAGGGCCTCAGTCCAATCTGGCAACAGAGGTAGCTGGGTTAATCTGTGAACTAACTAATATGGAGCGAGTCACTTTCTGTAATACAGGTACAGAAGCGGTGATGACAGCGCTGCGGTTGGCACGGACAACGACTGTCCGGAATAAGATTGCTCTATTTACTGGTTCTTATCATGGTCATTTCGATGGAGTGTTAGCTAGGGCAGTCCAAGGTGAGACGAATACTGTACCAATGACTGTAGGTATATCACCTTATGCAGTTGCCGATGTGCTGGTACTGGATTATGGGAATCCCCAATCCCTGGATATTTTGCGGACTCATGCTGGCGAATTGGCGGCTGTATTGGTTGAACCAGTGCAGAGTCGCCATCCTCATTTACAACCCCAAGGGTTTTTACAGCAGTTGAGGCAATTGACACAAGCCGAGGGAATTGCCCTAATTTTCGATGAAGTAATTACAGGTTTCCGCATCCATCCAGGAGGCTTTCAGGCTTACTGTGGGATTGAAGCGGATCTGGTAATCTATGGCAAAATTATCGGTGGCGGACTACCGATGGGAGTCATAGCTGGTAAGAGGGATTACATGAATGGCATTGACGGCGGGATATGGAACTACGGTGATGCCTCCTATCCTCAAGCACAAAAGACTTTTTTCGCTGGAACCTTTAACAAAAACCATCTGGGAATGGCGGCAGCGCGGGCAGTGCTGCAACATCTCAAGCAAGAAGGTTTTGCCCTACAACAGCAATTAAACCATAAAACCTCTGAGTTTGCGGCAACCTTGAATGCTTACTTTCAAGCAGAGAATGTACCGATAGAGTTAGTCCATTTTGGCTCCCTATTTCGCTTCGATTCCTCAGAAAATATAGACTTGCTGTTTTATCATTTACTAGAAAAAGGCATTTACATTTGGGAAGGGCGTAACTGTTTTCTTTCGACTGCACATACCAATGCAGATATCGATCGCATCATCCAGGCAGTCAAGGATAGTATCAAGGAACTGCGACAAGGAGGTTTTTTGTTCAAAGTTGGGAGTAAGTCGCCAGCAAATGAACTATCTGTCATGCCCTCAAAGAAAGCACCACTTCACTTCCCAAGCCCAAGAGAAATTAGCGATCGCCTCACACCCCAATTCCAACAATTAATTGTCCAGGAAGACTTAGAAACTGATCGACAAGGATTAACTAAACTAGAAGCTTTGAGCCTGACTTATATCCTCAAAGCCTTCCAGGAAATGGGTTGGGAGTTTCACCCAGGCAAGGAGTTTACGTTGGTAGCGATCGCTAAACAGTTGGGTGTAGTTAACCAACACCAACGCTTACTAGGTCGCCTGCTGGAGATATTGGCAGAAGAAGGAATACTGCGTCAAGTTAACGATGGCTGGGAAGTAATGCGAGTCCCGGAAATTCAACATTTTCAGACCAGGGAAATTTTAAGTGAATACCCAGCTTTAGAAGCAGAGTTATCTTTGCTACAGCGTTGCGGACAAGAACTAGCACAGGTGTTACAAGGAAAACGTCACCCGTTAGAGTTATTATTCCCCAATGGCGACTCAACAAGTTTAACCAAGCTGTATCAGGATTCACCCGTAGCACGAATCATGAACGCTCTGGTACAAAAAACAATTGCGATCGCACTGGAAAATTTGCCCAAGGGTAGTAACGTAGGAATTCTCGAAATTGGCGCTGGGACTGGGGGAACAACAGCCCATATCTTGCCTCATCTGCCCAAACGACAAACAAAATATCTATTTACCGATTTATCCCCCTTATTCCTTGCCAAAGCTAGGCAGAAATTTGGCGATTATCCATTTGTAGGTTATGAAATATTAGACATCGAACAAGAGCTTGAAGCTCAAGGTTTTGGTTCTCATCAATACGATATCATTGTGGCGGCTAATGTGTTGCACGCCACCGCAGATTTGCATAATTCCCTGAAGCAGGTGTTGCAGTTATTGGTTCCAGGGGGACTGCTAGTGCTGATGGAAGGGACAACTCGCCAGCGTTGGCTGGATTTAATATTTGGATTAACTCAGGGGTGGTGGAAATTTGGCGATTCCAATTTGCGACCATCTTACCCATTGCTTGATGCTTCCCAATGGCAAACCTTATTAGAGGAGAGCGGATTTAGAGAAGTAGTGACTATTCCTGCTGCCTCGCAGATGTTTGCAGTTCTACTCCAACAGTCCGTAATTGTCGCTAAGGCAGCACAAAAAATTCCCCTGACTGAGGCTCAAAAACAACTCTGGGTGTTGGCGCAGATGAGTGAAGAAGGTTCAATTGCCTACAACGAATCTGTAAGTCTGCAATTACAGGGGTCGTTTGACTTAGAGGCAATGTATCAGGCGGTGCAAAAAGTTGTCAATCGCCATGAGGCTTTACGAACTATTATCAGCACTCAAAGTAATTGTCAGCAGATATTACCCTCTGTGAAAATCGATATTCCGATAATTGATTTCTCAAATTGGGATAGTAGCACCTGCAAGGTTCAAGTCGCTAAGTGGCTAGAAAAAGAGGGACACAAACCTTTCGACCTTAGTGTTGGGCCTCTGTTACGCGTCCATATCCTCAAGCTAGAGTCACAACTGCATCTATTGGTGCTGACAGTTCATCACATTATTATTGATGGGTGGTCAATTGATGTCATCTTCAAGGACTTGGGTGCGATATATTCAGCAGAATGTCAGAATATTCCAGATGAAATGGAAGAACCAATGCAATTCCGGGAATACATAAACTGGCAAGAACAGCAAAGCCAAACTGAGAAAATGCTAGCAGATAAATCTTACTGGTTAGGACAATTTGCTGATTCAATTCCCGTCTTAGAGTTGCCAACAGATTACCCGCGTCCCCAAGTACAAACTTATGTTGGGGTTGAACAAACGATGCTCGTTGATGCTGAATGTTTGCGTGAGTTAAAAAGCTTCAGCAATCAGCATGGATGTACCTTGTTTATGACCTTAATTGCTGTCTTAAATTTGTTATTACATCACTTATCTGGTCAAAATGACATCGTGATTGGTGTTCCTACTGCTGGACAATCTTGTATAGGAGATAAAGACCTAGTTGGTTATTGTGCTAATGTATTGCCATTGCGCTTTGCAGTGAAAAACAAAAATTTTAGTGACTATCTCAATACTATTAAAAAGGTATTTTTGCATGGCTATGAGCATCAAAATTATCCGATTAGCCAATTGCTCAAGGAACTGAATATTAAGCGCGATCCCAGCCGACCACCTCTGATTACAACATTATTTGGTATGGATAAATTTGGCGTTGAACTAAAATTTTGGGGGCTAAAAGTTGAGGGATTGACAAATTATATTGGCATTGCTCGGCGGGAACTAACTTGGAATATGGTTGAGATCGACGGGAAACTATCATTGAAGTGTAATTACAACGCAGATATTTATAGTGCCTCTACAATTTTGCACTGGATGCAGCAATTGGAAATCATTTTCCGCACTGTCATAAAACAGCGCGATATCAGCCTAGATGCGCTCGCCGAAAAACTGACTCAAGCAGATGGACAAAAACAGATTGGAGAAGAACAAAAATTAGCAGCGGCTAGTATGCAAAAGTTAAAAACCTTTAAGAGAAATCCTATATACTCTCAAGAGTATTTATGAATACTTTTAATCTAAAATTAAATTTGCTGACAAAGTGAAGTTTTTCTAAAAATCATGAATAAATCAATGACGAATTTGCCTGGTTTTGATCCAAATCTTCAAATTAAATTAGAAAACTTTAAAGTTTTGCCAAGATTTGTAGGCACTTGGGAAGGGAACTGGATTCGCCTAGATGAAGATGGTAATGAAATTGAGAGATTCACATCACTTTTAAATCAAAATATTGTTAATAATCAATGGGTACAAACTAATCAGAATAAATATCCTGATGGGAGAATTGTTAACATAAGTTTTTTGGGCAAGGCTGTGGGGGCAGGTAAGGTACTTTTTGAAAGTCCTGATTATCCTTATTGCGATTTTCAGATGATGGTAGAAGAATATAGTGATAATATTATCATGATTAGAGTATCAGATAAGATAGGTGGTTTTCCATTAGCATTAGAAACTATCAACTTAATTAGTGATACTGAAAGAATCAGGACGTTACAAAAGTTTAAGCTACCAGATGGAAAATTATCTGGATTCATGATTGTTGTTGAAAACAAGATTTTGCCAAATTCGGGGCGTGATTATGGGGTGAAATGAGCAAGCGCGACCTGAACTGGTCGTTTAGGGGTGTGAGTAGCAACGGATACTGTTGGCGAAAGTGTTACAAACGCATAAACAAAAGTATTACAACTAAAAGCAGCAACGACAAATTTAAGGTTTGCGTTTACGTAATACTTACATTTACAAAAACGTAGTACATTCGCAAACAGTATCCATTGATACTCACACCCCAACTTGCTAGATGCTGGAAAAGCTTGGCATCTAATGTTGCAAATCCCCCGACATTACAAGGATGAAAACACCTTTACCGATTGGTTAGGCAAGAAGTCTGTTACTTGCCCGCTTTCTTGTGGAAATAACTGTATAGAACCCATTTAATATCTTTTTTCTAGCTAGCAGCTAGTCGTTTGAGCATCAATCGGATAAAACAAAGCTTGAGCTTGGCATTGGCACGAGCAAGTGTCCGGTCAAAGTTTTTTTTAACACTAACGCTGGCTAGGATGATTGAAGCAAATCAAGACGGAAATATTGATATATTTATGCCTCCATCCTATTTTTTACCAATAGTTCCTTATCCAGTTTTAGATATAATGATCCGAGGATTACCTGAGACAACTTTAGGATTATTTCAAAAAGAGTTAGCTCCATATTCTTCATTTAAAGAATATAGTTTTTCACATCATTACTCACACAAAGAGTGGGCAAAAGATATCATATCAACAATGACATTCAAGCATAGAGGCTGGACTTTGCTTGGTCTAACAGATTGGTTTTTATTGGTGAAGTTAAAATTATTTGAACGCCAAGTTCAACGGAAAAATGCTCGTCAGACTTTTGAACAATTTCTTGCCCGTTGATGAGGTCATGAAACCTAATTTACTTGCAGGTAATGTTGTGCAACAGGAGGAAAGAGCATTTGCACTCAAAACGCTTGTGGTAAAGCACTTTTAACTTTGACATTGTTGAATGACTGATTGTAGTTCAGCTGCGCTTTGCCCAAGCGATGTAGCTAATTCCAAATTACTTGGTTGTCGGTTGAGTTGAAGTGCGTAGGCGTAGCCCGTCGTAGACATCGCTTGTCGTTGCTGTTCAACCGCCATCATCTGCTGCACAAGTCTAGCCAATGTAATTTCTTGGTCAGGAGCAAGCAGAGGATAGCGACCGATTTCTTTAAGGTAGGATCGAACTAAGTCGGTAGTTGGACTAGGCATTATTAGTAAATGATGAATGGAGTTCCGGTGAAGAGGATACAATCTTTCGATTAAATATTCAGATATTCAAATATGTAAATATAAGTATATATTGAATATTCAAATATTCAAAGATTCAGCTATTAGATTTGTAGATCGGAGTCTCGATATTAGTTTGCGGTCTAGGCATCAGCGTGCCAAACGGTGATGCCTCTTAGAAAAACTTAAAAATTTTTGTTATCTAATCTGATACTCAATTATTTAAGGTCAACTTCCCATATTTCTAAATTGCTTGAGAGCTTCGACCGCTCCGACTACATTAGAAAGCTTAAAAAAGGTCTGAAATAACTCCTGAGCAAATTCAGAACGGTCAAGATTATCTCCAGCTTCACTTAGGTCTAACAGTTCTCTATCTAACCTCTTACTAGTTTTTACAGGGAGGTGGAATATTGCTTGCATATAATCTGGGTTATTTCGCTTTGATACTTTACCTCGTTTGTTTACTTTAGTTTTCATTTCGCCTTCTACTAGTACTGGGATGTCTTTCGATACAGAAGAAGTTGAATCTATTGCGACTATGGCACTTTCATTGTTAACAGAGGAAGGCTCTATAATTGGACTCTCCTCGTATTGATTCGATGAAATAACTATATCTGCCTTCATTTCCTGATAAAGATTATCGCTGTTATTAACTTCCTGGTTTTGTTCAGCAATAGTATCTAAATTTGTCTCTTTGCTAGAAAACTCTTCTTCAGTAGAAATTTTCTTCTGTTCATAATCCTCAACTTGTAACTCTGCATTTAACGGTGCAGCATTTTTAAGTCTTAGGATTTCGCTGAATCTAGAAGCTCGGACAGTGGGTTGAGTTTCGCTAGTTCCATCCAGTCCCGCCATGCTATTTTTCCTCCTTTAACTTTATAAATAGGCTGTCCAAGTGCAGCAGCATCTTTGTAAGCTTTCAGTAGTCTAATTCCCCGATCTAGTACGGGAAACCCATTTTCTTTTAGTGCATGAAATGCATCCAACCCATCTTTTTGGGGAGGGGGGGGGATCATAGTTAACAAAACACGGTAATTAGCTCGGTTTGGCAAGCTCTGGGTCATTAAAGCTAAAGCGTCCATAGAGAGTGAATCTGGTGTACTTGGCAGAATTAACAAATCGCATCCATCTGCAAGTTCTTGCAGTTCAGATTCAAGAGGACGTGCTGGAGTGTCGATAATTACAAAGTCGAATCTACTTGGGAGCAACGCGATTTTGTGAGGTTGGACAAAAAAGGTGCGATCGCTAATAAAT
>NZ_CALMFY010000211.1 GCF_937863485.1 uncultured Nostoc sp. | reverse complement strand
GGTTCAGCCACAAGCTAAGGAAACTGCACCACAGGTTCAGCCACAAGCTAAGGAAGCTGCGCCACAGGTTCAGCCACAAGCTAAGGAAGCTGCGCCACAGGTTCAACAGCAAGCTAGCGAAATCGCCTTATACATTCAAGAGCGAGCTGCGGAAGTCACAAAATTAATTCAAGAACGGTGTTTGTGGCAGTTTCACTCGCGTGCATGGGATCGGGAAGAAAACATCAATGGTGTTCTCAATAAGGCCGCCCAAATCTTGACTGGAGAAAAGGTGGTTCTGGATACCTTGATCGAGAGGGGTTTTTATGCAGATGCGAAGATCCTTTCGGCTGACCTAGAAATCAGGTTTTCATGGTTAAGTAAGATGGAGAACTCGCAAAAGAAGGCAGTACTGGAGTCTGTTAAGGCAATGCTGGTCGATATTGTAATAACCAAGTCGAAGAATGGTGAATTGCATTATTCGCTTTATTAAAGCAATTAGATCGGTAATTCAACCCTCCGGGTTCGGCAGCTCCTCCTCGGGGAAACCCCCAAGACCAGACTGCCTCACCAAACGAACAGTGTTGCTGAATTAGAGTAGGAAATAGAGTTTTGTCATTCTGTTCGCGTTGGCGTAGCTTCTGGTAGAGAAGTCTTGATGTAGGGTTGGATCGCTTTTCGCTTCTCCCCAAGGGGAGAAGCGATCGCCTTCATCCGTTCCCCAAAAGTAGCAAAGTGTTTGCGTAGCATCTCATTTAGTTTTCAGGGCTTTTCAGAAATTCAATTCTATCCTTCTGGTGTAGTCGATGCTACGCATCGCTTACTTCGACCTAAAGGTACGAAAACACCTTCATACAGACACTCTATTCCGTTATCTATGCCCTGACGCACCTGCTACAGAACAGGATGACAATTCATTCTTTCTTTCAACAACATCAAACAAATACAATCACGAGTTTCTCACTATCTAGGAGTCAATAGGATGTCTTTAGTCGTAAAACAAAAAGAACGCAAGGGAATAATCAATCCTATATTTACCTGTCAGCCTGCTGGAGCTGAGTACGCTGCAATCGGAGTAAAAGATTGTATTCCCCTGGTGCATGGAGGACAGGGGTGTAGTATGTTCGTTCGTTTGCTGTTTGCCCAGCATTTGAAGGAAAATTTTGACATTGCCTCTTCTTCACTCCATGAAAATAGCGCTGTTCTTGGAGGACAGCCACGTATTGAGGAAGCCGTACACACCTTAGTTGCACGATATCCCGATTTACGGATTATTCCAATTATTACGACTTGTTCAACTGAGACGATTGGGGACGATATCGAAGGAACCATTAACAAGCTCAACGGCCAGTTAAAGACAGACTATCCCGATCGCAAGGTTGTCCTTGTTCCCGTGCATACCCCCAGTTACAAAGGTAGCCAGGTCAGTGGCTATAATGTCGGCATACATGCAATCATTTCTACCCTGGCAAAAAAAGGCGAACCAACTGGCAAGTTGAACCTCATTACTGGGTGGCTTAACCCTGGAGATGTCACGGAAATCAAGCGTATCTTAAAAGATATGGATGTTCCAGCAAACATCTTAGTGGATACAGAATCTTTCGATGCGCCTACCATGCCCGATAAGACAAGTTTTGCCTTTGGGAATTCAACCATTGAAGAAATTGCTGATTCTGCTAATGCGTTGGGAACTATTGCCTTATGCAAATATGAAGGAGGCAGCTCAGCTGAATTCTTACAAGAGAAGTTTAAGGTTCCTGCAATCATTGGCCCAACCCCGATTGGCATCAAAAACACTGACGTCTGGCTGCAAAATATCCAGAAACTGACTGGTAAAGCAATACCAGAATCTTTAGTTAGAGAACGTGGAAAGGCTATCGATGCGATCGCAGATCTCGCCCACATGTTCTTCGCCAACAAGAAGGTAGCTATTTACGGAGATCCCGATCTGGTAATTGGCCTAGCAGAGTTCTGCTTAGAATGTGAGTTAGAGCCAGTGCTGATGTTGTTGGGAGACGACAACAGAGCCTGCACCAAAGACCCAAGAATTGCCCAGTTGGAGAAGCAAGCAGCCTGTGATATCGAAGTCATCTGGAATGCAGACCTCTGGGAATTGGAGCGCCGCATTAAAGATAAATCCCTCGAAATCGACTTGATTCTAGGTCATTCCAAAGGTCGATATATTTCTATCGATCACAAGATTCCAATGGTTCGGGTTGGCTTCCCCAGCTTTGACCGCGCAGGTCTGTGGAAATACCCCATTATTGGCTACAAAGGAGCAGAATGGCTAGCAGACACCATTGCTAACACCATGTTTGCAGATATGGAGAACAAGCACGAGCGCGAATGGATCTTAAACGTTTGGTAGAAAGCTGATGTATATGGGGGATGGCATCTATCCGCAGTGATATTTCTGTCATCCACCCCTAACTGATTAGATGGTATTTCCATCAGAATTTTTACGATACTTAGCAATCCTATGTCAATTGTAAACCAGGCAGCACCCGTTTAACTGATTAGTATCAGAGGGCGGCTTAGTAGCCTGGTTTACAAATCACCCTCCGGGTGACGCTCGCAGGCTCGCTAACGCTGCGCTAACGGCAGTTCCTCCCGGGGGAAACCCCCATCGCCCTTGGCGTCTCCCCTTCTCCCAAAGGGAGAGGCTAGCGCCAAGGGAGAAGACCAGACTGCCTCACAGGGTACTGAAGACAGAAGCTATACAAAGACTGGAGAGTGATCATGACTGCAACAACAAGTATAGATAAGAATGTCGTATTTTACGGAAATTTAAGCGAACTGTATCGCTTGGCAAAAGAGGGTAAGATTAAGACCACTTTACAAGGTAGTCATACCCGCCCCTGTAAATTTTGGACTGCAACGAAGATTTTAAGTGGGATTAAAAATGCGATCGTCATTTCTCACGGGCCTAGTGGCTGTGCCTATGGTGTCAAGCGGGCATACAAGCTGACCAATAGCCGCAATAGTGGTTCACCTTATGAACCCGTGGTGACTACGAACATGAGTGAGAAAGCGGTAATTTTTGGTGGAGAAAAAGAATTAGCAGGCGCGATTCGAGAAGTAAATGAAAAATACCATCCAGATGCGATCGTTGTTGCCACTAGTTGTGCGTCTGGTATTATTGGGGACTGTGTTGATGACGTCGTGAATAAGGCGCGTGGCGAAATCCAGTCTGAGATCATGACGATACATTGTGAAGGATTTGCCGGGGAATATCGCAGTGGATTTGATATTGTATTTCGGCAAATCGTAGACTTTATGGAGCCGCCAACTCCAGAGCGGAAGGCACAACTAGCCGATGCTGTCAATATTGTGGGCGCAAAGATGGGCCCTGAAAGAACAGAAGTCGAAACTGATGTTAAAGAACTGGTGCGATTGATAGAAGGAATGGGGGCACGAGTTCACAGTGTGATCGCTGGTGACTGTACTTTAGAAGAACTCAAGCAAGCACCGAGTGCGGCAGTCAACTGTACTTTATGTTTGGATCTTGGCTATACCATCGGTAAAGCCATGTCAGACAAGTTCGGTACTCCGCTAAACTCTACCATCCTTCCCTATGGAATCACCGCTACAGAAAAATGGCTCAAAGGGGCGGCAAAATATTTAGGCATGGAAGAACAAGCGGCTGCTCTAATGGAAAAGGAATATGCCGCAATCAAGACTGAATTTGAAGCAGCTAAAGGTTATATAGAAGGGAAGTTAGCGATTATCGAAGGACATGATGCTATCAAGTGCTTATCCCTTGCTCACATGTTGGATCGTGATTTTGGGATGCGTGTAGTAATCTATAACTTCCATCCCTGGAGTACAGAAGCACGAGAAACCAGTGTAGATTATTTGTTGGAAACAGGGTTAGACCCGGAAATCCTGATTACAAAAGGGACACTGGCCTTTGGCAAGTACGAGTCCATGAAACAAACGGAAGATGAATTACTGGATTTCATTGGTGGTCTTGATGCAGAATCGGTAGTTTATTTTGGTTCTTCCTTAAGTTTCCCCCATATTCCCGTAGTCGATTTAAATGCTATCTTAAATCGTCCCAGATTTGGCTATCGCGGAGCCTTAAAGGTCGCAAGGTGTATTGAAACAGCACTCCAATATGCCTTTAGACCTCGGAGTGCTTTAACCAAGCAAATGGTATTCCCTAAAGATTCCGGGTTAGCATCTGTTCAATCACTAAGCGGAAAATTAGCTCAAGACATGCCTGATTGTACCGTATATGCAGAGAAGAGACGGGGAAAATGTATGAACGAGTAATAAATGAAATGTGACTTTGCTAAATAAAAGTATGGATTTGTCTCAAACAGAAAATTGTATGTTGGGTAGAACTTTAGTGTTACCCAACAAACTTTTCGGAAATGTTGAATTTTGTTCCTCAACCCAACCTACGTAGACTGATACGGACAAGGCTTAAGCCAAAAATGTCAAGGCAGAAGCTGTTACAGGCTGCGCGAAACACGGAAAAGTCAAGGCAGAAGTTGCTACAGGGAAGGCAGAAGCTGTTACAGGCTGCGCGAAACACGGAAACGTCAAGACAGAAGTCGCTACAGGGAAGGCAAAAGCTGTTACAGGCTGCGCGAAACACGGAAACGTCAAGGCAGAAGCTCTTACAAGGAAGACAGAAGCCGTTACAGGCTGCACAAAACACGGAAACGCCAAAGCAGAAGTCGCTACAGGCTGCGTGAAACGCGTTTACATAGTCAAGCTTTAAAGAAACAGGAGGAATAAATGTCTGCTGAAACAACTTTTGACAATTGTAACCATAGTAAAGACCCAGTAGTTGGCTGTGCCCTTGAAGGTATTGCAACTACAGTTGCTGGCATTAAAGATGTCAGTATTGTGATTCAGTCTCCACAGGGTTGCGCGTCCACTGTCGCAGCTGGGTATGATGCTCATGAGGTTGATTTCACCAAGCGGAAAGTAGGTTGTACTCGTCTTTTTGAGTCAGACATCGTGATGGGAGCGTCTGAGAAACTCAAAGGGATGATTAAAGAAGCGGATCAATCTTTTGATTCTAAGGTGATGTTTGTCGTTGGGACTTGCGCGGCAGACATCATTGGTGAAGATATTGCGGGATTGTGCAACCAGCTTCAGCCAGATATCAAAGCCAAACTCGTTCCTTTAATGGCTGGTGGGTTTCGAGGCAATGCTTACGATGGCTTGGAAATGGGTTTGGAAGCTTTACTTCCTTTTATAAAAAAAAGGCAGACCAAGAGAAGGGGTAAAAAGCCAAGGATTGTAAATATCATTGCGCCACAGGCAAATCTTAATCCTACTTGGTGGGCTGATTTGGAATGGGTAAAGCAGACGTTAAAATCTTTAAGGATTAAAGTACAGACGGTCTTTTCTCATAATACCTCCTTTGAAGAACTAGAGCAAGCTGGTGAAGCAACCGCCAATATTGTTCTCAGTCATGATGTTGGGTATAAGTTTGCTCGGAAAATGCAACAGACCCATGACATCCCTTTGATCCTTGATGATATACCTTTACCAATAGGTGTAAACAACACTACTCGGTGGTTGAAGGCATTGGCGGCACATTTCAAGATAGATGAAAAAGTGGAGCCAATCATTAAACAAGGCGAAGAAATGGTCGTAGATACACTTCGCAAACGAGCATTGATGATTATTCCCCGATATCGTAACTGTAGAATTGCCGTATCTGCGGATGGGACGCTTGGCATTGGACTAGTCAGAATGCTTTTTGAAGAATTGGAGATGATTCCAGAAATCTTATTATTTCGCTCGGCGATGCCTGATTCTCGTTCAATTTTGGAGCGAGAACTGTACAGCCTCGGTCTTACTTCCCATATAGTATTTTCGGCAGATGGCTATCAGGTAAAACAGACCTTAGAAGAGTTTGATGTTGATGCTGTGATTGGCTCGGCATGGGAAAAATACATGGCAGAGGAATTGGGAATTAAAATTGCTTTTGATGTATTTAGCCCCACTAATAGAGAAACTTATGTTGACAAGCCATATTTTGGCTATGAAGGCATGATCAATATCATGGAAGTGATTGCTAATGATTGGGATAGAGCTTTTCGTTCCAAAGAGATTAATTGGACATAGAGAAATAAATATGCCTCAATATACTTGGGTTAAGCTTTTTTTCTCTCTCTGTTTTTACTGTCTTCCCCAACAGATAAAGGTTAAAAATATAGGACTCACGCATTGACAAAAAGTTGATTCATGCGGCTAAGTCCCTACTTCCTCTTAAGGAGCTGTACTACATTGTTCTAACTAAGGGTTTCAGTTTCATCAACGACAAATAGTCTACCTGCGTGACGAATAGCTTCGGGTTTGTGAATTTGCAACAACTTTAACACTCCAATGCCTAGCAATAGCCAAATCAAAACGACAATTGGTGCTAAGTTAAGCGGTGCTGGTGGAGGGGGATAAAGGTTGCCAACTAGGACACTACTAATTGTGATTATCGAGAGCCAAGGTAGCAGAACATAACGCAACCAACCAAAGCGATTCGTAGAGTTTTGCTCCAACTGAGTGCGGCGTTTTTTCGAGAAATATCGAAAACACGCTAAACTAGTCAATCCATAGATCGCTAGGGCAGCCAGCGTTATGACTGTTCCCAGAAAGGCAAAGGCCTGAATCGGTGTCCACAGGATTCCCAACCCTAACCCCACAAACGCGGAACTGCCACTCAACGCGAAAATGGCATTTGTTGGTGTGCCATAGGTGGGATGAATGTGCGCCAACCAACGGGGAAACAGTTCTTCTCGACTGATGGCATAGACAATCCGAGCAGCACCATTGAGAAAGGCAACGGCACAGGCATATCCTGCCATAATTCCGGCAAAATCAATCAATAAGGCAAACCCATTGCCCCAAACGTGACGGGCGATCGTATCGAAGGGGGCAGCATCTTGGGCAAAGGCTGTCATGTTATGGATGCCATATCCCAGCGTTGCTACATATGACATCAGCACATAGAACACGCCGACTAAAACTAGGGTGATTACCGTCGCTTTTGGAATTGATTTTCGGGGGTTTTGAACTTCTTCACCCAATGTAGTTGCGGATTCAAACCCGACGAAACTGAGGATAGACAAAATCACACCGACAAATAGGTTGCTGTGCTGTGGTAGCCCCGTCAGCGTGAAGGGTAATAGTGTCAATTGTCCGGTTTTGCCAGCTTGGATAAATACAATGAGCGCGAGCAATAGACAAACGCCGAGTTCAAACATCAGTAGCGTCAGATCCAATTGCAGTGAGAAGCGAATGCCGCGATAACACACTGCCCCAACGATCAAAGCGAACAAGCAATACCATAATGTCCAGTTTATGTGTACGCCAAACCAGTGCAGCAACATTTCTTGAAAATTCGCACTCATTACTAGAAAGACAAAGGCAATAGCCGCACCAAGGGAATTTGAAGAAGACTTTAGGCGACCTCTATGGATTAAGGACATGGGTAGAATATGGTTTTCGACAGTGTAAACAGGAACTAGGTTGGACAGATTATCGTTTTACTAATTTCCAGCATATTCAGAGGTGGTGGGAAATTATTTTTTGTGTTTACACAATGATTAGTTTAAATTCTCCAGCGTTTTTAGACTTAAATCAATCTCGTCAACTTGAGACTGAGATACAAGAAGATAGTTCGGTTTATTTTTCTAATCATAAACAATGGAATCATCAATGCGGATGGAAGAACATTTTAAATAATCTGCGTCTAATTATCCAACCACTCTTACTATTTTGGTTGATTTATCCTTGGCTAGATATTTTTCCCAATTCACATTTATTGCTGGGATTCAATCATTTAATTGCTGCAATGAATCAATTTAAACCCTATTATTCTTCTGGATGATTTAGCTTATTTACTACTTGCTTATTCCGAAAAGTGACAGAAGAGGGATATATCGTCTAAAATTGTACTTCTAGCTAATACACGATTGACATTTTCAGTGTCGGCGCACCGTCAGAATAAAATTACGAATACTATAAGCGAGTTTTGATTTATTTGTGACAGTCTAACTAAACGAGGTTCTAAATTCGAGTGGCGAGACGCTTGTCTTATTCTTAAATAATTTATTAAACGACTGCGGATGTTCAAAACCGAGCCGATACGCGATTTCGCTGACTGAAAGCGATGTTGTGGATAACGCTTCTTTGGCTTTTTCGATTAATTTATTGTGGATATGCTGTTGGGCGTTTTGTCCCGTCAGCGTTCTTAACATATCGCTTAAATAATTCGGCGATACGTTTAATTTACCGGCAATATACTTGACGGTTGGAATTCCCGATTGTAATTCATTTTGTCTATCAAAATACTCGTTTAATAAATCCTCCAGTTTCACCAGCAAATCACTGCTCGCTTTTTTGCGGGTGATAAATTGCCGATGATAAAATCTGTTTGAATAATTAAGCAGTAATTCAAGTTGTGAAACAATCACATCCTGACTAAAGTTATCAATATTGGAACGATATTCCTGCTCCATATTTTCGATAATATCGTTTATGATTGCTTCTTCTTTTTCCGAGAGGTGCAAAGCTTCATTGACCGAATAGTTGAAATACTGATATCGCTTGATCGTTTTGGCTAGCGATGTATTCCATAAAAAGTCGGGATGGATTAGTAGTGACCATCCCCTACGCTTTGATGCTGCATCTTTATCAATCTCCACCCCGAAAACCTGACCAGGCGACATAAAAAACATTACGCCTTCATCAAAATCATACTCCTGCTGACCGTATTTATATTTAGTGTTAGGTGTTCTTTTGAGCCCAATTGCGTAGAAATCAAAGACAAGATTTATTAATTCTTGGTGAGGCAAATATTTAATGGATTCTAAATTAATCAGGCTGATTAAAGGATGCTCAGGTTTAGGAAGCTCCAGCATCCGATGATATTCGGCGATCGTTTTAAATCTACGCGGTTGTGTGTTTGTCATATCGAAATGTAATTATTGCTGGTTATAAGCAACCGCGAAATCTTTCGCAAAATCTTTCAGCTTTACTTTACCCAATATTGGTCTATGGCGGAAATAGTCTTCATACAATCTGCCTCCACGCCTAGCGGCATTCATTTCCACAAAACCCTGTGCAGTTTGCGGGTTCATTCCAGATTCCAATAGACCATTTAAAAATTGTTCGTCAGAAATTTCCAGCCATTTCAGATCGGAATTTCCGATGGCTTCGCCCAGAATTTCGGCGATTTCGTTTGGCGAAACTTCATCGCTTGCAATATAACGAATTTCTTTACCATTAAAAGGTTTTTCAATTTCTTCGGCAATCACGGCAGCAATATCTAAAGGGGAGACCCACGGTTCTTTTTCATCGCCGCGATAGTTGCCGACAATCGCGCCTTGTGATTTGATGGTTTGGATAAAGGTATACATATAAGTGTAAAAACCGACTGGGCGTACGAATTTAATAAAGACCTCTTCCGGCAGCTCTCTTAAAATATTTTCGACATTGTAATGAAACCTGAGCAAGCCAACTCCTTTGTCAGCACCGATGCTGCTTAGATGCACGACACGTTTTACACCCGATTGTTCAATGGCTTGTTTGTAGTTTTTGCCAATCTTGGTGATAGCCGTGATAACATCAACATTCGGGTCGAAGAAAGTATCGGGGGCAAGCGATTCCATCACATAAACGACATCTGCGCCTTTAAAAGTCGCTGATAGAAAGCCAGCGTCTTCCATTGTGCCAACGGCAGCTTTTGCGCCTAGAGCTTCAATATCTTTCTGCCTTTCGGCTTTGCTGCTGATAACTGTCACCTGATGCCCTTTTTTTACTGACTCTTGTGTCAGTGGTTTACTAATATTTCCTAAAGAACCTGTCACTATAACTTTCATAAATATTTACTCACAAACTATTTCTAAATTGAAATTTGAATTTCTCTATTTATGGTAAGCAATTTTTTATCTTTAAAGTTAGCCGAATTATCGGTAATTGTATCCAAAATGTAGAATTTTGCTGCTTAACGGTACTTAGACAAAAATTAAGCTCAAATAAAGCCTAAACTGGCTTTATAAGCAGTAAACACGTCACGGTTGAGCGTCAACCAATCGAAGAATCGTAAGGATTCAGGTCTAATATTGCGGAAGCAAAGAAGGGCGAGACTGATAATTAA
>NZ_CALMFY010000210.1 GCF_937863485.1 uncultured Nostoc sp. | reverse complement strand
CACCTGGAATGGCACTGTTACCAGCAAAGGGGTTGACACCGCCACCTGGAATGGCACTGTTACCAGCAAAGGGGTTGACACCGCCACCTGGAATGGCGCTGTTACCAGCAAAGGGGTTGCTACCGCCACCTGTAATGGCACTGTTACTAGCTAAGGGGTTACTACCACCCGTCAAAAAACTGCCTTGAGTATACAAACTGCTATTGGTAGCAAAGGAACTACTGCTATACAGGTTGCGATCGCCAGCGGCACTAAAGCTATTAACCTTACCATTAATGGAATTGACAGCAGACGCTTCCATTGCTACTAATTCTCCTATTTTTAGTTAAAAACTTTTAGGGTCTTCAGTACATATTATGCCAAGTATGAATTTGCTCAACCCAAAATTTCTCTAAATAAAGGCTTTAATCATTTTTCCTGTAACTCTGACAGAAAATCTTGCCTAAAGTCCTTACTAAAAAAGAGTTTCAGTGCATAACATAGTCAATTAGCATAGTATGTACTGAAAGACTCATCATTCAAAGATTCTAATGACTGTCGCTACTAACCGAACGGGATGCCGCCACCAGCACCGCCACCGCCAAATGGTGGCTTGCCGCCATCAGCACCGCCACCGCCAAATGGTGGCAGGCCGCCATCAGCACCGCCACCACCTAATGGTGGCAGGCCGCCATCAGCACCGCCACCGCTAAATGATGAGATGCCGCCACCAGCACCGCTACCACCAAATGGTGGCTTGCCGCCACTAGATGACGGGATTCCGCTGCCAACCTGTGCCTCTTTAAGCCTTGAGTTAACTAGGTTATCAATAGTACCCCTCATACTTAATCCGTCTGGTATTTCAGTTGTGCTAATACTACTACCCTTGCTGCCAACACCAGTCAAAGGGTCAGTGGCACTACCCTGGTTAGCACCGCCTGCGGATGGATTTTTACCGCCTGCAAAGATATTCGAAAAGTTGTCACCAGCGAAAGGATTACCACCATAGGCTAAATCCGGCTTACTACCAGTACCAGTACCACTACCACCAAATGGTGAACTACCGCTACCTTCTCCCTTACCAACACCACTGAATAGGTCGGAAAGGCCTTTATCTTTAGGCAGAACTTCACTCAAGCGACCCCACGGTGAATCTTTCAACACATCGTTCCCGCTACTAGAAGAGTTCCCAGTACCACTACTATTCAAATCTGCCATCAGGACTAATCCTCCTAATTCTTATAATAAAAATCTTGCTAGCATAGCAACATAAAATGGACAAGATTAAATCTTGATCATGAATTTTATGTTGTATTTTTATTAGCAAAACTAGTTAGTAGCTTTTAGTTTCTTTGATTACCTTATAAAGTAGAGATAATCAATTTTCAATGCTACTTTCATTTATAATATATAATTTAACTTTTAATTACAATGGAATTTTTTTTGATAAATGCGTCAAAATATTATATATTTTTAGACTAAAAGATAGAACATTTTATTGAATAAAGTGTGTAATAAAATTGTATTTTGATTAAAGATAATACTGCAATGAATAATTTTTTGATAAATTTGTCAAATCTTTAGAGGGTGTTTGAAAAGTTATGAGAATTCAGATTATTTAACGTAAAACTATCCTCACGGGACTTAAACATTCATGAGGGAAAAATAAGCCTCAAACCCATACAGGGTAGGGTAAATACACCAAATACCCAAAAATGATCCAAACGCAAATATATCAACAAACGAAGCAATAATAAAATTCATTACAGACGCTGCAATCACTACCCTTATAGCCCGGATTTCTCAGTTGTGAGAAATCCAGGTGAAAACCCCGCCCTCAGTGTCAGCAGGGTGGGGTAGTTTAAGAAAAACTGATCAACAGATTTTTTAAAGAAAAGAATCTGTTGATCAGGTTTAGCCGTTTGCAAAAAATCGGTTAAGATTACGCTTTATCTACTTTGAGAGTTCTGACGTGAAAAGAATGCGGTTGTCATTAATGCTATCAAATGTAGGTGTAGACCAGCGATCAACTACTTTGCCCAGAATTGACATTTCTTGAAATAAGCGGTCAAATTTATCAGGGGTGAGAGATTGGGGCCCATCAGATAAAGCCTTCGCTGGATTGGGGTGAACTTCAATCATCAAGGCATCTGTACCAGCTGCGATCGCAGCCATTGCCATAGATGGAACATATTCAGACCTACCTGTACCATGACTGGGATCAATCATAATTGGTAAATGGGTAAGCGATCGCAACACCGGAAGCACCGATAAATCTAAAGTATTGCGGGCATATTTGCCATCAAAGGTTCTGATTCCCCGCTCACAAAGAATTACATTTGGATTTCCTGATGCCAAAATATATTCTGCCGCCATCAGCCACTCGTCAATTGTGGCAGACATGCCTCGCTTCAGCAGCACTGGTTTATCTTGAGCGCCTACCTTTTTCAGCAATGAAAAGTTGTGCATATTCCGCGCTCCGATTTGGATTATGTCAGCTACTCTTCCCACTGCTGATAAATCGGCGGCATCCATCAGTTCTGTGACAATACCCAAACCGGTAGCTTCACGCGCTGCTGCTAATAAATCTAAAGCGCTTTCACCATAACCTTGAAACGCATAAGGTGAGGTGCGAGGCTTGTAGGCTCCGCCACGGAGAAACTGTGCTCCTGCTGCTTTCACCCGCTTTGCCGTTTCGACAATCATCGCTTCATTCTCAACAGAGCAAGGCCCGGCTACCACTACAATCGGATGGTGTTCGCCGAAATAGACATCACCGTTAGGTGTAGGTACAACGACCTCGCTGGCTTGTCCATCTCGGAATTCTCGACTTACCCGCTTGAAAGGTTGTTGTACCCGTACTACTTGATCAATCCAAGGGCTGAACTCCTGAACCTGTAATTTATCGATGCTAGTAGTATCACCAATTAGCCCCAGCACAACTTTATGAGTGCCAACGCTTTTTTCTACTGTGACTCCCCAAGTCTCACTCAGTTCTTGGCTGATCCGAGTGATTTCCTCAACAGGCGTACCGCTCTTAAGTATGATAATCATCTGTTTTTCCTTTTGTTTTTGGGTGTAATACATTCCGTTTGTAGGGGCACAGCAATGCTGTGCCCTTACAGCATGTGCATCCAAACGAGAATTGCTATTAGTAGCTCTTAGCAGTTAGCAATTAGCGCAAAAATTCAGCAAGTTGTTCTAGTTTTGTCCAAGCCGCACCGCTTTGCAGAATTTTCTTGGCAAGGACAATACCTTTGACACAACCTGCTAAAACATCCGTTTCCCCATCAATCGGTTCACCAACTTGGAGCGCTAGGGCTGTATTTAAAGCGACTACATCCTGCTGCGCTTGAGTGCCTTTCCCTTGGAGAACTGCCTTCAAGATTTCCGCATTTTCTGGGACATCTCCACCGTGCAAAGCCGCAGTTGGTGCAAAACTCAAACCAAGTTCTTGAGGATTGAGCGTTAGACAACGCACTTTTTTATCTTGGAGTACAGCCAAGTCAGTGGCATCTGCCAAACCAGCTTCATCTAAACGTTCGCGTCCGTGAAGTGCGATCGCTTGCTGACATCCTAATTGGGATAAAGCTTGAACAATTTCCTCTAGTAAAAGCGGGTCGTTCACACCAATAATTTGCCCTGTCGGTCGCATGGGATTTACTAGCGGGCCGAGCAAGTTAAAAACAGTCCGCACTTTCAAAGTTTTTCGCAAAGTAGCGATCGCCTTGAGTGCAGGATGCCAGCCTGGAGCAAATAAAAAGGTGATTCCGACTTCGCCCACTGCGGCTTGCACTTTTTCAGGAGTGGCGTTGAGATTTATCCCCAAAGCTTCCAACACATCAGCAGAACCAGTTTTGCTAGATGCCGAACGATTGCCATGTTTGGCAACTTTTACCCCGGCGGCGGCGGCAACAAAGGCCACAGCAGTGGAGATATTAAAGGTTGAAGCTCCATCTCCACCAGTTCCACAGGTGTCTATTAGGGGAGTGGGGAGGGAGTAAGGAGTAGTAGAAGAAGATTGGGATTGTAAGACGCTAGCCATGCCTACTAATTCTTCGGCAGATACGCCTTTGGCTTGAATTGCGGCTAAAATCGCTCCTGATAGTACATGAGGAATGGCATTTATCAGCCAACCTTGCATCAGATCCGCAGCTTGGGAAACCGTCAACGATTGCCGATTCAGCAACTGTTGCAATAAAGCTGGCCAGTTGTAGAACTCAGGAAGGATGAAGATGTTATCGGGTGGAGTTTGAATTACAGCCATCATATTCGTAATGGGCATTGGGCATTGGGCATTAGGCATTAGGTATTGGGTATTGAGTATTGGGTATTGGGTATTGGGCATTAGTAAAAGACAGACTACTAGTACCGCAAGGCGGAAGTCAAAAATCAAAAATCAAAAGTCAAAAGTATTATGGAATAAGCTCTTTGGGGATTTTAAATGGTTGCTCTATCTACGCCGTAGCGTACTAGTGATTCAGGATTTTTGCGACGGTTTGCACATCCTTGTCACCTCTACCAGAACAATTGATGACGATGCGGGGACTGCCTTCTAACTGAGGACAAAGGGTTTCTAGATATGCGATCGCATGAGCAGTTTCTAAGGCTGGAATAATCCCTTCCAATTGCGAAAGTCTTTGAAATGCTTCTAAGGCTTGCTTATCAGTTACGCTGTAATATTCGGCGCGACCAAGATCCTTTAAATAACTATGCTCAGGGCCAACACCGGGATAATCCAATCCGGCACTAATTGAATGGGCTTCGATAATTTGACCATCATCATCTTGCAGTAAATAGCTCATTGCACCGTGCAACACACCTATTTTTCCTTTTGTCAAGGTAGCAGCGTGTTTTTCTGTATCTACACCTTCACCCGCCGCCTCTACTCCAATTAGGCGAACTGAAGGTTCATGCACAAACTCTTTGAATAAGCCGATCGCATTGGAACCTCCACCCACGCAAGCCAGGAGAATATCTGGTAATCCTCCCCATTTCTCCTGTGACTGAGCGCGAGTTTCTACACCAATTACAGCATGGAAATCACGCACGATCAGCGGGTAGGGATGGGGCCCTGCAACAGAACCCAGGATGTAATGGGTTGTTTCCACATTCGTCACCCAATCACGGATTGCTTCAGAAGTTGCATCCTTGAGAGTTCCCGTACCTGCCTCCACGGGTTGAACTTCTGCCCCCATCAACTTCATCCGAAACACATTCAAGGCTTGACGTTCCATATCCTGGACGCCCATGTAAATCACACATTTCAAACCAAACCGCGCACATACAGTTGCAGTCGCAACCCCATGTTGACCTGCACCTGTCTCTGCAATAATCCGCTTCTTGCCCATGCGTTTAGCGAGTAACACTTGAGCCAAAGCATTGTTGATTTTGTGAGCGCCTGTATGATTTAAATCCTCACGCTTTAAATAGATTTGCGCTCCCGTGCCATCTGGTCTAGCGTAGTTTGTTGTCAGGCGTTCAGCAAAATATAATGGGCTGGGTCGTCCTACATAATCCCGCAGTAGGTTTTGCAGTTCTGCTTGGAAACTTGGCTCATCGCGATATTGATGAAACGCAGTTTCTAACTCACTTAATGCAGGCATTAAGGTCTCGGGGACGTATTTACCGCCGAATTTTCCAAACCTGCCTAAAAGGTCAGGTTGCACGGTCGGAGATGAAATCGCAGCTTTGATATCTTGTATGCTTACCATAGTTCAAAATCCTTTGATGTTCAAGTATTTTTTATTGTTGTTACGCTGTGTGCGACTTTCTCTCAAACCTAACCCCCAACCCCTTCTCTTCAAGGGAAGGGGAGTAAGAATCAAAGCCTCTCAGGAGTGGGGCAGAGGAATGGAGGCGGGGTTCCAAGCGTCTGGTTCTAACTTTTTAGAACTTATCCCAGAGATAAGATTCTTTTTGCGTTTTCTTTTCAGAGGTTTTGTAGCTATAGCCTAGTTTTCTGTGATTCAAAACGTCTATAGGGCGCACCAAATCGTCAGAGTCAAAATTTGGTAATAGCGATAGTAAATCTCCTAACGCCGTAGCTTTCGGGTTAGACAGACCGCCGTCCCAAGGCCACATTAGGTCTTTAGGATTGTGTCCGTAAGGCTGACTATGACCATCGGGAGGATAAAAATCGCTACCTTTATGACCGTTGTCTTGCCATTCAGCCCAGAGACGGTCTGCGTTGGCATGATGCAACCAAAACACTGGGTCATAGGGCGAACTTGGTATATTGCTCATCGTACCCAGACTCTTAAACGTTATGGGTGTCGTAGTCGCGTTTATCTGTACCCCACCGACAAAGGCATGAATGTAGTTGTGGATGAATCCTCCTGGCGTGACTTTACCTTGCTCATCTATAGAGATAAATCCTTCCAAAGCAGGGCGAAATAGAGAATAATCATTAAGGGCAAGGACACGCTCAATATCTTTTTTGGGTAAAGGGTAATCACTGGCAGGAGGTAGTCGCAGAAAGCGTACAAGTGATGTACCTAAGGATGTTCCGGTATCTGGGTCAATGTTTAATGCTGGATTCATTACCCAGCCATTTGCAGCAGCAAAAGCCCCAGGCACTGGGCCGCCTGTAAAATTCCCCTGATTTGGAATTTTGATGGTTACTCCTTGACCGTTAGAACCAAGAAAGTCATCGTTAAAAATCACATCAAGTGCTTTGGCGTCAGTCCAATCCCAGTATGGCAGGCTAACAGTTGGGTCTACTGCTTGCAAAGCTTGTTCAAATCTGCGGATATATTCTCGATGCCAAGGGAAAAATGCGGCATTTTCATGAGCAAGTTCGTGAACGGAACCATCGGAATGTCCTTTATGGTTATGAATCAAGCGTGTTGCCCCTAGATGTATGGCAACGAATTGGTCGTAAATACTGAGCTTGCTACCTGCGGGAATTATCGTTTTTAAGGTTTTGATAGCTTTAACGAAAGCTATTTTCTCTGCTGATGTCAGGTCAGTTACGTTCTTTCTTACAGCTTGGTGAGTCTGTTTTCCTGGAAAATTGTAATGCCAATGATATTCGTATTGTCTGTGATCAGTGCGATCGTGGGCAAAGACTGTAAGCGCACAGGCGCTAACTAGAAGTAGGCTATAAATTAATATTTTGACGGATTTCGGCAGGAGTTTCATTGTCTTAATGGAAGCAGGGGGGCGTTTGTGTAGCGTCTTGCAGAGAAGGCATCGAAACTTCGGAGGGCAATACGTTTGGGTTAAGGGTTAACTGTTTGTCAAAGTCAATTTTTTTTAACGAACCGCAAAGGGCGCAAAGGACACAAAGGAAGAGAAGGAGAGAAGGAGAGAAGGAAGAAAAGGAAGAGAAATAATTGATCCTAATTTTCTACTCTCTATTCCCCATTCCCTATTTACTAAGTCTGCGGGTGAATTTATCTCACCTCTTGAAGAGATGGACTTTCACGCTGACTTTCTGTAATGGCTGTTTTCAGTTCTTGACAAAGCTTTTCCACGGCTTGCAATCCTTCTGTCGGGCTACCTTCAGCTAACCTTTTAACAAAGGCACTACCAACAATCACCGCATCTGCTCCCCATTCCCTTACTTGATGCGCTTGTTCTGGGCCTGAGATGCCAAAACCAACGCCAATGGGTTTATCAGTGATGCTTTGCAAATCTGTAATTAAATACTTTACACGGTCTTGGATTTGAGCGCGGACACCTGTAACACCTGTAACGCTTACCAGGTAGATAAAACCCTGAGATTGACGAGCGATCGCTTCAATTCTATCTCTAGAACTGGTAGGAGCTACGAGTAAAATTACCTCAATTCCGAAAGATGCAGCAGTTTGGATTAATTCTTCTGCTTCTTCTAAGGGTAAGTCTGGTACTACCAATCCTTGCACCCCAGCAGCAGAAATTTGCGCCAAAAATGACTTAATACCCCGGTACAAAATGGGATTGTAGTAAGTAAATAGAATTATCGGCGCTTTTAGGCGAGGAATCTCTGTGTGCAACATCTCTAGCACTTGCTCTAATTTCGTGCCTTTTTGCAAAGCGCGGGTTGCTGCTGCTTGAATTACAGGCCCATCTGCTAGAGGATCGGAGTAGGGAACGCCTAACTCGATGAAGTCAGCACCATTGCGATCTAAGATACGTAAAGCTTCGGCAGTGGTTTCTAAGTTAGGATCGCCTGCTGTGATAAAGGGGATTAAAGCACACTGTTGGCGATCGCGTAAAGTTTGAAAGGAATCAGAGATAGAAGTCATTCAAAAAAATGGTTAATGATTAATTAATAGTTCTGCAAGAATCAACATTTAGCAATTAGCGATGTTCACCCTACATTTTTTGTCGTCGAGTCTTTGAACCTCGTGAATCAGTCTTTTAGCTCCGTCAACGAGTCTTTGAACATGGTGAACGAGTCTTTTAGCTCCGTCAACGAGTCTTTGAACCTGGTGAACGAGTCTTTTAGCTCCGTCAACGAGTCTTTGAACCTGGTGAACGAGTC
>NZ_CALMFY010000209.1 GCF_937863485.1 uncultured Nostoc sp. | reverse complement strand
TGCGAATTCCTACCGCAACTTATCGAATTCAGTTTACACCTGAGTTTGGCTTTGACAACGCTAAAGCGATCGCAGCTTATCTAGCAGATTTAGGCATTTCCGATTTATATGCTTCCCCCATTTTCAAGGCACGCTCTGGGAGTACGCATGGCTACGATATAGTAGATGCCAATCAACTCAACCCAGAACTGGGAACTAATGAGTCCTTTGATGCATTAGTTGGTGAAGTCCAATCCCTTGGTTTGGGCTGGTTACAAGATATTGTGCCAAACCACATGGCCTATACCAGCGAAAACCTTTACTTGGTGGATGTATTAGAATACGGCCCAGATTCCAGCTATACCGACTACTTCGACCTTTCTTGGAATGCTCCCTTTGGCGATCGCCAAGAGCGAATCCTAGCACCGCTACTGGGAGACTTCTACGGTGTATCCTTGGAAAACGGAGACATTAAACTAGAATATGAACAAAACGGTTTAACTGTAAACTATTACAGCTTGAAACTGCCGTTGCGGTTAGAGTCTTACACAAAATTTATCACTCAGAATCTGGGTAAACTCACGCGCACACTGGGACGCAATCACCCCGATTTTATTAAGCTATTGGGGATTCTATATATTCTCAAAAGTGTGCCCTCAGAGGTTGCCGGAAAACAACGACAAGACCAAATTGCATTTATTAAAGGATTGGTTTGGGAACTCTACACCACAAACGATGTTATCCGTGAGTTCATTGACGAAAATATCCAAACTTTCAACGGAGAACCAGGCAATTCAGAAAGCTTTAACCTTCTAGATGATTTACTGAATGACCAGTTTTACCGTCTCTCCTATTGGAAAGTTGGGGCGGAAGAAATGAATTACCGCCGTTTCTTCACTGTCAATGAACTGATTTCCGTTAAAGTTGAAGAACTGCGAGTTTTTAATAACACCCATAGCCTAATTCAAAAGCTGGTTGAAGAGGGCACATTTACAGGTTTAAGAGTTGACCATATTGATGGACTTTATAACCCAATTCAGTATCTCGAAAGGCTGCGGGAAAAGACAGGGGATGTTTACATCACGGTAGAGAAGATTTTAGAACTCACCGAAGAATTGCCGGAAAATTGGGCAATTGAAGGGACATCTGGATATGACTTTTTGAACTATGTAAATGGCATATTTTGTCAAACGGAAAATAAATCGAAGTTCGATAAAATATACCAGAACTTTATCGGCTCCAGAGTAGATTATGCATCGGTGGTGAAGGATAAAAAGCACCTGATCCTGGAAAAGAATTTAGCAGGAGACATTGATAATTTGGCTCTCTTGTTAAAGAATATTTCCAGCAAATATCGCTATGGTAATGATTTTACACTGAATGGACTAAAAAAAGCGATCGCTGAAGTTTTAACACAGTTCCCGATTTACCGGACATACATTACGCCCGATGGAATTGGAGATAGCGATCGCGCTACCATTCAAGAAGTAATTGACCAAGCCAAAGAACAAACGCCCCTGTTATATCATGAATTGAACTTTATTGAAAAGTTAATGCTGCTAGAGTTTGATAATTCTCTGACTCAAACAGAACGTGAACAGTGGATATATTTTGTCTTGCGGATGCAGCAATACAGCGGGCCTCTGATGGCAAAAGGCGTAGAAGACACCACATTATATGTTTACAATCGCTTGCTTTCGCTGAATGAAGTTGGAGGTAATCCTGGTCATTTTGGGATTTCAGCAGCCAAATTTCATACCTTTAACGAACAGCACCAAGCAACCTGGCCTCACACAATGAACACCACAGCCACCCACGACACCAAACGCGGCGAAGATGTGCGCGCCAGGTTGAATGTCCTCTCAGAAATCCCTGATGAGTGGGAACAGCAGGTAAATACTTGGAGCGCCATGAATCAAGGATATCGTAGCGATGGCTTCACCAACCCCTACGGTGTACGCCACGGGTTTGCTATGCCCGATCGCAACGATGAGTATTTTATCTATCAAACCCTAGTAGGGGCGTTTCCCTTTGCAGAAGATGAATATGCATCCTTCATCGAACGGGTGAAAGACTATATAATTAAGGCAATTAGAGAAGCGAAAGTCCACACAGCATGGTTGCGACCTGATAGCAGGTATGAAGAAGCTTGTACCTCCTTTATTGACAAGGTACTCGACCCTTCGATCTCCGGGGAATTTCTAGAAGCCTTTCGTCCTTTTCAACAGCGAATTGCAGACTATGGTATATTCAATTCCCTTTCCCAAACTCTGCTGAAGACTACCGTACCCGGCGTACCCGACTTTTACCAAGGAACAGAACTTTGGGAACTAAGCCTAGTCGATCCAGACAATCGCCGTCCCGTGGATTTTGAACAGCGACGTACTTACTTAAGCGCCATCCGCGAACAAGTAAAAACAGACATTCTCGGACTAATTCAGGAGTTGTTGAACGACAAAACAGACGGCAGAATCAAACTATTTTTAACAGCTCAATTACTCCAAGCCAGAACAAACTATGTCTCATTATTCCAGGACGGTGACTATCTGCCACTAGAAGTTCAGGGAACCTACGCCAATCACATTATCGCCTTTGCGCGGCGGGAAGGGAATCAAACTGCGATCGCGATCGCGCCTCGCTTTTTAACTAGCCTTATCCAGCCTGGAGACAACCCCTTGGGCGAGTCAGTTTGGCAAGATACGCACCTGCAATTACCCCCTGGAACTGCTTTCACCTGGAAAAACGTCCTAACTCAGCAACCTTTGGAGGTTACAGAAACATTATCTATCGCAGCAGTCCTTACCCATTTTCCAGTTGCTCTGTTAGTTAGTAGTGCCGAGTAAAACAGGACTTACGCACTGAAACACCTGAAGCCTCGATTCCCTACTCCCCACGCCAGTCGCTCATGGGGAGTCAATCAATTTTGGATTTTGGATTGACGATTTTGAATTGACGATTTTAGATTGACGATTTTGGATTGACGATAGCGTAGCGTTAGCGAGTCATCTCCCAAAGGGAGACGCCAAGGGCGAACGAGCGTCTTTTGGATTGACACTTCGGCTTACCTTGACTTCTCTACAAGATGCTGCATGTAGCTTGCTTCCCCGTAAAGGTACGCTCGGTACAAGTCGCTCAGTGCTGATCCCGACTACGAAAGCGAACAGCGGGACGTACTCCTACGGGGAAGCAGGCTACGCGTTAGCGTCTCCAAGAGTTGTACGGGTATGGGGCTTGACGATAATGGAATTGTTCCGCCCCCGCTTGGACGGGGCATAGTTAAGGCAGTGGCTTCCCTTCTCACATTGCCACAGCCTAACGCCTGCCGGAGGATGCTTGAACGCAAGAGCGTCTCCTGTCTTGAGAAGGGCTGTAGGGAAAAGATCGCGCCCACTCCGCTTAAAAGGGGGGATCTATTCTGCCTAAGTCCGATAAAAAAATAAATCTGTCTCGCCCAGAGAAAACGCCGTAAAACCTTTACGTTACAACAATTCACGCAGTGTGTCGCTTAGGATAAGTTCAGATGTCTGACGAGAAACCGCTCCGTGTCAATGGCAAAAGCCGCCGCTCATACTTCTCTGTGCGTAAAAAATCCGAACTCTTCAACACCCTGTCAAATTGAAAATGATACTATGACCACTCCATCTTCTATCCAAACTCCAGCGTTTACTACCACGCAGATTGATACCGTGCGGGCCCACATCAAAAAGACATGGAAAACCTTAACGCGATCGCACGAACACTTATTACAATCTGCAAAGGATATTAAGCTAGAGCACAAAACAGGTACTCCTTGGATTGTTTACATTTCCCCCTTAGAAGATTCTCCCAAGATTCAAAGTGTGTTGGAGCGATCGCTATGTCCCAAGGATATGCAACAACTGGAAATTCGCACTTTGCCACCTGAAGTCGAGGCGATTAAAGAGCATGGTTTACTATACCTACCAGGACCTTATGTGGTACCAGGTGGTCGCTTTAATGAAATGTATGGCTGGGACAGCTACTTTATATTACTGGGACTTTTGCACGATGGAGAATTAGAGTTAGCGCAAAGCCAAGTAGACCAACTGCTGTACCAGGTGCAGAATTACGGGATCATCCTCAATTCCAACCGGACTTACATGCTGTCGCGATCGCAGCCTCCTGTCCTCAGCATGATGGTTTTAGCATTATTCGAGCACACCCAGGATGAAGAGTGGTTAAGGTCAATTGTACCGCTGCTAGAGCAATTTTACTATTACTGGGTAGTACCGCCCCATTTGAATGCTGCAACCGGCTTATCTAGATTCTATGCCTTTGGGGAAGGACCCGCGCCAGAAGTTGTGTTCTCCGAGCGGGATGAGCAGGGGAAAAGCCACTACGATCGCGTCAAGGAGTACTATAAAACTTTTGAAGTTGAGGATTATGACGTTAGTCTTTATTACAACCAGGAAACTGACCAACTGACCAACCTATTTTACAAAAGCGATCGCACCATGCGCGAGTCTGGTTTTGATATCACCAACCGATTTGGCCCTTTCAGTGCTGATATTCTCCACTACGCTCCTGTGTGCCTCAACAGTTTGCTGTATCAGGTTGAACAAGACATGGCGCAAATTAAGCATATTTTGGGGAACGAACAACTGGAACAAAAATGGAGCAATCGCGCAGATATTCGCCGCGATCGCATCGATCAGTTCCTCTGGGATCAAGAACAGGGACTATATCTGGACTATCACTTCCAGAGTGGAAAACGCCGCCGTTACGAATTTGCTACCACCTTCTATCCCCTGTGGCTGGGAATTGCTTCGCCAACCCAAGCTAAACGTGTTGTGGAAAATCTCTCTTTGTTTGAAGCCCCAGGCGGAATTTTTACCAGTACTCGTGTCACCGGAAACCAGTGGGATGCCCCCTTTGGCTGGGCACCATTGACGTTAATTGCCGTCCAGGGACTTCACCGCTATGGGTATCATACAGAAGGCGATCGCATTGCCAATAAATTCCTGGCTATGGTAATGAAAGAATTCGGGCGTCACAACACCTTAGTCGAGAAATATGATGTTGAACGCTGTTCTGCCAACGTTTCCGATGAAATCTGCTTTGGATATAGTTCTAACGAAGTTGGCTTCGGCTGGACAAATGGAGTCATTCTAGAACTTTTAGCAGGCTGTGGGAGAAAAGTTTAAATCAAAAGGCGTGAGGAAAAAACTCACGCTCTTATCTTATTTATTACACTTGACTCTATATGGATTATGTATAGTTGAATGAAATTTGAATGGGACAAAAATAAAAACCAACAAAATATCCAGAAACATGGCATTAGTTTTGAAGAAGCTACAGAAATATTTGACGGTGTTGTTTTCACCTCAATTGATGAACGCTACGACTATGAAGAAATTCGATAAATTAGTATTGGCTCAATCCAAGGCGTTGTAATTATTACCGTCGCCCATACAGACAGAAACGGCAAAATTCGATTAATCTCTGCCCGAAAAGCCACCCCCAAAGAAAGGAGAACCTACTATGAGTATCTCGCCCAATCGACTTAAAGAACTCCAAAATATCCCTGATACAGCGATTGATACTTCAGATATTCCTGAATTTAAAATATAACGATACGGATGACACCACAAGACGCACGACAATACGCACCAGCAACTCAGCGCAATAGCAAACCAATTATAGAAGTACTTTTACAAGTGTTGCCAAAGAGTGGCACGATATTGGAAATAGCAAGTGGTACTGGCGAACATGCAGTATTTTTTGCCCCCAAGCTCAGTCCTCGTTCGTGGCTGCCAACAGATGCAAATCCCCAGTTACGAGCCAGCATTACTGCATGGGCTGAACACTTTGGCTGTTATAATCTTTATCCCCCGCTTGAGCTTGATGTCAGAGAACCAGTTTGGGCAGTCGAGAATCCTGCATTTGATTGGCTTAATAGGGAGCCAATTGTCGCCATCGTCAACATTAATATGATTCACATTTCACCGTGGTCAGCCTGTCTAGGACTAATGGCAGGGGCAGGTCGGATCTTACCAGCAGGAGGTATCCTCTATTTATATGGGCCTTTTAAACAAGGTGGAGAACATACAGCAGTGAGTAATGCAGCTTTTGACAAATCTTTACGCGCCCAAAACCCAGAGTGGGGTGTACGTAACTTGGATGATGTTGTAGTAGTAGCTAGCGCCCAAAATCTTACCTTGAAACAGACTTACCAAATGCCAGCAAATAATCTTTCAGTAGTGTTTGAACGTTCTGCTAATTAATAATTCCTAGAGAGCCAGTCCACTAATATATGTTGACAAAAATGAAGCAAGTAGCGTCAGCCCCTTCTCTGCGTTCGCGCAGCGTGTCGCAGACAGACGCTACGCGAACGAGGAAGTCAAAAGTCACTCATTAGAACCCCATAAATAAATTTAGTGCAAAGTCTGATCGGAGGTTTCCGCCGAAGGCATCAGAACTTTGTAAGAGAGGGGCTTGCATCCAAATTATTTTCTGGTCAGAGGCTTTGATTTTTGCTCCCTTTCCCGCACTTCGTGCCGCTACGCGAAGCTAGAGAAAGGGTTGGGGGTTAGGTCTCTATTGGACTCGACTAAGAAGCGCTAGATATTCAATAATTTACTAAGTATCATCTGTACGCTTATCGTAAGGCTCACCTGTAAAAGGTTGTACGCCAATAGTAGGATAAGCATCATCCGTAGGCCCAAAAATCCGCATTGCAGCTTCAGAAATATATTGGGTTATATTCGCAATGATTTTGGAAATAGCCATAATATTGGACTCCTTTTTTCGAGTCGCTTTAATTGTGATAACTATACTCTAATGCTGATATTCTTGACTGGCTCCAATTCTCAATATATTGAGAATATATGCAATGTTTATTCAGATAACTTCGCAATACTTTAGTTAGTCAAAAAGTTAAACTTTTCTTTTTCATTCTAATTGAAACTTATCTATTTCTCCAAATCCTGTCTGGGAAAGAGGCTGGCAAACAAACTTGCCTTGGCAGGATATTATTTACTTTCATTAGCCGGTCGTTAAGATAACATTATTACCAGCTTTTACTATTAAGAAACATTAAATATTCTCTGAAGCTTGGATTAATTTACCTATAAATCTACTGCTACACAACAATCTATAAAATATACCTGCTAGGAGTTGACATTATTTATGGTAAACATTACCATAAATAGAAGAAGCATCTTGTAAGGAAATTCTTGCATGACAACTTTCTTAGATTTGGACTATGTACATAAACGGCAAAGCCAGCAGAACCAGGAACTAAACTTCTGTGCAGATGACTACAGCTTGCTGACCGATCTTTATCAGTTGACGATGGCAGCTTGTTACACAGGCGAAGGTATAGAACAACAACGGGCAAGCTTTGAATTGTCTGTAAGACGTTTGCCAGAGGGTTTTGGTTATTTAATTGCAATGGGGCTGACGCAGGCATTGGAATATTTAGCCAAATTCCGCTTTAATCCGTCGCAAATTGCGGCATTACAGGCGACGGAAATTTTTGCTCATACTAGCGATCGCTTTTGGTCACTTTTAGCTGAGGGAAAGTTTACGGGTGATGTTTGGGCAGTACCGGAAGGGACAGCCGTCTTTGCCAATCAGCCACTGTTGCGGGTGGAAGCACCCCTTTGGCAAGCGCAACTAGTGGAAACTTACCTCCTGAATACGATTAATTACCAGACTTTGATTGCCACAAAGGCAGCACGGGTGCGGGATGTAGCGGGGGAGTCAGCAACACTTTTAGAATTTGGGACAAGACGAGCATTTAGTCCGCAAGGGTCTTTGTGGGCGGCGCGGGCGGCGTTGGCAGGTGGGTTAGATTCCACTTCCAATGTGTTAGCAGCGCTACAACTGGGACAACAGCCAAGTGGTACGATGGCACACGCCCTGGTGATGGCGTTGTCAGCAATAGAAGGCACTGAAGAACAAGCTTTTAGTGCATTTCATCGATATTTTCCGGGTGCGCCATTGCTGATTGATACTTACGATACTGTTGCTGCTGCCCAGCGCTTGGCCCAAAAAGTAAATTCTGGGGAAATGCAATTAACGGGAGTGAGATTGGACTCAGGAGATTTAGTTACCTTATCAAAAGAGGTGCGATCGCTCCTTCCCGGTGTGCCAATTTTTGCTAGTGGCGACTTGGACGAGTGGGAAATTGCCAGGTTAAAAGCCGCTGGGGCCCAAATTGATGGTTACGGACTGGGAACGCGACTAGTTACAGGTTCGCCTGTAAATGGAGTCTATAAACTTGTAGACATTGATGGTATCCCAGTGATGAAGCAGTCGAGTGGTAAGGTTACTTATCCAGGGCGCAAGCAGATTTTTCGCTCGTTTACGGGAGGTAAGGTAAAAGCAGATAGATTGGGACTCTTAGGTGAAAGTCCTCTGGATGAAGAATCTTTGTTGCAGTTGGTAGTGCAGGAGGGTGAACGGGTGCAACCACTGGAGTCGTTGGCAACAATTCGTCAGCGTACCGCCGCCTCAGTTGCTAGTTTGCCACAACAGACACGGCGTTTGGATCATCCTGTCTCTGTGCAGGTGGAGATTTCTGAAGGGTTACGGGTGTTGACTGAAGAAACTAAGAAACGAACCGCAAAGGACGCATTCGCGCAGCGTCTCGTAGAGAAGGACGCATACTCCTACGGAGAAGCAAGCTACGCGCAGCGTCTCGTAGAGAAGGACGCAAAGTAAGATGATGAGAATTGCTTTGTTTGGAACGAGTGCCGATCCACCAACTGCTGGACATCAAGAAATTCTAAGTTGGTTGTCTGAGCGTTATGATTGGGTAGCGGTTTGGGCAGCGGATAATCCATTTAAGTCCCATCAAACACCCTTAGAACATCGGGCAGCAATGCTGCAATTGTTGATTGTGAATATAGACGCGCCACGGCACAATATTAGTTTGGAACAAGAATTGAGTAGCTTCAGAACACTGGAAACAGTGGAAAAAGCAAAGGTTACTTGGGGTGAAGACGCTGAATTGACGTTGATCATTGGTTCAGATTTACTCAGTCAGCTACCACGTTGGTATCGGGTTGAAGATTTGTTACAGGAAGTGCAACTACTGATCGTGCCGCGACCGGGATATGCAATAGATGAGTCTAGTTCAGAGGTAGTGCAAAAGCTGGGAGGGAAATTTGCGATCGCTAGTCTGACCGGTCTAGATGTTTCCTCAACAGCGTACCGCGAACATGGAGATTCTAAAGCCCTCACAGCCCCTGTAGTTGCCTATATTAATCGAGAGCATTTGTACGAATGCCAGGACGTTCCCAAAAAAAGATACCAACTTCGCTAAACCAACAACCTTTGGCCGATTTCAAGGTTGGTGTTGATAATGTAATTTTTTCTGTAGATACTGCACAAAATCGGCTGTTAGTTTTACTAGTAATGCGACAGCAGGAACCATTTTTAAATCATTGGAGTCTTCCCGGTACTTTAGTGCGTCGAGGAGAGTCTTTAGAAGATGCCGCCTATCGCATTATGGCGGAGAAAATTAAGGTCAACAATCTCTACTTAGAACAACTGTATACATTTGGAGGGCCAAATCGCGATCCACGGGAAGCAACCGATAGTTATGGTGTGCGTTATCTATCAGTTAGTTACTTTGCCCTAGTGCGATTTGAAGAAGCCGAATTGATTGCCGATCGCGTGACTGGCATAGCTTGGTATCCAGTAAAACAAGTGCCGCAATTAGCTTTTGACCATAATGAAATTCTGGCCTATGGGCACGGGCGGTTGCGTAATAAATTAGAGTATAGCCCAGTGGCTTTTGAAGTCTTGCCAGAAATGTTCACCTTGAATGATTTATATCAGTTATACGCCACAGTTTTAGGTGACAACTTTTCCGATTATTCTAATTTTCGGGCGCGTCTACTCAAGTTAGGTTTTTTATGCGATACCGGAATTAAGGTATCACGAGGTGCTGGTCGTCCAGCTAGTTTGTATAAGTTTGACGCCGAAGCTTTTGCTCCCTTAAAAGATAAACCTTTGGTGTTTATTTAATGAACCGCTAAGATGCCAAAAATGCCAAGTTATGAAAGAACCAAACGATTGTTCTAATCTTCAAGAAATTCGTGTTTGTATTGATACAATTGATCAACAAATTATCTCGATTTTTTGAAAAAGATTTGAATACGTGAAAGCCGCAGCAAAGTTTAAAACTAATGAAACAAGTGTCAAAGCCCCAGAAAGGTTTAACACTATGTTGCAGCAAAGACGACAATGGGCTGAAGAAGCAGGATTAAGCCCAGATGTAATTGAAAAAGTATATCAAGATTTAGTCAACTACTTTATTGAGGAAGAATTAAAACATTGGCTATCTAAATAAAAGCTAAATTAGCCACTTTTGTACAATCCAAAATCTTCAAGATAACATCCACAATGAAAATTGCGATCGCTCAAATTAATCAGACAATTGGTGATTTGCTTTTGAATGCCCAAAAAATTTTGGAGGCGGCACAACGAGCAGCATCTAGCGGTGTGCGTTTGTTGTTGACACCAGAACTTTCTTTGTGTGGCTATCCACCAAGAGATTTATTACTAAATCCTAGTTTTGTGGAAGCAATGGGCATCACTTTACAAAACTTGGCTCAAGATTTACCGCAAAATGTAGCCGTGTTGGTAGGAACTGTTGAACAAAATCTCGAAGCCTCTATTACTGGTGGTAAAACCTTATTTAACAGCATGGCTTTGTTAGAGCATGGCAAGGTTAAGCAAGTTTTTCACAAACGACTTTTGCCTACTTACGATGTATTTGACGAACGTCGTTATTTTGAAGCAGGGTTACAAGCTAATTATTTCACTCTAGATAATATCAATATTGGCGTAACTATTTGCGAAGATTTATGGAACGATGAGGAATTTTGGGGCAAACGGAGTTATACAGTGAATCCAATTGCTGACTTAGCAATTTTGGGTGTAGATTTGATTGTAAATTTATCTGCTTCCCCCTACACTGTGGGCAAGCCGCAGTTTCGAGAAACAATGCTCAGACATAGTGCAGTCCGTTTTCAACAACCGATGATTTACGTTAATCAGGTTGGGGGAAATGATGACCTAATTTTTGATGGACATAGTTTTGCCTTGAATCGTCAAGGTGAAATTATCTGTCGCGCCCGTGGTTTTGACACCGATTTATTAGTAGTTGAATTTGAGGAAGCGCAACAGGATTTTCAATTAGGTTCTGTAGCACCTGTCTATGAATCGGAAGATGAAGAAATTTGGCAAGCTTTGGTTTTAGGAGTGCGAGATTATGCTCGCAAGTGTCGCTTTTCTAAAGTAGTGTTGGGTTTAAGTGGTGGGATTGACTCTGCAATAGTAGCAGCGATCGCAACTGCTGCACTTGGTAAAGAAAATGTCCTTGGTGTTCTCATGCCTTCCCCTTATAGTTCCGAGCATTCCATTAGTGATGCTGTGGCATTAGCCGAAAATTTGGGGATTAAGACTAATCTTTTACCAATTGGGGAGTTAATGCAAGGCTTTGATCAAACATTAGGTGATTTGTTTGCGGGTACAGAGTTTGGATTGGCTGAAGAGAATATCCAATCTCGGATTCGCGGTAATTTATTAATGGCGATCGCTAATAAATTTGGCTATCTTCTCCTATCTACCGGTAACAAGTCAGAAATGGCAGTCGGTTACTGTACCCTCTACGGCGATATGAATGGCGGGTTAGCAGTAATTGCAGATGTTCCTAAAACCCGTGTTTATTCACTTTGCCAATGGTTAAATCGCAATAATGAAATCATCCCGCAAAACGTCTTGACTAAACCACCTAGCGCTGAACTCAAACCAGGTCAAGTGGATCAAGACTCTCTACCGCCCTACGAAATTTTGGACGATATTTTGCAACGCCTGATTCACAACCACCAATCAGCAGCGCAAATTGTTACAGCAGGTCACGATCCGGTGATTGTAGACCGAGTAATCCAAATGGTGGCGCGGGCTGAATTTAAACGGCGACAAGCACCGCCGGGATTGAAAATCACCGATCGCGCCTTTGGAACTGGTTGGCGAATGCCAATTGCTAGTAACTGGGTTGGTGTCAAAAATGCTTACCAGACTAAAAGCATAGCTACACCTAACCTTAGTTTGTTGTGATGGACAAGATGCTCATCTGCGAATCAAGTAATTAGTTATCAAACCTGTCCCTGCCTTGAACTTTTATTAAAGTCTGTCCTTCTCTGATGCGGAGAGGGACAGGTTTTGCATAGTAAAATCTTTTTTATTAGGCTGATTCAACTTGATATGAGCGCAGCAGATTTATTCCCAACCTTGCACAAGCTATCTCGTGCAGATAAACTCAATGTCTTCTAAGTCGTAAAATTGAGCCAACTTGCCATCCGATCGCTTCACCTCTAAACTCGAAGCTTGTACCTTTTAACACGAGTTGTCGAGCAAAAAGAGCGTAGGCGTAACCCGTTGGAGACATCGCTCCATCTCAAAGCTTCATCATTCCACCTCTGAACTCGAAGATTGCACCTTGGAACACGAGTTGTCGAGTTAAAAGAGCGATCGCTTGACCTTTTATCCTGGAAGTTGCACCTTTTATCCTGGAAGTTGCACCTTTTATCCTGGAAGTTGCACCTTTTATCCTCGAAGTTGCACCTTTTATCCTCGAAGTTGCACCTTTAACCCTCATTATTCCACTTTTGAACTTAAAGCTTGCACCTCAGAACACAAATTGTCGAGTTAAAAGGGCGTAAGTCTAGCTTCTCGGAGACATTGCTCAACCTCTGAGCTTAATCAATAGGTTATTTTTACTCATCTAAACGCTGTGCGATCGCGTTCACCAATCTCTCAAATTCTGATTCGCTGTGAATATCTTCAGTCTGAGTATTCATGTCTCTCAGCAGGTCGGTAAGTTTGGCGATCGTGCTACGTATCTCTCTGTATTGGTCAATATCTTCTCGAAATCCTTGCAAATTATCTGCATCTACTTTTTTCAACGCTGCGTTTAACTCTTTGATTTTCTCTTCCCAGTACTCAATATATTTAATTCTTTTAATAGGGTTAAAAATATTGGCATCTGCTAAAATAATAGGAAAGATTCGCTGATATAAATTCCCATTTTTAGAAATTTCAACAAGTTCATACATACAATTTTCTGATTTCAAATACTGGTCGCTGATTACTAAAATTACGCATCTGCCACGGCTCAAACGCTGCATGAATTCTTTAAATCTTTCTTTATAGCCAATTGCATTGGTATCACGAATAATTTTGATGTCTTTGGCTTCAAATGCTTGCTCTATCTTTGCTACAAGTTGTTTGCTTTGTTCATCCCGCCAAGTGTAGGAGATAAATACTTGCTTTTGATTGCTATCTTGTAATCGATGCGTCAATGATTCATCTCGCTTTCGTTCCAGTTCGTTTTGCAACTGTGCAACCTGGGGGTTGAGTTCTTTATCTGGTCTATCGGATTGGAACATGACATCATCAATTAACCTGCGGACATTTACCATTTGAAAGCTTTTCCTGCATTGAATCAGGTAAGCACTGTGATCTAAGAAATCACGCAGTTCGTTCAGAGGATAACTATAAGGAGTTTGACTTCCTTCACATTTTTCGCAATTACAAGGAACTAGGGTTTGATATTGCAAACGTTCGTAAGAGTTGTGGATCTTTTCGAGTTCATGGGTGATGACTGCCATCAATTCTTTTTTGCGGTTTCCGGCTACACGAATTTTAATTTCCCGTTGATTGTAGTTTTCAATGACTTCAGCGCGAGTTTCGTTTTTGTTGAGAACAACACCGTTTTTCCAAACGAGTTTTTGCTGTTCAATCGAAGGGTGCGTCTCGACAATAAAGCGGGTGATGATGCCTTTGGGCATGAATGTATAGGTATAGCGCAGGATAAGGTTGTTGCGATCGTCCCAGGTATAATCAGCTTTTTCAATGGAAAGCAATTGAGGCGCAATATAAATGTCATGGCGATCGCGGATTTCGTAGCAAAGCTTGAACCGCATCATTAATTGCAGGAGTTCATCTCGCATATCAGCATATTCGCCGCTTTTCCAAATATCTTTGAGGTTTTCCTTGGTAAAACAACCTAGCTTTTGCTTGACAGTTTGACTGTCCAAAACTTTGTAAACGGCAGTTGTCCCCCATTCCGGTTTGAGAATGACGTAGTGTTTGAGTGTAGAATCGTCTTGAAAGTGGAGGCAAACGCCGAGGTCATGTAAATAGCTACTCAAGCGCAGCATGTCTTTACGGTCAGTTAAATTATTGACTCGGCAAAGGGTATAGTATTCTTCGAGGTTGATGTAATTTCGGGAATCGTTCTCTAGGGCGTTTCTGACTCTTACCCAGAGTTTTGGTAAAGGTGTACCAACATGGTCAAGATTACTGATGTAAAGCTGAATAGCTTTTTTAATCTCTGCTAAACCGCGATTAGTATCTAAATTGGTTGGCAGAATTTCCTTGAGATTGTCAAATTCTCCTCGTAACTGGCCCCCATCGACTTCGCACTGACGGTCTTGTTTTTCGTTTTTGATGATAAAAACTGGACTTTTGTCGCTCAAGAGTTCGACAACCTTAAGCCACCAGTAAAAACCAGTGTTTTCTTTGCGAGTGTCGGCAACTAAGGCATATAGAGAACGCTTGCTGAGGAAAAACTGATGGGTTTGATGGTAGATTTCCTGACCGCCAAAATCCCAGATATTGACACGAAAATCTTTGCCATTGGGTTGTGTAAAGTGCCATTGGATCACCTCAATGCCTTCAGTTGATTCCTCATCTTGTTGAAGTTCGTAGGTTTCGTCTTTGATTTTTTTGGCTAAAGAAGTTTTACCAGCTCCCCCTTCACCAACAATCAAGAATTTTGCTTCGTAGAAGGGTTCTGTTTCGGCTGGATCTTGCACCCGAAAATAGAAATCGAGAATTTCATTCACATCGCCGGGATCTTCATATAAATCCTTCCACCCCAAAATCTCTGGTGGAATGGGGACTGGATTTCTACGAAGATCCAGTTTTTTCAGGTTTGGCAGTTGCCTAATTTTCGGTGGCAGACTGCTCAGTTGATTAAAGGTGAGGTCGAGGGTTTGCAGGTTGGTGAGTTGGCCAATTTCCGGTGGCAGACTGCTCAGTTGATTACTGTCGAGGTAGAGGGTTTGCAGGTTGGTGAGTTGCCCAATTTCCGGTGGAAGTTTTGTTAAGTCTTTGCCAAAAAGCTTTAATGTTGTCACCTTGTCTGTGACAGCTTGTTCAATAATTTGCAGCAGTTCTTCGTTAGTCATTTCGGGTTTTACAGAGGCGATGCCTGACGACGAGTTGCTGCTTGGACGCGCAGCAGAGAAATTGAGCTAATTAATAATCTAGCCTGTATCAAGGATTGCATTGAGGCAATGTGCGATAATTGCAGACTCCTATGCCCCTACGAAATCGTTCACCATTCAGCCTCTGAACTCGAACCATATTACGGAAAAAAATTTAATATATATCGCCAATAAATAGTTTTTTCTTCAGTGTTATATCTGTGAATTTTGGGTGCTGAATCATAAACTAATAGTAAAAATTGTAACGTTATATTGCAGTTTAGAGTATAGTTTCAGACAATATCAATTTTTAAAGTGATGTTTATACTTAGAAATAAGTAAATGAAGATAGGTGCATAATGAAACTACAAGATTTCTTGGGAAAAGAGGAAAAATGGTCATTTGATGCGATCGCACAAGATGCAGACTTGGCTCGTCAGATTCAGATATTGTTAATCGGCTTAGGTTTGCTAGAACCTCCAGCCGATGGGAAATTTGGCCCTGTTTCTGTGATATCTCTCAAAAAATTTCAAGAATTAACAAAGACTGGAGAGAGTGACTTTTTAGGAGCAGTCACAGCCAAAAAACTGATTGAAACCAAAATAGATGATCTTCCTAAACCCCCCTTAAAACTAGGCAATGATATCGCCAGCAGGATTGTGAAATACTTGCAATCCAAAGGTTATCAGGTATTTACCAATCCCAAAGAATATAACATTGTTTATGTAGAGGGTATAGATGCAGACTGGAAGCTCAACAGTGATACACCCAATCAATTTAATGATCGGCGGATTGTCATTGAAGTAGTAAATGGTATTCCCAAAATCGTAGATCACTGGGAAGCTACTACAGAACCAGGGAAGTACTACACTTATAATCCGATGAATCCCAAAGGAGCAGCTAGGATTCAGTTTGGACAATATAAAGCTTGGGCTGTTGGTATCCACGGCACAGCAGAGCCTCACGAAGCATTAGTGCAAGTTGGAGATATAACTGTTTGTAGAGATTTTAATAAAGATTTTAAACGGACTGGCGACAAACTTGATACAGGTAATGATTTTTATGTGAATCAACACTACGGCTTTGATTTTCCCCGGAATGATATTCGCCTTGCTAGCGCGGGTTGTTTAGTGGGACGTACCCGTGAGGGACATAGAGAGTTTATGGCGATTGTTAAACAAGACCGTCGTTATGTCGCTAATCACAAATATACTTTTTACACTACCGTGATTCCTGGGGATGATTTACTCAAAAAGTTTCCAGGATGAAGTAATAGGTAATTAGGAGCGGTTGTCATCGTGATGCAATGTGTGGCAGGGGCGTACATCTGTGTGCCCCTACTTTGTGTGAGATAGCAACTTTGTCTAACTTTGTTCTTGTGGTTGCCCTATTTCTGCCGTCAGCTTCTCTTTATCCTGCCTGCGTTTTTTGGCGTAAAGCTGAATAGTGACTGCCATCAAAATAATCATGGCAAAAATAGCCCAGGCAGCGATATCTGTAGGTAGATTGTTCTTAAATACAGCCAGCAGGACGATCGCTACTAACATAACTGTAGGTGCTTCATTTAAAGCACGTAATTGCTGACTATTCCAGCCACATTCATCTACTGCTAACTTCTTCATCAGCCGAGCGCAGTAATGATGATAACCAATTAAAATGGCAACAAACAGCAGTTTGATATGCAACCAACCCTCTTTTAAAACGTCCGGTTCAGTGCTTAATAAACCGATAGCCATTGCGATCGTCACGAACATTCCTGGGTTAGTGATAATAGAGTAGAGGCGCTTTTCCATAATTTGATACTGATTTTTCAGTATCGTTCGTGCTGGTTCAGGTTCTTGATTAGCTTCAACGTGATAGATAAAAAGACGTACTAGGTAGAACAAACCAGCGAACCAGACTACAAATCCGACAATATGAAAGGCTTTAAACCATGAATAAGCCATGAGTCTTAATCTCCTTTATTTGTGGTTGTGATGCATTTTTAATGGTAATAAAAAGTTCACAAATGCAGGCGGGATAACATTTATAAATCTAGCAAAGATCCAGAACTTATTTCTTTACCACAGATAAATACCGATGAATTATCTGTGTTTATCTGTGGTTTCATTTTTATAATATCGATTTTTGCCAAAGAGATATTGTCAATGTGTATTTTTACGACGCACAAAGGGTAAAAGGTCTTCCAAAATCGCCTCGTGGTAGTGTTCTTGAGGATAATGTCCGACGTTATTAAGTTTTATTAATTCGGCATTTGGTGCAGAATCTGTAAAATTTTGGGCAATGTCTACAGATAACCAAGGGTCAATCATCCCCCATTGAATCAGAATTGGCTGTTGCCATTCTTTAAAGCCAGATTCGATTTCTGTCATTGCTGAATCAAGTTGTAAATTGCGAATACTTGATAAGAGACTTCGACCAGATGCAGAAGCTTTCAAAAATGGTTTGCGATAAATATCTAAATCCTTATCTCCGATGCGATAACGGCTACCACCTTCTAGCGTCCGGTCAACTAATAGGGGGTCTTGGGTCATGACTTCACCTACCAAAGGTAAACCCATTTGTTTAATTTTCCAGGGTAATTTAGCAGCAGTTGAAATTGGTGTATTTAAGATAGCTAAATTAGCAATTTGTTCTGGGTGACGCAAGGCATATTGTAGTCCTACAGAACCTAAAAAGCCTTGTACAACTAAAGAAAAATGTTCAATTTCTAGGGCTTTGATAAATCCTTCTAAAGCTGTGATAAAAGCATCGGGAGTGTAAGCAAAATCTCGTTTTTCTGGTTTTAAAGAATTGCCATAACCAATCCAATCTGGAGCGATCGCTCTTGTACCCTGATTCGCTAAGGCAGGTATAATATTACGCCAACTATAACTTTGTGAAACTAAGCCGTGTAGCAACAACACAGGCGCTAAGTCAGTTCTACCGATTGGTACAGATTCGCGATAAAACCATTCCAGTGAATCTACATTGATTTTATGTTCTGTTATTGACACGCTATTTTCCTATGGATTGGGCATTGGGCATGGGGCATTGGGTATGGGGCATTAGGCATTAGGCACTTGTACTAAGCATCTCGACTTGCTTCTCTTCGAGAGGCTGCGCCAACGACTGCGCTCAGTACAAGTCGCTCGATGGAGTCGGCGTCGTAAAGCTTGCGGCATAGCTACGCCCTAAGCGCCAGCTTCTCCTTGGCGCAGCCTCTCGTAGAGAAGAGTTGTATTGGGC
>NZ_CALMFY010000208.1 GCF_937863485.1 uncultured Nostoc sp. | reverse complement strand
TCAAAGACTCATTCACGAGTATCAAAGACTCATTCACGAGTATCAAAGACTCGTCGTCGAGTATCAAAGACTCATTCACGAGTATTAAAGACTCGTCAGCGAGTATCAAAGACTCATCTCCTATTCCCCATGCCCCATACCCAAAATTTAATATATGCCAATTACTACTGATTCTCCTTCGCCCCGTATTCCATCTGGAACTCGTGACTCGCGCAAGCACACCCCCAAGACAGATATGCAGGGGCTTTACCAGAGAGCAATTCGTGAGTCATTTGTCAAGCTCGATCCTCGAATCACTGTCAGAAATCCAGTTATGTTTGTTGTTTGGGTGGGGACAATTGTCACCTTCCTGGTTACCCTTAACCCAAATCTGTTTGGCACAATCCAGGCAGATATCAATCAACAACGCCTGTTAAACGGGTTGATTAGCTTTATTCTCTTTTTCACACTTGTTTTTGCCAACTTTGCCGAAGCCGTAGCTGAAGGACGCGGTAAAGCACAGGCTGATTCACTGCGATCGACGCGATCGGACACGATCGCTAACAAAATCCTCCCCGATGGTTCTATACAACAAGTCAATTCTACGGAACTGCGACGGGGCGATTTGGTTAAGGTGATTGCAAATAATATGATTCCCGCCGACGGGGATGTAATTAAAGGCATTGGCTCAGTGGATGAGTCTGCGATTACTGGAGAATCTGCCCCTGTACTCAAGCAACCAGGTACAGATATTGCCAGCTCCGTGACAGGAGGTACACGCCTCCTCTCAGACGAGTTGACAATTCGCATTAGTGCTGATCCTGGTCAAGGCTTTATTGATCGCATGATTTCCCTGGTAGAAGGAGCAGAACGCAGCAAGACTCCCAACGAAATTGCTTTAACGGTATTGTTGGCAGTACTAACACAGGTTTTCCTGATTGTGGTGGCGACTATGCCTCCATTTGTTGGCTACATTGCCAGCTTTATCAGCACTGCCTTTGGCGTTGAGGCGGCAAACAGCTTGCGTGCGGGTGCTAGCGTTGCTATTCTAATCTCGCTACTGGTAGCTTTGATTCCTACAACTATCGGTGGTTTGCTCAGTGCGATCGGCATCGCTGGTATGGACAGGGTTGCCCAATTTAACGTCATCGCTACCTCTGGTCGAGCAGTAGAAGCCTGCGGCGACATCAATACCTTGGTGCTGGATAAAACAGGCACTATTACCTTGGGTAATCGGATGGCTGATGAGTTTATTCCTCTGGATAATCACTCACTAGAAGATGTGGCGCGAGTCTCCCTAGCTGCTAGCTTATTTGACGATACACCAGAAGGCAAGTCAATCGTGATATTGGCAGAAAAGTCCCAGGTTGCAGTAGACTTTAATATCGACAAAGCCGAAGGTGTGGAATTTTCCGCGAAAACCCGGATGAGTGGCACGAATCTACCTGATGGTAAACAAATTCGCAAAGGAGCGGTGGAGGCAATTAACGGATTTGTCCGTTCTCGTGGCGGCTATGTTCCTGATGATATAGACGCAGCTTATGAGCGAGTTTCCCGGTTAGGCGGTACACCCTTAGCTGTTTGCCAAGATGACAAGATTTATGGTGTGATCTACCTCAAAGATATTGTCAAACCTGGTCTACGGGAACGGTTTGACCAACTCCGCCGCATGGGTGTTCGCACAGTTATGCTCACAGGTGACAATCGAATTACCGCTTCGGTAATTGCCGAAGAAGCTGGGGTTGATGATTTCATTGCTGAAGCGACTCCAGAAGACAAAATTGAAGTGATTCGCTCCGAACAATCTCAGGGGAAACTTGTGGCAATGACCGGGGATGGTACTAATGATGCACCCGCCCTAGCTCAGGCAAACGTGGGTGTGGCGATGAACTCTGGGACGCAAGCTGCCAAAGAAGCTGCTAACATGGTGGACTTAGACTCAGACCCCACAAAGCTTATTGACCTAGTAACCATAGGTAAACAGTTGCTAATTACCCGTGGCGCATTGACAACATTCTCGATCGCAAACGATATTGCCAAATATTTTGCGATTATTCCCACTATCTTTGCAGCAGCTGGAATCGGCGCACTTAATATTATGGAATTAAAGAGTGCCCAATCGGCGATCGTTTCAGCGCTGATTTACAATGCCTTGATTATTCCGGCACTAATTCCGCTAGCACTCAAAGGGGTGAAATTCTTACCTTTAACAGCAGATCAACTCCTACGCCGCAACATCTTCATCTATGGACTTGGCGGCATTATTGCTCCCTTCATTGCCATCAAACTGATAGATATTATTCTGCCGTTGTCTTAATTAACTATGAAACCTTCTCATATCCGACGCACTATCCCTGTAGCCCAAGTATTAGAAGAAATAACTGAATGGTGTCAATGGCGTAGACAAAAGCTGCCACTGTATTTATTCTTGGCAATGTGTTTCAACCTAGTGGTTGCACCTTTGGTTTATGCAGCTACTGGCGAACAACTTTCCCGCAGTCAATCTTGGGGATTAGGACTATTAGGACTGGTGACACTAGGGCTTTCCATCTATCTATTTTTTGTAATGTTTGTACCGGAGAAATTCTAATGAGTTTTGCACGCGAAGCTAGCAGAGCTGTTCGTTCTACCCTGGTACTCTGGGTTATTGGAGCGATTATTTATCCTTTTGCGATGATTGCCATTGGGCAGATTGTGTTTCCCTTTCAAGCAAACGGTAGTCTACTGAAAAATAGTACAGGTGAAGTTGTAGGTTCTGCCTTGATTGGTCAACCTTTTACTAGCGATCGCTATTTTAACAGCCGTCCCAGTACCACTAGCTACAGCACAGCTGACCCCAAAAAGGACGATGCGGGAGTTTTGAAAACTGGGGTTTCCGGCGCTAGTAATTTGGCTCCCAGTAATCCCGCATTGCTGGAACGCATCAAAGGTAAAGATGACCCCGACCTCAGCAAAAAGATTGAAGGTGACTTGAATCGTCTAAAAACAGCGGGTGTACAGCCGACTGGCGATCTAGTCTACACCTCTGGTTCCAGCCTTGACCCCCACATTACCCCCGAAGCTGCGATCGCGCAAATTGCCAGAGTAGCCAAGGTGCGAGGATTTCAACCGAACCAAATAGAAACTTTGATTTCTCAAAACAGTGATGGTCGCTTTCTCGGCATCTTTGGTGAGCCAGGAGTTAATGTGTTGAAGTTGAATTTAGCTCTGGATAAAATCAAGGGATAAAGACATGGGAAGTAGCTAAAAGAGCTATTTCCTCTCGTATTTAATTTTAAACCTTATATCTCCGACTTCTTAAAGAAGTTGGAGATATTGTTGTTCACGAATGATTAATAAGGGCTATATAGCAATCCTAAATGAGTTGTGAATAGTTTTTTAATCGAACCACAGAGACGCAGAGAACACGGAGAGTTCAGAAATAGAAATTTTCACAAATGATTTAAGTAGGCAGGCATAATTAAATGTAATATGTCATTGCGTTCGCGTAGCGTCTCGTAGAGAGAAGGAATGACGTACCCCTACGGGGAAGCAAGCTACGCGCAGTGTCTCGTAGAGAAGGACACAAAGTAATAAGAGTTTCTGAGAGTTATTGCGTAAGTCCTACTTAGGACTGCTATAGGACTGATATTTGATTTTTGAAATATACGTAGGGTGCGTTAGCCTTTGGCTAACGCACCATCTCTGATTCTAGGTGCGTTACGCTACGCGATAACACACCCTACATATACTTAGATTTTTTCACGCAATCAAATCGGATTGCTATATCCAAAATATATCTCTAAATATATGCTGTTTCAACTAATTAATAAACATCTATTTTATTCGTTCCGGTATATATTAATAGGTTAAAATATATCAAAACAAATTAGCTTTTCTGCAAATTGCTGCACAATATTATTACAGTTAAATATAAATGTTTTGTGTTCAATAACAAAAAAACTTTCTAACCAAACTTATTTTGTACTTCAATCCAAGTAAATAGTATTTAATGTTTTGAATATGCATACTTCGGAGCTTTTGATATTTTATTTGTTCGCCCAAAAAAGTGTTAATCAGTCCAGCTTGATTGAAGCTAACCCGACTGGGGTAACACATCATGACACAAAACCACATGACGGAGATATTCCATTTTTAGCAGTGTTTTTGGCTCATATTTGCTTCATGATTGTTTGGGGAATTGTCGTTTATATTGTTTCATACGTTTGCAAAGCAGTGGAAGATCCCCCAGAAAATGTGGCACAAGATAAAGACGAAATAGTAAGCATTAAACATTTTTGGGAACATCCCTGTAAAAACTGCCTATTTTTTAACAATAACCATTTTCTAAACTGTGCAGTACACCCTTCCACTGTTCTAAGTAAACAAGCACTCAATTGCTCTGATTACAAACTTAAATAGGTGAGTTTATCGCCACGCTTATGGCGATATGCGACTAGATACATTAATTGAAACTAGCCCAGAATCTTTAACAGGTGATGAGATATGTCGAGGTAAACTGATCAAGTCAGAAACAGCACGAAATCTAGCGAAATCTCAGCTTCACAATTCACGCATTAAAGACATTTTCAGACAGGGATTTAAACCCCGACGAAAACCGAGCGGAGTCGGAGCCACCGAATAGGACAAGCTACGTTTAGACGTAGGGGTCTTAAACCCTTTAATTTACAAGAAACCCTCTAATTTGGCAAACAAGTCATTTGTAATACTTTACAATTTTTTGTAAACATTCTGTCAGTTATAGCTTAGTTCACAGCAATCTGATAAGATTTCCAACAAGTAGAATAACTACTTGTTATCTTTTTCTTGAAGCCAGTGATTTCGGGTCTTTTTTGGGAAAGGAAAATAAAAATGTCTCATTTATTGTGGAAAACTCTGGTACTAAGTCCAGTAGTTTTGGGAGTGACGGTGTTGGTTTGTGCTAAGGCTATGGCTACTGAAGTAGCAAGCTATTCTAAAGATATAAAGGCAAAAGTTACTCAGACAGAAGCACCAATAGCTTCTACGGCTTCAATATTCATTCAAACAGAGCAACCAAAAGTTAATCAGCAGTTGGTTGCCCAAAAGACTGATGATAATAAAGTTTTAGAAGAGGTTAACCGCTACAGCAGCGAAGGCAAGAACCAGAATTCACTGTCTCAAGTCACATCAGTTTCTCAGTTTTCTGATGTACAGCCGACTGACTGGGCGTTCCAAGCTTTGCAATCCCTGGTTGAACGCTATGGTTGTATTGCTGGATACCCCAATAGCACTTACCGTGGCAACCGGGCATTGACCCGTTATGAGTTTGCCGCAGGTTTGAATGCTTGTTTGGATCGGGTTAATGAACTGATTGCCACAGCAACTGGTGACTTGGTGTCAAAACAGGATTTGGCGACCCTCCAACGTTTGCAAGAGGAATTCTCGGCAGAACTGGCAACTTTGCGTGGTCGAGTAGATACTGTAGAAGCACGGACTGCTGAATTGGAAGCAAATCAGTTTTCCACTACCACAAAATTGGTGGGTGAAGCTATTTTTGCTGTTACTGATATTTTTGGCGGTAACACTGGCGATGCTAACAATACTGTCTTCCAGGATAGGGTACGTTTAGACTTGCAAACTAGTTTCACTGGTAAAGACATTTTACACACCCGTCTTGCAGCCGGGAATGCAACAGCCTTTTCAATAAGAGATAACGCTAATGGGGTTATCGATACTGCTGAAGGCACACAAACTCTTCAAATCGGCAGCACAGGTAACAACGGTGTCATTATAGACTGGCTAGCATATTACGTACCCATAGGCCCAGTCCAAGCTTACTTTGCCGGCACTGGAGGTATTCATAGCGATTATGTTGCCACTAATAACCCTTACTTTGAGGACTATGATGGCGGTAATGGTGCTTTGTCTACCTTTGCTACTGAAAGTGCCATCTATCGCATTGGTGGTGGTGCCGGTGCAGCACTGACTTTAGCCTTTGGTAGCGGTGGCAGTCTTTTCAAACCAAGTTCACTGACTATAGGCTACTTGGCGTCAAATGCTAATAATCCTGGGCCAAATCTAGGTTTGTTGGAGGGTAACTATGCAGCTCTTGGACAGTTGAACTTTAGTGTTGGCGATCACTTCGCTATAGCTGCTACCTACGTTCACGGTTATCACGGTGCAGGTGGTAATTTATTTGATCTAGGTGGTGGTTTGGCTAGCACTAGCCGCGTAGTAGGCACTGCTCAAGCTAACACTTTAAGTGCCCTAAACCCATCTTCCAGTAATTCCTATGGTGTGTCGGCAGCCTTCAGACCCAGCGACAAACTGTCAATTAGTGGTTTCATTTCTTACCACGATGTCACAGGCTTCGGTGCAAATGATGATTTTCAAGCTTGGAGCTACGGTCTTGGGGTAGCCTTGCCTGACTTTGGTAAAAAGGGTAACGTTTTAGGCATTTTTGCTGGTGCAGAACCCTATGCCTTTAACCGACCAGGTTTTGCTGGTAATGATATACCTTATCACTTTGAAGGCTTTTACAAGTATCGCGTGTCAGATAATGTCTCAATCACCCCTGGTGTGATCTGGTTGACCTCTCCTGGTCAAAACAGCGATAACGACGATGCGTTTATCGGTACGCTGAGAACAACTTTTACCTTCTAAAGGTTTACAGCAATTTGCTGTAGGGGTGGATAGCTGTCATTGGTGTCAATTTAAGCCAAAACAGGAGAGAAAACTCTCGTTTCTAGCCTCTGGTTGGAAATGCATTAAAAGCGGCTCTGCCGCAAATTCAGGAGGCGGCAGTCCCCACAATAGGTATTCCCAGCCAGAGGCTCTTAATGAGAAAAAGCTTTTTCGCTTACTGGCTTTCACCTTAGGGACTTCCAGTTAAAAAACATCCTATTGTAGGGGCGCAAGGCCTTGCGCCTCTACAAATGTACAAATAATTTTGGATAATTTATTTTTTGTCAGTCTCTTAAGATGACACCAATGCATAGATATCACATTCTGCACCCTAAACTGTCACACAACGAATTTTGGACGTTTCGAGATTTGGGATTAGCGATCGCAATTGGACATTTCTTTGGTTTTGTATAAAAAGTAGCCCTGATGGTGGATAAAAAACCGAAAAAACCGATTGATTGTGACAGTGGGGGGTGCGGCATGTCAGATAGATGTGTGTTCTAGTAGTTCATTGGGCTGCACCCACAGAGGGTATTCCCAGCCAGAGGCTCTTAACGAGGTGATTGACCTAACTTATACCAATTCAATTAATAATTGCAACACATCCTTGGATGAAGACGCGATGAATCGCGTCTCTACAAATGGTCTATTTGTCGCATTCTTTTTTTAAATTGGTATTACTTTTAATTTTGACTCAGCGTACCTGCCATTTTTTGCAGTTTTCTGCCCACCTCTTCCATCGTGTAGAAAAATGTGAAAAACCGGAGTACCTCATCCATTGGGTAATCTTGCTGTTTAATTTCTTCCAACCGATTTAATTGCTCTGTAGCATTGGTAAGTGCAACTTCCATTCCTGACAAAGATAAACTAGGCTGGTGCGATTTGACTGCGGTTGCTAGGGTGAGCATTGCACTTTCAGTTTCCTGTGCCAGTTGGATAATTTGAGGTGAAAGAATTTGCCAGAAAGTATCCTGCTGTCTAGTAAGTACGGTATGTTCCATTGTCAAGATATGTTCCCAAATCCTGCGGATGAGAAATTCCCAAGCTTCATTCACCCGTTTTTCTGGCGGTTCGTTTGTCTGTCCCTGTCTGACTTCTTGCCATAGCGATCGCCCCTTGCTCAGTGAACTAATGATACTGGTTTTCAACTGATCCACACGGGGGCGATCGTAGTTACCTGTAAAGGCAGATTCTACAACCAACTCATAAAACTGCTCTAAATCAGTTAGCGTTTGTGACAAACAACGCCTCAGTTCTACCCCAGCTGAGGCAGGAAAAATAAAGTTGTTTACCAACAGTGCCACACCAATACCCAAGAGGGTTTCGAGAAACCTGCCCCAAGCGTACAGCCAAGGAGATTGGCTGTGACTCAAAATAACGATCGCTGACACATACCCCGCCAATTTCGCCGCTTCATTGAATTTCCAGTAGGAAGTCAGAAAAATGGTCAAAAATACACTGATTCCCAATGACCAGAAATTGCTACCCAGTGCAACTGCAAAGATGGCTCCACCGATAGCACCAATCACAGTTCCAATTATTCGCGCAATTCCTAGTAACAAAGTGCTGCCATGAGTAGATGACATGACAATGATGGCAGCAATTGTTGCATAGAAAGGATATTCCCATCGCAACGCTTGAGCAATTTCTAAAGAAATTGCAGACGCTATTGCCATTTTGAATGCCATCTTAGCTAGTACAATTGTTGAGATTCCATCGGGAGTAGTAGCCCAAGTTTGCAATGCTGTGATGATTCTCATCTGAGGCGATCACTGTGTAGGTGGAAGGCCATTGCCGGGTTGTATCATGGGTATCGGGCTTATTTAATTTATTTAATTAAAAATACCTATAATTACCATAGCTTCCACCAGTGACTTACTTCTTGAAATTGCGCTCCTGCAATGAATTCTTTACCACTCTCATTTACACAAAAGTAAACCCAATAACTCTTGCCGCCACTATAATTATTTGGGTCTATTACTATTTGTCCCAGTTTTATCCAACCGTCTTCATCAACACCATACCACTCTCGAAAATTTTGTTCGCTGAAATAACCACCAGTAATAGTACTCAAAATATACATTCCGTGGTATTGCGTATAACCAGCAAATTTTATTACTCTAATTTTTTCTGGAGATATATTTATTAATTTAGTTGAATAATAATTATTTCTTTTTTCGTGTACTGCTTTTTCATGTACTATTTTTAAAAGTTGGTTTCCTAGCTTGAGATTTTCTGGAATAATAATTTCTGATTTTATATTTTTTTCATTTTGAATATAATATATTCCTTGAGGAAGTGGGTAAAATACTAGTTCCCCGTCTAATATTTCACCACTTGGATAGGCAATAATAAACGAACGTACATCATTTATATAAATTCTCCGTTTTCCACAAATTAATTCTGTGTTATTAAAATTAAAAATTTGTATCCATTCGATAGGGTTTGCTAAAGGATAACCAATAAAAACTTGAAAATTACGATTCTGTTTCAGATATATCCGCAAACGGAACGGGGCTGAATTAGAATAGTATGCCATTGAATTACTGTCCTCTATTATCAAGATTTAAATCCTGTACTTAAGATTCCCATACCTTTGCCAAAAACAGAGGTAGTCTAACTTTTGCGGAAACAGCCCCGAAAAAGCGCGGGAAAGAGTATTAGGCAAAACTTAGAACCCGCACTCAGGCGTTGATGTGAAGAGACTGGAGTTGTTTCACAAAGACAAGCGATCGCGATGACAATATTACTGATAAAATATCGAAAATGCGAGAACTTTACCCAGCGATCGAGCCTTACTTAGAAGGCAGTTTACAGGTTTCCGACCTTCATACTATCCATTTTGAAGAGTCAGGAAACCCGCAAGGTCAACCCATCGTTTTGCTGCATGGGGGCCCTGGTGGTGGATGTCCAGCTTTTTATCGGCAATATTTCCACCCAGAAAAATGGCGGTTAGTGATGTTTGACCAGCGCGGTTGTGGTCAAAGTACGCCCCATGCTGAATTACGAGAAAACACCACTTGGGATTTAGTCAGTGATATCGAAAAACTGCGCCAACATTTAGGTATAGAAAAGTGGGCGGTTTTCGGTGGTAGTTGGGGTAGCACTTTATCATTAGCCTACAGTCAAACCCATCCCTCTCGCTGCACAGGATTAATTCTGCGTGGGATCTTCATGTTGAGACAAAAAGAGTTGCAATGGTTCTACCAGGAGGGTGCTAGCTATATTTTCCCTGATGCTTGGGAAGAATATCTCAAACCGATTCCCATAGATGAACATGACGATCTGATCGCAGCATATTACAAACGCTTAACCAATCCAGATTTAGAAATTCAATTAGCAGCAGCGCGTGCTTGGTCAATTTGGGAAGCTAGTACCAGTAGACTTTTCTTAGACCCAGAACTTATGGAAAAGTTTGGCGAGAATGAATTTGCTTCAGCTTTCGCTCGCATTGAATGTCATTACTTTATGAATAAGGGATTTCTTGAAGCAGAAGATCAACTACTTTTAAATGTAGACCGCATCCGCCATATTCCGGCTGTAATTGTTCAAGGGCGCTATGATGTAGTTTGCCCAATGATATCAGCTTGGGAATTACATCGCGCTTGGCCAGAAGCCGAATTTATAGTCGTTCCTGATGCTGGGCATTCGATGAGTGAACCAGGAATTTGTAGTGCCTTGATTGAAGCAACAGATAATATCGAGTTCTGTTAAATAGTTAGCTTGGGGGATTGGGGAGTCCACCAAAGGAGGAATCTAAAATTTGTCGGGTGGGGCGGGCCGGAAAGTCCGCTTTTTGTTACGGGCGGGCTTTTTAATCAGCCCCACAAGATTGGATAATTTATTTCTTGGAAATCTTTAAGGTTCAGTTAACTGACAATTCCTAGATTGTTATAGATTTCGATGAGATTGCCATCAGGATCGCGAAAATGAGCTGTGCGGATTCCCCAGCTTGGGCGATCTTGTGGTTGAGTTACAACTATCGCATTCTGATCTTTTATTTGCTTATAGACCTCATCCACATTATCGACTGCGAAAATCAAGACAATTTTATCTCGATTTGCAACATATGAAGGCTGTTCGATTCTTGGGACTACTTCAGCCATTAATTCTTTTTTGAACAAACCCAGCTTGAGATATCCAGTATTAAACTCAGCATATCCGCTATCTTCATCGCCCCAATCGACATCAAATTTCAGCAGATCCCGGTAGAACAGAAAAGAATCTTTGTAGTTGGAGACAAGCAGTCTCAGGTGTGTTAGCTGAAGCTTCATATCTGTTGGGTTAGTCTACTAACTGTGAATTCTAGGTTCTGGGTGCAAAGTCGCCAGCAACTCACTTTCGACAATTGCTAATTCATCAAGCCGTTGCATGACAATTTCTTTGTCAAAGTAAGTAGCAGCTAAAACCCAATATATACCGTAGTGATGCGCTTCGGATACCATTAACCCCGGATAAAATTTTGCTAATTCTGGCTTTGGACAATGGGTAGCTAATAGTCTCAGGCGTTCGTGAGAGCGAGCTTCAATTAAACCAGCGACTAGCAAGGAATCCAGAAATCGCTCAGGTTCTTTAGGGCGGACAGTAGCTTTTAAAAGAGCGCTATAGGGAGGTGGTGGTAAAGGAGCCAGGGGAATATTCCGGCGTTCTAACCATTGGTTAACTAGCTCAAAGTATTCTAGTTATTCGCGGGCGATCGCAGTTAGTTCCCGAACCATTAGACCTCTTGCACAAATGCAAAATTCGCCCACCCTGCGGGAAGCGAGCTACATCCCCCAACCCCTTCTCCCAAAATTGGGAGAAGGGGAGCCAATTTCAAAGTCCCTCTCCCAAGCTTGGGAGAGGGATTTAGGGTGAGGGCTTTTGATTCATGCAAGAAGTCTATTTTAGTATTGGAAGGGTAGCGAAACATCAAGTTCAAGGCTACGCCTGCTGCTTTGCGTTTACAGTGGGAGTGGTCGAGTAAGATGATGTCTACAGTTAGTGATTGTTCGTTCAACCCAAGCAGAACTAGGGGCTGGTTTAGGGCGTTGATAGTCGGTAACTGAGTAAGCAGATCACAAAATTCCAGAATTTTAATTTAGCTAAATAGCCCAGCAAATTGATTTTACAGCTATTTTCGGGTAAATAGACTTGTGCTTTTAGGGTACAGCAATGTTCCCGATGACAGACGTGGTTCAAATAAATGAAAACTGCTGTAATGGTGGATGGGGTGATTTGTTACTTTTATTCCTGCTGCTGCCGTTTCTCTATTTCTGGAGTAGAAATCATACTATTGACTTTCTCTACATCTGCCATCATCAAAACTGCTCCTTGCATTGAAATATCAAGCAGCGGAGTGATTGCCAGGTAACATTTTATTTGCCTACCCCGACGATTGGTAGCATTGAGGATTATTTCTTGAAACTGCTTTTTTCCAGATAGGGACTCACGGATGGGCGATCGCAACTGCTCAATGGGTAGCCCAATGTCCAGGCTGAAGAGGGACTTTCCTTGTACTTCATCAGTCCGCAAGCCCCATAAATCTTCTACCATGTAATTCCAAATTAAGATGTTAAAGTTGCTATCAATTACTATTATTCCAGTTTGGAGACTTTTGAGAATAGAAACGAAGAAAATATTTGTACGATTGAGTTCTGCGGTGCGCTCACTCAGTTCGTTATTCATTGTCTGTAATTCTTCATTACTAGATTGGAGTTCTTCATTGATCGTCTCCAATTCTTCATTAGTGGATTGTAATTCTTCGTTGGTAGTTTCTAATTCTTCATTAGTGGATTGTAATTCTTCGTTGGTAGTTTCTAATTCCTGCTGCGAGCGTTGCAGCGCCTCTTGGAGTTTAATGTAAGGGGTGACATCATTAAAGGTGATGCTGATACCTAAGAAGCTGGTGTCTGTTTCTTGCAAAGGCGTAATCCGCACATCTAGATATTGGGTTTCTGTGTTGGACAAATAGCGCTCTACATTTGTCAGAGTGATCGGGCGGCGTTCGGTATAAGCCTGTTCAATTAGCGATCGCAACTCAACTGGTCGATAGGAAAGTTCTAGATCCTGGAAGGGACGAGCTAAATCTCTGGAGGAAAGGGCAAACAAAGTCCGCGCCTGCTGGTTTATCAGTATCAGAGAGCCACTGTTATCAATGACTACTTGGGCGATTGGTGCTGCGTCAAAACTCATGTCTTGCAGCCGGAGATGGTGAGACAAACGGCTGCTAGATTCATCATCTCCTGAATTTGCCATACCTAAAAGGCGATCGCGTACATTCACCGACGATAACTTCGTAAATATCCGGTTTTTTAAGTCTATTGGGGTGAACAGCCTCGAATGCATGGATAGCATCTCTGCTTTTCCCAAAAACATATAGCCAGTATCATTTAGTGCAAAATGAAATCGCGCCAGAATTCGCGCCTGAGCCTCAGTATTAAAATACATCATGGTATTGCGACTAACCAGCAAATCTAAGCGCGAAATTGGCGCATCTTGAAGTAGATCGTGGCGTCCAAAAATCACTGAGCGGCGCAAGTCTGAGCGGAAAATATAGTGGGTACCGAGAATCTCAAAGTATTTTTGCCGCAATTCATCTGGCACCGCCTGGACATCTTTTGCTGAATAGATAGCTTGGCGAGCCTGGTTGAGAGCATCTTCATCTATATCTGTGGCGTAGATTTTTACTCGTTGGCGAAATTCCTCTATTCCCAACATTTCAGCCATTAACATTGCCAGGGTATAAGCTTCTTCCCCAGAGGCACAGCCAGCACTCCAGATGCGAATTTGGTCAGAACTTTCTTTATTTTTAATCAGATTAGGCAGTATTTGCTCTGCTAGATATTCCCAAGGTGATGAATCTCGAAAAAAAGTGGTGACGTTAATTAGGATAGCGTTGAAGAGATTATTGAATTCCTCTGGAAAAACTTCTAGATAGTCTAGATAATCTCCAAAACTCTCTATGCTCAATGAGTGCATCCGCTTGCGTACCCGACGGATCAAAGTCGAGCGCTTATAGCCTGTGAAATCAAATCCCCGGCTTTGTCTAAGATAAATCAGTAGATTTTCAAATTCGGGATCTTTTTCTTCTGGAATCATAAGGCAGGGACAAGGGGGGCAGAGGGGCACAGAAGTAGAATTCTAAACTGCGTCATTCACGAGTATCAAAGACTCGTTAACGGAGTTCAAAGACTCATTCACGAGTATCAAAGACTCGTTAACGCA
>NZ_CALMFY010000207.1:3251-11015 GCF_937863485.1 uncultured Nostoc sp. | reverse complement strand
TACTTGCTTATGAGTCTTTGATTTGCGTTAATTTGTCTTTTATATTCGGCTACGAGTCTTTGAACTGCGTGAATGAGTCTTTAATACTCGCTGACGAGTCTTTGAACTCCACTCTGTGCTCCTCTTCCTCCCTGCCCCTTGTCCCCACTCCCCCCTGCTTACGGCGCTTTCGTCTGTTGCTCAATCTCCTTACTTGGCGGAATCTCCTCAAGAGGAATCAGGGCTTCAATCACCGACTTCACAATTGGGGCGGCGACAGTAGAACCGTAGGCACTTTCTCCTTTTGGCTCATCCACCACTGCAAACACTACATAGCGAGGAGATTCCACTGGCAAAATAGCTACGAAGCTGGTCATTCTAGCACCCTTGATGTAGCCGCCATTAGGACTAGCTTTTTGGGCTGTACCAGTTTTACCAGCAATCCGATATCCCGGAATTTGTGCCGCCTTTCCGCTGCCTTCAGTAACAACAGTTTCCATCATTTGCACAACCTTTTGGGTTGTTGCAGCTGAGAAAATTTGGCGTGGGATGGTGCGAGGGGGTGAATCATGCATCTGCCCTTTGCTATCAATCAGCCCCCGAACTACATGGGGTGTGACCAATTTACCGCCATTGGCTAAAGCACCGTGCATTTGCACTAGCTGTAACGGTGTCATGGAAAAGCCTTGTCCAAAGGAAGTAGTAGCTGCCTCAATTGGCGAAGCGATAAATTCTTCTTGACTTTTGAGCCGACCGCCAACTTCAAAAGGTAAATCTGTATCAACTTTTTGTCCTAATCCCAGGCGTTCTAGCCAGTTGTAGTAGATTGAAGGCTTTAAACGTTGGATAATTTGCACCATGCCAATGTTGCTGGAATATTGCAAAATCTGAGCGATGCTGATTCGCCCATTAGCATTACTCATCGCATTTTTGATGGTGTAATTAGCGACTCGAATAGAACCGGAGTCATTAAACATATCATCTGGTTTGATGACACCATTTTCCAGAGCGATCGCCACATTCAAAGGCTTGAAAGTCGATCCCGGTTCATAAAGATCCGCCACCGTCCAGTTTTTAAATAGCGAGATATTAGCTTTAGAGTATTCATTAGGGTTATAGTTAGGCTGAGAAACCAGGGCCAGTAAGGAACCATCCAACGCATCCATCACAATTACCGCTCCCCGTTTGGCGTTAAACTTCTCCATCTGCTGTTTAAGCGCAACGCGAGCAATTCGTTGCAGACGGCTATCGATAGTGAGTTGCAGTTGCAAATCATCAAAATGTAGAAAACCTTCGGGCGCATGATCCGGCATCAAGTCCCCATTACCCGACCGACTGAGCCGCACCGTTTGCACAGGACGTTCTAGCAACTTCTCTTGAGAGTATTCCACACCTGCTTGACCACGACGGTCAAGATTCACATAGCCCACTACATCAGCAACCAAATCATCTGGCGGGTAATATCGGGAGTATTTTTGAATCCACTCCAAGCCATTTAAGCGCAAAGAGATGACGCGATCAATCATTTCTTCCGGTAAGTCTGGGGCAAGTATAATTCCGCTTCTTTTGCTTTGAAAAGTTTTCACTAATTCAGCAGTATCCTTTGCCAATATTGGGGCAAGTCGCTCTGCCATATCTTCATTAGACTTATCAAATAGCTTGGGATGAGCGTATAAAGTATATACAGGACGGTCAATCGCCAACAAATTACTATTGCGATCGATCACCGGGCGACGAGGCATAAAAGGTCGCAGATTCACCATTTGCTGGTTTCGCGCCTGTTCTGTTAACTTTGATCCTCGAACAATTTGCAGGTTATACAAGTTGACACCCAACCCCAACCCTGCTGCCATTAATGCGCCCCAGACTATAAACAGTCGAGACTTGGTATTGGATGTTTGGTCTTGGATATTAGAGGCAAGTGTCCCCAACAATCCTCGTTTAGAACCCTTCTGTCGCCTTGTGAATGCTGGATTCCGAAACTTTCTGAACTTTATTTTGCTTGGTGATTTTTGCATTGCCCTACTCAGTAGCAAATTGCTTTTCGGAATCAAGAGTCAAAGTTAGTTACTCTCAACTTTGAGCTTTGACTCCTAAAAGTGGCAATTTTAGATTTTGAATTTTTGGATTGAAAGAAAAATTTAAAATCTAAAATCTAAAATTTAAAATTGAATGACTCCTAACCTTAATACCCCAGTGGCGAGAGTGTTTGCTGTTGTGTTTCAGAATTTGGCGTTGTGTTAGACGATGCTGGCTTCGGACTATGAGATGCTGGAGGCAAGAAAATCATTCCTTGAGGAGTCGGCGATACCAGTCCTGCTGCTGGTTGTTCTGCTTCATCAGCCATTTTATTTGTTAGCGTCGCGTTAGTAGTCGTTAGCAGCCGCTCATGACGTTGGAGGTTTTGCAGTCTGCGATATGACTGACTCCAAAGCTCTTGAGAATATACCGTCCAGCCATAAACAGCAAGTGTCGATGCTACTAACAACAACGCCAAAGCTGACGAATAACGATCAAAGATGTACAAGCGCAGCAACCATAACGGTGCCGCTCCAGAATTAGGCATTATGGGAAGGCGAAGAAAACCTACCCTCGGAGTCTTCTGATTCGCACTCGACTGCTGATTGAGATTTGGCGGTTGTTGTTTACCTAACTCTTTCACCGATTTGGGCAAAACTGCCTCATTTGTGGGAGAAACCGCGAAACTTTTCGAGGAACGCTGTTGTCTTTGAGAAAATACTGGTGCAGCTTGAGCAGCGGGTGTAGAAGCGCTCCGTGCTGCTGACTCCAGACGCAAAGAACGTCGCCTCCCTAAAGAAAGGATAGAATCTCGCCCGAACCAAGTACCTCTTGTAGAAACAGCAGATTTACGAGCAACTACCATAAATTTTTTTAGATGGGAAATATTGTACTTTAGATTGATTGTCTGTTTTTGCTGAGGTTAAAATCGCCTTCTGTGCAACAAGCACACATAACACACTACACCCTTTTAACTGTTCTGATAGGTAGCTGTACCAATGTTTGCATCCTCTAGATATTGCAATGTTTGCAATCAGCGATTAGCAACTGGACAGCTTGCCCTTTAAATATCGCACCTAAAGTATGGCAACGCAGGGCAGCAAAATGCAATACTCCGTGAAAAAAAATAAAATTTTTTGCTATCGTAGCTCGGTTTGCTAGAAAATTTGGGAATTTCCGTTTTGCTGCTGAGTTAAGAGAAACTAATCAGATGGCTGTATGATACCTAATCTGAAAAAATACCCCAAAAGATTGTTTTTTAAGTATGTAATCTCACAGCATTTAAAAAAAAGCAATAAATACGGTATCGTATTCAAAAGGTGAAAAATTGTTCTAGCCACAATTGGTGAAAGAGGAGTTATGAAGACAAAAATCTTTGGTTTAGCTGTAATGTTAAGTCTGGCGACAATTCTCGGAGCCTGTGAAGGCGGTGGTGATGGTGCTGGTACTACTACTACTACTACTCCAGCTGCTACAGGTGAACCAACTGATGCACCTACTGCTGGGTCTAGCCCTACCACTGCTCCCGGAGCTACTTCTGGAGCTACTCCCGGAGCTACTTCTGGAGCTACTCCTGGAGCTACTTCTGGAGCTACTCCCAGTGCTAAACCCACTGCTAGTCCTAAATAAGGCACCCTAAGCTTTAGTCGGACTTACGCACACTCTACGAATTCTTCTCTTCTCTACGAGACCCTCCGCGTTGGCGTTGGCGGAGCCTCTCGTAGAGAAGGAGCTCTTAGCGTAAACTCTTGGAGAGGCTACACGTTTCCCTTGCGTCTCGTAGAGAAGGCGGTAGCCTGCGGCAAGCCACTACGTGTCTACGATAAATTAAGCTTTTGAGCAATTTTTGTGTAAGTCCTGTTTAGTTTAAATCATGCCAAAAACAGCTTAGTAATAACGCTTATCACCACATAGCTTGAATTAATTAGGTTCACGTAAAAACCTGGATGTTTTGTATTGGTGTATCAGAGCCTAGAGTTTGCTTAAATATCAGCTAAGTAGGGCAGCCAGTAAAGGATAGGGAGCAATGCTATAACAGTGAGATGGGTAAGCAGGAGAGGCAGGGGAAGAGAAAAAATAAGTGGATTACGGGCTATTTGAGTAGTAAAAGTTACTATAAGTTTCTCTTGACTCCCCCTACTCATTTCACGATGATCTCACTTTTTCGCGTTGCTCCCAAAGGATACTGTTGATCAGGGTTACCTCCTCAACCAAGTGTCCGCCTGAATTCTCGTCTGACCGAACCTTGTTCTGAGTCCAAGGGAGTTGAGTTCTGTAAATCTAAACGATCTTGTGGGCAAGGTACTTGCCTCATTTGGTGTTTGGAATGGCTTATACTCCTGAGTTTTGAGAGGACAAAACAATTCATTGCGATCGCTGGTAATTGCTCAAGAGCATTCACTGTAGTCTATTCCGTATCAGGAGAGACCTGATGATGTCCCTTGATATTGCCAGATTTTTATTGTAAAAATTTGTAACTTTGGGCATTGACCAAACAGATTTTCATCCTGCGTTGTGAACGCAGTCCAGGAGATGGGGAGAGTTAAAGCGAGAAAGGCGATAAAATTACTAAGTGTAATTGTAATTAGTGCAATGTTGGTTGGATTAAGTAGCCATTGGGGATCAGCGGTAATAGCATTACCGCCACCAGAGGATACACCAGAAGAAATATTACGGACAAAGATTATCATAGAAGCACGATCGCCTATTGATGGGAAATTCCTAACAGCTGCCGAATACGTTCAATTGCAAGCGCAGCTGCAAGAAGCCCCGCCACCAAAACTAGACCCCAAAATTCGGGAACAGATTTTCTTGCTTCGCATACGTAAAACATTACTTCAGTTTTTCCCATTTTTAAATTTTTGATAAATTACTCAAGGGTCAAAAGTCAAGAGCTTTCCCCCATGCCCTGTTTGGCCCATGCCCCAAAAAGATTGATGACTCATTCTGAGGTACGATAACGGTGGCGACAAAATTGCAAATAAATGTAAAGAATATATAAATATATATAGATGTGAAAAAAGTAGATTTAGTCAATCACGTTATTTCATTTAGGTAGCCTCATGTCCATGACCACGATCGCCTCTGAACAGGTTAACCGTATCGTTTGGAATCAGCATAACGATCCCTTTGAAATACTAGGTTCTCATCCCATAGAACAAGATGGCAAAACTGTCTGGGCTGTGCGGGCCTACCTACCAAATGCAAGTGCAGCATGGGTTGTTCTTCCTGAAGAACGCAAGGAATACCCAATGCAAACAGTGCATCATCCCCATTTTTTTGAATGCACGATTGACACTCCAGAACTGGCAAACTACCAGTTACGCATTAAAGAAGGAGAAAATGAGCGTGTCACCTATGACCCTTATGCTTTCCGTTCTCCCAACTTGACAGACTTTGACTTGCATTTATTTAGTGAAGGCAACCATCACCGGATTTACGAGAAACTGGGAGCGCACCCCACGGAAATAGGCGGCGTTAAGGGCGTTTATTTTGCTGTTTGGGCACCCAACGCCCGTAATGTTTCATTGCTAGGAGATTTCAACCTCTGGGATGGGCGCAAACACCAGATGCGTAAAGGCCCCACGGGAATTTGGGAATTATTTATTCCTGAAATCGGTGTGGGAGAGCATTACAAATATGAAATCAAAAATTTTGAAGGGCACATTTACGAAAAATCAGATCCTTACGGTTTCCGACAGGAACTCCGCCCGAAAACTGCATCCATTGTGACTGATTTAAATGCTTATAGTTGGAATGACGAAGACTGGATGGTAAAACGGCGTCGCACTGACCCCCTTACCCAGCCAATTTCAGTCTACGAAGTGCATTTAGGCTCTTGGTTACACGGTTCGAGTGCTGAACCTGCTAAACTGCCAAATGGTGAAACCGAACCTGTAGTTGTCGTTTCTGGACTGAAGCCAGGCGCACGCTTCCTTACCTACCGGGAACTGGCAGAAAAACTCATTCCCTATGCCAAAGACTTGGGATACACCCATATAGAATTGCTACCCATTGCGGAGCATCCCTTTGATGGTTCTTGGGGTTATCAAGTAACTGGGTACTATGCCCCCACCTCCCGTTTTGGTAGCCCCGAAGATTTCATGTATTTTATTGACAAATGTCATGAAAATGATATGGGGGTAATTGTAGATTGGGTTCCTGGTCACTTCCCCAAAGATGGACATGGTTTAGCTTTCTTTGATGGTAGCCATTTATACGAACACGCTGACCCCCGCAAAGGTGAACATAAAGGATGGGGTACTTTGGTGTTCAATTACGGTCGCCATGAAGTTTGTAATTTCCTAGCAGCAAATGCTCTCTTCTGGTTTGACAAGTACCACATTGACGGGGTTCGTGTCGATGCTGTTGCCTCGATGCTCTATAACGACTATTGCCGCGAACCAGGAGAATGGCTGCCCAACCAGTATGGTGGCAGAGAAAACCTAGAAGCAGCTGATTTTCTGCGTCAGGTAAATCACATGATCTTCAGCTATTTCCCCGGTGCTCTCTCAATAGCAGAAGAATCGACTTCCTGGCCAATGGTATCTTGGCCCACCTACACAGGCGGACTGGGCTTTAACTTGAAGTGGGATATGGGCTGGATGCACGATATGCTGGATTACTTCAGCATGGACCCTTGGTTCCGTCAGTTCCACCAAAACAATATCACCTTTAGTATGTGGTATAACCACAGCGAGAACTTTATGCTGGCCCTGTCTCACGATGAAGTGGTGCATGGCAAGAGCAATATCATCGGTAAAATGCCGGGGGATACATGGCAGAAGTTAGCAAATGTGCGTTGTTTATTTGCCTATATGTTTGCTCACCCAGGCAAGAAAACCATGTTTATGAGCATGGAGTTTGGGCAGTGGAGTGAGTGGAATGATTGGACTGATTTGCAATGGTATTTATTGCAGGATGAAGCCCACCAACAGTTAAAAACGTTTTTCCAGGAATTGAACCATCTCTACCGTTCTGAACCAGTTTTGTACACGCAGGATTTTGCCCAAGCGGGGTTTGAGTGGATTGACTGTAGCGATAACCGCCATAGTGTAGTTGCCTTCATGCGTCGTGACAAGGATTCTGATGATTTTGCGATCGTGGTTTGCAATTTTACACCGCAACCCCATTCTCATTACCGCATCGGTGTACCGCAAAAGGGATTTTATACCGAGTTGTTCAATAGTGATGCGCGTAAATATGGTGGCAGCAATATGGGCAACTTAGGTGGTAAGTGGACGGATGATTGGTCTTTGCACAGTCATCCCTATTCGCTGGATTTGTGTTTGCCACCTTTGGGTGTGCTGATTCTCAAGTTGGATAAGGAGAAGACTGCTGAGGTAATTGGATAACAATTTGGGGTGGGCATTGCCCACCCAGTTAAAAGGGCGGTTAGAAACCGCAACTAAACAAGGCTTTACCCACTTGCGTGGGTTGTCTCGTTCCCAGTCTCCGACTGGGAATGCATAATGGGAGGCTTTGCCTCAAGACTAGCGGCAGAGCCGCAATGAAAGAACATTTCCAGCCTCTGGCTGGAAACAAGGTTTTAAAGGAGTTTTTGCTTAAGTTGACACTAATGAGCATTGCTCTGCCCCTACCCCGCGAGTCTATACATCAGGGGGATTAAGGGGGGTAATTCGACTTGTCAAGAGGAGGGTTGAGGAAGAGTAACGCGAGTATCAAAGGTGGATGAATGGAGCTAAAAGACTCATTCACGAGTATCAAAGGTGGATGAACGCAGCTAAAAGACTCATTCACGAGTAT
>NZ_CALMFY010000207.1:0-3151 GCF_937863485.1 uncultured Nostoc sp. | reverse complement strand
CATTCACGAGTATCAAAGGTGGATGAACGCAGCTAAAAGACTCATTCACGAGTATCAAAGGTGGATGAACGCAGCTAAAAGACTCATTCACGAGTATTAATTTATCAACAGCCAGAAGTTTTTGCAGCTCTGCCTTTATTAATAGCCTTAAAGCGATCGCTCAACAGTTCTGCTACAGTTTTTAAGCCTGGAGTCTATCGCTACCTTCAGGTAAATGCCTAGCATCATCAAGCTCGACAACTCCATCCAATCCCTTATATAGCAAATCTGTGAGTTTGGACGCTCGCGATCGCATCGGTGGTTTTTATAGAGTAGACCATTGAGTGGCTAGAGATTGGGTGATCACATTAATGTCTGTTCCGTTGATTTGATGCCAAGACGATCGCAGAGTGCAGAATATATTCAATACATGAAACCCTTGTCATAGTTTGTTTATAGAAAATACCGAGATTTTCAACCTAACCGCAGAATGTGGGATAATAGCTCCGAGATGATACCTAGTTCTAATTAGTAATCATCTTGCGTTAATCTAAATCCCAGAGGAGCGCTCGTTGCTTAGTAAAAGTACCTCTTCTACTCCCTAATTTCATCGTAAAGACGTATCTTATGTCAAAGCAAAACAAAGTTCTTGTTGAGCGTTATATTGACCTCAGCATGATGCAACAGTTAGGTATTCTACCTGCTGGAGATTTATGGAGTCAGGGAAAACTAACCAAATGAGCTATCAACCGATCGAGAACTACGGCATCATCGGCAATATGCACACCACAGCATTAGTGGGGCTAAATGGGTCGATCGACTGGTTTTGTTTTCCCAGACACGACTCACCAAGCGTATTTGCCGCGCTCCTCGATAGTGAAAAAGGTGGGCATTTCCAGATCGCGCCTTGTGTCGAAAGCGTCAAGCATAAGCAATTTTATTATCCTGGCACGAATGTTCTAGTGACCCGATTTCTCTCACCATGCGGTGTCGGAGAAGTGATTGACTTCATGCCCGTTAGTGCATCCGATTCAGGCGATCGCTGGTTGATTCGACAAGTCAGGATGATTCGCTGTAGTATGAGGTTTCGGTTGGAGTGCTATCCTGCCTTTAACTATGTTCGCGATCAACATCAAACCAAACTAACATCCGGCGGCGCGTGTTTCATCTCACCTACACTCAGTTTGGGATTAGTTACGGACATTCCCCTTGAACAGGACGACCGGGGTGTCTGGGCTGAGTTTGAACTGGAAGCTGGACAAACGGTCGTGTTTGGGCTGCGAGAGATTGAACCGGACGCTGGATGTGGATTGCCTCTGATCAAAAGTGAAGCGATCAAACTGTTTGAAAGCACAGTACTATACTGGCGGCATTGGCTTTCCCAATGCAACTATAAGGGACGATGGCGCGAGATGGTGGAGCGATCGGCACTAGTACTCAAACTGCTCACCTATGAACCAACAGGAGCGATCATCGCAGCTCCTACGTTTGGATTACCTGAAGAAATTGGCGGTGAACGCAATTGGGACTATCGCTATACCTGGATTCGCGATGCGGCGTTTACACTGTATGGATTGTTACGAATCGGATTCACGGAAGAAGCCACGCAGTTTATGAATTGGCTGGAACACCGCTGCTATAAAATGAAACCGAACGGGCCATTACAGTTAGCTTATGGCATTGATGGACGCCAAAACTTGGATGAAGAAATTTTGGAACACTTGTCTGGTTATCGAGATTCCTATCCTGTAAGGATTGGCAATGCTGCTTATGATCAGTTGCAGCTTGATATTTATGGTGAGTTGATGGATGCAGTGTATCTCTACAACAAGTACGGCGCACCGATTTCTTACAAGCTCTGGACTCATCTACAACAGTTGTTAAATTGGGTGTGTGACAACTGGCAGCGAGAAGATGAAGGCATTTGGGAACCACGAGACGGACGCAAACAGGTGGTGTATTCCAAACTCATGTGTTGGGTGGCACTTGATCGGGGGTTGCGATTAGCCGATAAGCGCTCGTTTCCTGCTGATCGCGATCGCTGGCTGAAGGTGCGCGATCAGATTTATCAAGAAATCATGACGAAAGGATGGAATGAGAAGCGGGGCGCTTTTGTTCAGCATTATGACAGCGATGCGCTGGATGCCAGCAGTTTAATCATGCCGTTGGTGTTCTTCCTCGCGCCCAATGATCCCCAAATGCTAAGCACACTGGATGCCATTAATCGTCCTCCAGAGGCAGGTGGATTGGTCTCCAACGGTCTAGTGTATCGTTATAGTCCGGGCATGAGCAGCGACGGTTTGAGTGGGAAAGAGGGTACATTCAACCTGTGTACGTTTTGGCTAGTTGAGGCGATGACACGAGCCGGACGAGTCGAACCAGCGCGGTTAGAACAGGCTCGATTAATGTTTGAAGAGATGCTCAGTTACGCCAATCACCTGGGACTGTATGCCGAAGAGACGGGTGCGAGCGGTGAGGCACTGGGAAATTTTCCGCAAGCTTTTACGCATTTATCTCTCATTAGTGCGGCATGGAATTTGAATAAGGCACTTGGAGAGATAGATTAGAGATTGGCACGCCGTAATTTTCTACCGAGGATTCTTCTGTCCCCGCGATGCGTAATGTTCACAAGCAACATTGAACCTTTGATACTTAACTGTATTTGGCTCACCTGAATTATAGCGGTTTACTAGCAAGCGATCGCCAAAGGTGTTGGCACGATCGCCCTGCATTTACTCAAGCAAAAGCGCACTACTGAAGGCTGAGAGTAGCTGTTTGCTAAGTAATAATAACTCGTTAAGGGAGTTCTGAGGTGGATGAATCCAGTTCAAAGACTCATTCACGAGTATAAAAGGTGGATGAACGGAGATAAAAGACTCATTAATGAGTATCAAAGGTGGATGAACGGAGATAAAAGACTCATTAACGAGTATCAAAGGTGGATGAACAGAGATAAAAGACTCATTAATGAGTATCAAAGGTGGATGAACAGAGATAAAAGACTCATTAATGAGTATCAAAGGTGGATGAACGGAGATAAAAGACTCATTAACGAGTATCAAAGGTGGATGAACAGAGATAAAAGACTCATTAATGAGTATCAAAGGTGGATGAACAGAGATAAAAGACTCATTAATGAGTATCAAAGGTGGATGAACGGAGATAAAAGACT
>NZ_CALMFY010000206.1 GCF_937863485.1 uncultured Nostoc sp. | reverse complement strand
CTGCTCCCCCTGCTCCCTCATCTCCCTCATCTCTCTCATCTCCCTCATCTCCTTCTACTCCCGCCTCTTGCTTAAGGGGAAGTATGAGGGTAAAACGAGAGCCGCGATCTACTTCAGATTCCACTTTTACGGAACCACCATGAATTTCGGCAAGTTTGCGAGTCACTGCTAAACCCAAACCTGTACCTTCAACACCACCAGCAACAGCCTTGGCAATTTGGAAATAGGGTTCAAACAGTTGAGCCTGGTCTTGTTGGGAAATGCCAGTGCCAGTATCCCAAACTGTAAAATGCACAAATACACCTTTGAGAGCAACTTGTAAGCCAACACTTCCTTTACTAGTAAACTTTAGGGCGTTAAAGAGTAAATTCAACAGCATTTGCTTGAGTCGTAAGGAGTCGGCTACTAGGGTTGTAATATCAGGTTCAAGTTCTAGGCACAGTCTCAAACCCTTATTAGCGGCTTTCTCTTTTACCAGTGCCAAAACATTGATACACAACAGTGGTACATCTACCGTTTCCCATACCACTTCCATCTGATTTGCTTCAATTTTAGACAGATCCAAAATATCATTAATCAGAGCTAGCAAGTGCTTGCCGCTAGACTGAATGATATTTAAATACTCTTGCTGACGTTCTTTGGTTGGTTGGTACCCTTGGGCTAAAAGCAGGTGGGTAAACCCAATAATAGAACCAAGCGGTGTGCGAATTTCGTGGCTGGTGTTTGCCAGAAACTGATTTTTGAGTTGATTGGTGCGCTCCAATTCTTGATTAGAGTTACTGAACTGTTGATACCGTTGCTGCCAAGATAAAATGTGTCTAAGTTGTACTAAGGCTGTAGTACAATGCTTGGCAGACCTTGCCATCAATTGTGATCTCAGTTTCGCTTGTAATTCTATGAGCGACTGACGATCAGAGCTTAGGGGCGCTGCGGCGATAATTAGCCAGCCCATGAGGTTGTCAGAATCATCAGCTAACCGCCAAGCGCTCGGTGGTTGTTGATTCTCAAGCTGCTGTAAATCTTCGAGTTCTATAACCTCTTGCAACCTCAACGGCAGCTTTTTCTCTGCTGTTAGCACTTCTAGAAATGGAGGTCGTGAGTTTGGGGATGGAGAACAAGAAACGTAGCAAACTGTGGCAACAGTTTCTTGTCCTTGAAATAGAGCAATGCCTACGGCACAATGCGTGAAAGCCACATTACTGCTGTCCAGAGCAATGTTAATCTCTTGAACCACAGTTTGAAAAATTTCTGCTTCTGCGGCTCCTGCCGGTCGGACAGTGTTACAAGCAGAAAGCAGGCAATCGTTAAGGCAACTTTGCAACTGGTTCAAGCTGCTCTCCAGCCACAACTTGGCGCAAAGTTGCTGAATTATTGTCAAAGGTTTTGGCCTTGCATCTATCTGTGAGTTCTGGTCTGGTAAGCTTGAATACTGCTGCATGGTCGACTAGACCGCTGAACAAGTTTAGCTTCGCATAAAAATCCGAATAGGATTCTCTGTATATTAGCGGACAATTCTTTTTTATTTATAAACCATAACTTATGTTGTTATCAACCATAACTTATGATGTCGAACGATGTCGAATTTAGCAGCTAGATCAAAAAAATTATTATATGAATCACTGATCTAAAATTTTTTAAAGCAACTTAAGGCTTATGGATACACAATTCGCCCAACTAATCATTAATGGGATTGCGGTAGGGAGCATTATTGCTCTAGCCGCAGTTGGACTCACTCTTACCTACGGAATTTTACGGCTATCTAACTTTGCTCATGGTGACTTTCTAACTTTGGGAGCCTATCTAACCTGGCTGATAAACACTATTGGAGTCAATATTTGGCTGTCGATGATCCTGGCAGCAGCGGGAACTGTAGCAGCAATGCTGTTATCGGAAAAGTTACTCTGGTCAAAGATGCGCTCTATCCGTGCTACTTCCACTACGCTGATTATTATTTCTATCGGACTTGCCTTATTTCTTCGCAATGGGATTATTTTTATCTGGGGTGGTAAGAACCAAAATTATGATTTACCTGTTACCCCAGCTTTAGATATTTTGGGTTTAAAGATACCGCAAAATCAATTATTGGTATTGGGGTTGGCGGTGCTAGCAATTTTGGCGCTGCATTACCTGCTGCAAAATACCAAAATTGGTAAGGCGATGCGAGCAGTTGCTGACGATCTGGACTTAGCCAGGGTTTCAGGTATCAATGTTGATCGAGTAATTTTTTGGACTTGGCTAATTGCCGGCACTCTTACGTCATTAGGCGGCAGTATGTATGGATTAATTACAGCCGTGCGCCCGAATATGGGATGGTTTTTAATTTTACCGTTATTTGCCTCAGTGATTCTTGGTGGCATTGGCAACCCTTACGGTGCGATCGCAGCAGCTTTTATCATTGGTATCGTCCAAGAAGTCAGCACCCCTTGGCTGGGTTCACAGTACAAACAAGGTGTAGCACTGTTGATCATGATTTTGGTGCTGCTCATTCGTCCCAAAGGTTTATTCAAAGGAACGATTTGAGCAGCACCACTCCACTTCTAACTATTGAATAATGTGGAAGTAGTAGGCTGCTACCAAGAAATTGATAGCTAACAATAACAGTGCCCAGCCTGTACGAAAGGCGTAGGGAGGTTTAGCTCCACTGTCGGCAACTGGGGAATTCTTAGCTTTAGCAGTCATAATGCGGTTCTCCTAATGTCAGGACTTTTTAAGAAATACCAAACTGGTGTACCAAATATCCAAATTCTTTAAGAATATTTGTGTGAAGTTGGGAATTGGGAAGAGGCAGAGGGGCAGGGAGCAGGGAGAAGAGGGGAAAGAGGTAATTTTTTATTCTCCCCCTTGCCCCCTGCTCCCCTGCTT
>NZ_CALMFY010000205.1 GCF_937863485.1 uncultured Nostoc sp. | reverse complement strand
GGATAAGGGGGACAAGGGAGAATTATTGAACAAGTTTCTTCCTTGTCTCCCTTGTCTCTTCCCAATGCTCAACTCACTTAACGCAATGATTCAATAGTTGGGGAGCCATGAGCTTTGATCCAAGCAATTTGGGCTATATTGCGATCGCGTGCATATTGACGAATAGCGTCTGCATCCCTTCCCTCCAAATCAATTTCTACCCGCACCAAATCAGTAGAATCTCTGAGTTTTTGCGCGTAGGCTAAGGCAAAGGCGTTAGCACTCGGCGTCTCTGGTACTACCAACCAGTCACTCGCTGGGATTGCCTGTGGTAATTGCTGAGTAGACAACAAAACTTGGTATAAATCTTCGATATTGAGTCCAAAACCAATTCCGGGGATGTTTTCTCCTTGAGGATGATATAGCCCCAAAAGCTGGTCATAGCGACCACCCCGCCCTAAAACTCTGGCTTGCGATTCGCTATCTGTGACAACTTCAAATACAATACCAGTGTAGTAATCTATGGTCTGAATGAGGCTGAGGTCAAGGATTAACGGAAGTTTTTTCTCTGATTCCAGTAATTCTACTAGGGATTTGAGGTTATTTACTGCCTCTCGCTGTTCTTCATCTAGATCCAAACTACTGACTTTTTGTAACACGTCTGCACTAGAGCCACGCAAATCTAGCATGATTTGGGCGCGATCACGTAGTTTATCACTTAGGGGTAAATTATCTATAGTAATCCGGTCAAGATGAGCGATCGCACTGCGAACTTTATCCTGTAAATTAGCAGGAAAGGCACTCAGAAGCGATCGGGTAATTCCCGCCTCACCTAAAATTAAATGCCATTCCTGCAAACCCAGTGCTGCCAAACAATCTGCTACTAATAGTAGTACTTCCGCATTTGCCAGCAATCCGCCAGCACCTAACAACTCTACCCCAGCTTGATAAAACTCCTGTTGGCGATTGTGTCTACTTTCCCAAGTGCGGCGAAACACATTGGCGTTGTAGTACAACCGTTGCGGATAACGCAGACTTGCCATCCGAGTGACAACAGTCCGAGCAATGGATGCTGTTAATTCTGGACGTAGCCCTAATTCATCATCTTCGCCATTTTGTTGTAGTTGAATCACCATCTGACGCTGGATTGCTTCCCCCGCCATCAGAGTATCCATGCGCTCTAAAGTCGAGGTGATAATCCTGTGATATCCCCAACGGTGAAACACCTGCTGTAACCTATCTTCAATCCAGCGTTTTTTCTCCACATCCAGGGGCAATAAATCCCTGGCTCCCGCTGCTGGTTGATACACCATTATTTTTTCTTCCCACCAAACAAACCACCGAACAAACCACCACTACCAGATTTATCTGGTTGCTTATCTCTATTATTGGGGGATGAAGTCACCTTATGATCACTAGGTTGTTGTCCTAGAGCTTTATCTATTTTAGGTTTCCATTGCAGAGCTATTTCGTCATTGGGGTCTAATTTTAGAGCATTGTCAAAGTGGATTTTTGCCATTTTTAGCTGATTTTGCCTCAAATACACCATTGCAATTAAGCTATGGCAGCGACTATTTTTAGGTTCTAGCTTTAGGGCATCTTGCAACTCTACTTTGGCTTGGGCAAATTGGTTTTTGTCAATTAAAGATTGAGCGCGACGAACATACTGTTCTACAATTGAGTCTTCTTTTGCTGGTGCTGGTGGTGTATTTTTTGGTGTATTTGGCTCAGACGTTCCTGATTGGACTTTGGATTGAGCAGATGGTGGCGGCGGTGCGGATGCTTTGCCCCCACTCCGCATTAAATAGACTAAATTCAACTCACTAACTTGAGCAATGACTTGCAGCACTTGCTCTAAAGAATCATATTGGGTTTGGGCTAGTTTAGCGATCGCACTTTTATAGAAATGATCGATATTGGCGGTATCAGCTAACTGTTTCCCCAAGTCAGTGTTTAGAATAACCGAAGTAGACTCTTGTACCAGGCGCTTGCCAATTTGCGACAAAATTAGAATATATTCCGCGCGAGTGCGATCGCCAGAAAGTTTTTCGTAAGCTGGGTTAACCAGCTTTGATAACAATTCGTTCCCTAGCTGTTTTTGTGCAGCACTTTCAGTAAAACTACTATCCGGGTGTAAGCGGCGGGCAATTTTGAGATAGCGTTTGCGAATCTCTTTGACATCCGCATCAACTGGAACGCATAATACTGCGTGATGATCTATGAAATCATATTTAAATAATCCACAATCTATTTTGAAAGACATATACAGGTTTTGCACCAAAGGAGCAGTTAGATTCTTTTTAGTTTACCCAAAGTTAGGGGGAAAGCCCCCATCTGCTACACCCATGCTGACAGTGGCGGAACTTGTAAAAGTTCGCTACTAAGAGAGTCGTGAATATAACCATTTGTTGCAATAATTCTACCTGACTCAATTTTGACGGGAGTACCATCGTAGGCGGTGACTTTGCCCCCGGCTTCTTGTACCAAAATTATCCCGGCGGCAATATCCCAAGGAGAAAGTCCCCGTTCCCAGTAACCATCGACACGTCCACAGGCAACATACGCCAAATCTAGTGATGCAGAACCACTACGTCTGACTCCTTGGGTAAGATGGGTGAAGTGACTAAATTCTGCATAGTTGTTATCAGAGGTTTCGCGGCGATCATAGGCAAATCCAGTTACCAGAAGGCTCTTACTCAGTTTCGATGTTGCTGAAACCTTGATAGGATGACGGTTACGCGTTGCTCCCAAGCCAGCAGCAGCACGGAATAGCTCATTATGAAAGGGGTCATAAATTACACCAACTTGCGGAACACCATTAATTAACAGCCCGATGGAAACGGCAAAAAATGGGTATTGATGAGCGTAGTTGGTTGTGCCATCTAGAGGATCTATTGCCCAAAGGTATTCATTCTCTTGATTACCTAATTTCCCTGATTCTTCCGCGAGGATAGAATGTTGGGGAAAGTGGCGACGCAAAATTTCTAAAATCAACTCTTCTGAGGCTTTATCAGCAGCAGTGACTAAATCACCAGGGCGTCCTTTTTCAACAATTGCGTCTTCTAACTTACCCAAGTAACCTTGCAAAATGGCACCAGCAGCTAAGGCCGCTTCTGTAGCAATATCTAGAAAGATTTGTAGATTTGTCATTAGTTAGGAGAGACGCGAAAAATCTTTGTCTGTACAGGAGTTATCTAATTTTGGATTTTAGATATTTAGATTTTAAATTTTTCTGGTTCTACCGCTTCTTTTATGGTAGAGCCACTGAGATTATGATTAAATAATGCACGTGGAAATCATGAAAGTCTTTCCCTGTAAGCTTTGAAAGCTGTAAAGTAACAAGTTCTAGTATTAGGTTCTATCAAAAAGCCGATAGAGCCATTTTTCCTTCAATCCAAAATCCAAAATTTAAAATCTAAAATTGCCAGAGTTAGGAGTTGGGAGTTAAACCTTATCTATGTTGAGAGCCTTAGTTTTTGCCCTCACCCTAAATCCCTCTCCCAAGTAGGGAGAGAGGGACTTGTTTCCGGCTCCCCTTCTCCCAAATTTGGGAGAAGGGGCTGGGGAATGAGGGTTTTTTCTTCTCATAGGGAAAGAACTACAGTTTTCAAGGTGGACACGGTTTAGGAGTTAGGAATCAGTTATTTTTCCCTCCCCCACTCTCCCCTTTAGCACTAAGCACTCTTTAAAGATTTTGGCGGCGAAACTCGGCGGGAGTAAGGCGCATGGGTTTTTCAGGGTTCCAGATTCCTTGGCCCATAAGTCTAGCCCATTGTTGGGCACGTTCTAAACGCAGATCATATTTGTGGTTAGGCGATCGCCCAATAAACATTGCATTCCCTTGTTTGACTAATTCTTCATTCAACAACACCTTATTTTTCCACACATAAGCTAGAGTTCGCCCGATCTTGTCTTTTGCTTCTAAATCAAACTCCAGGGTTACCGATTCTTCTGCACCACCAATTAGATTCTCTAACTGTTCTTTTGCTTCTTCCCCCCAAGGTCGCTGTCGCAAATCTGGTGCATCAATACCAACTAACCGCACTTGAGAAATCAAATTTGGTTGTTCAGCCATACCTAACACTTCCAAACTTTGCCCACTAACTACCCGCGCTACTTTCACCTCAGCCTGATTGTTTGGCAGCTGGTTTTTACCTTGGCAACTCACCAAAAGAAATAAGCAAGCCAAAATGGCTATTTTTCGCACCCAGTTACCAAAGCGTACAGGCGCAGTTCTTGCTAGTTGGTTGAGTTGGGGTACGGTGATTTTGAATTGTTTATTCCTCATCTAAGGGTAAACCCGCTTTAACTCTCCCCCTAGCAAAATAGCGTCCAAACTGGAGTTCGTAGACTTCATCTTCGTCTTGTGTCTCCACCTCCAAGTCAGAACGGGGGTAACTCACACACAACAAGGCATAACCTTGCCGACGTAAATTTGGCGACAATCCGATCGCTTCTGGTTGGTAAATTTCTCCTGACAATACCCTCACCGCACAAGTGGTGCAAGCCCCGTTGCGGCAAGAAAATGGCAGTTCCACCCCTTGTTTTTCGGCAGTGTGCAGGATGTAGCGGTCTTCTGGCACTTGTAGGGTGTATGTTTTGCCAGTGGCGCGATCGCGAACTCTAATTGTGTATGTACGGGACATCTGGATTTGCGTTTTGGGATTGGGACTTTCAGATTCAACCTAAAAATATCTTTCTTTATCTTTGCATTTTCTGGGATTCTATAGTAGAATCGGGACTTGTGGCACCTGGAGAGGTGGCCGAGCGGTTTAAGGCGCAGACCTGGAAAGTCTGTTTAGGGAAACTTAACGAGGGTTCGAATCCCTCCCTCTCCGTTCTCAAACCTAGTATAAATATATAGATTTGAACTTGACTTCTACAAATCGTTGGGTTCAGTAAATAGCAGGATATTGCTAAATATATTCTTAAAATTGCTTTGGAAGGGCGATCAAGTGTTAAATCTGACTGCTAAATTCAAACGATTTAGCGGGAAGTAACATTTGTTTATTTTTCACTCATAATCGAGGCATTTTGTAAAGTCGCCAAACTCCTACTTCACGATGGTGACAGCCTGATGAACAGATCAGGTAAATTAAGATAAGTAAAGAAAACGCTTTGAACTAAATGGCAGCTCTAAGCTTACAAGAAATTTCTACTCAGTTAGAAAGTCCGAATTTGCGCGATCGCATGGTAGCCCTTGCCAATCTGCGTCATGTTCCCGCTGAGGATGCAGTCCCTTTGATTAAAAAGGTACTAGACGACGAATCTTTGCAACTGCGATCGATGGCAATATTTGCTCTGGGAATCAAGCCGACGCCAGAATGTTATTCAATTTTGGTGAGAATTCTCGAAAATGACCCAGATTATGGTATACGCGCTGATGCCGCTGGAGCCTTAGGATATTTGGGTGATGCCAGAGCCTTTGAGGTGCTTTCACGGGCATTTTATGAAGATACTGATTGGCTAGTACGCTTTAGTGCAGCCGTTTCTCTAGGTAACATTAAAGACCCTCGGGCCCATCAGGTTCTTATTCAGGCATTGGATAGCAAAGAAGTCGTGTTGCAACAAGCTGCAATTTCTGCACTGGGAGAAATTAAAGATATTGAGTCTGTTGATAATATCCTGCGCTTTGCCCAATCAGATGATTGGATAGTAAGGCAGCGTTTGGCAGAAGCCTTGGGAAATCTTCCCACTCCCAAAAGTGTCTCAGCTTTAAAATACCTGGAAAAAGACAATCATTTCAACGTTGCTGAGGCAGCCAGAATTGGCCTCAAGAAGCTTGAGGAAATAGACAATCAAGCTTAATATTAAAGCCTCCTGCTACCTTTTAATAATAATTAAGTGGGAATTTTAGCATTTTGATGCAGGGTAATTTCATTCATGAATATTGAAGAATTTTTTCAGTTAAGCGCTGGTAAATGGTTTTCTCATCGGACTAGTCAACATTTGGCTTTTAACCAATCTGAAAATAGCAAGTCAGACATCATTATTGAGACGCTAGCAGTAGATCATCCAGAAGTGATCAAACTATGTCAACAGGACAAAGTTAATCCTAGTTTCGCCTCTTGTGCGATCAAAATTACCTGGAATGGCACAATGGAAAAGGATCAAGCAAAACACAGTGGTTCAACTGTGTTAGTTTCGATACCTGATGCAGATAATCCAGCCCAAGGTAAGTTACTGCGGGAAATATTTGATGCTGATAAAAGCCCAGTAGCTGGACACTATAAATTTGACAGTGATGGTGCCTTGATCCTAACTACAGAAGATGAAACCATGTGGTTAGAGGAGCGCGTGTGGTTTGCTAGCCCCAATTTGCGAATGCGGGTAAATGTCCTCAAGAATTTCGGTGGATTTAGTATCACTTCCTTCACTTCTGAGATTCGCATGGGTGGTTTTCCACCAGCTGCGAAGGCTGACAAAGCGGCTAATTCAGTATCAAGTTAGTTGTAATACGAAATAATCCCCCTTTCCCTAGCTACGGTGTACACACAAGTTATCTGATTACCCAAAAGTCCATTTTCTACAACATTAAGGTAAATAAAACCTCACCCTGTCCTAATTGACATCTCTCTTTGAACTCACGGAGAGGGACAGGTTTTACCTAGCACAACCGGGGTGAGGTTTGATTGGGCTATTTGATAAACCATAAATTGCTAATGAGACTTGTGTGTACCTAGTGTCACGTTTTATAGAATTAATAAAAGCCTGAAACGACCTATTTGTGAAATGCATACCATGACGAATTTGTACAGGGCATAAGCCCTAGTACCGCCTTGCGGAAGTCAAAAGTCAAAAGTCAAAAGTCAAAAGTATTATGGAATAAGCTCTTTAGGGATTTTAAAGGTTGCTCTATTTACACCGTGGCGTACTAGTATTGAGCAATGGGGCAGGGGATATATTTGTTATTTACCATTCTGCTGACAAAACTGCAAAAAGCACTTTTAAAAGAGGGCTATTATTTAATATTGGATATAATTTCAATCACCAAATATCAAACTGTGGTTAATACCATAGTTTGGAAAAAATTCAGATATATTCCTCTTTTTGCGTTGATCCTTTTTAAATTTGCAAAAAGTTAGCGATCGCCTGCGGTAGTGGCAAAACAATTACAATCAACAAAGCCATTGCCAGTAATCCCAAAATATCACGTCCATTATCCAATTCAGTAACATCATTCAGTGCAGGTTCATCAATCAACGGCATAAATAATAAGATAATTGCCCACAGCAACAATTCTTCCCGAACTAAAGAAAGTAATAGCAATAGCAGGCGAGCAATTTGACCAATTACGATCGCAGTTCGTTGTCCAAACATCGCATGGACAATGTGACCTCCATCTAATTGTCCCACAGGCATTAAATTTAAGGCTGTGACAATTAGTCCCAGAAGACCAGCCACTGCAACTGGATGTAGGTCAAGAGCGGATTTTTCTGTTAACTGACTACCTAAGGCTAGCTTCGAGAGTAGCGCTAGTAAGATGGAATACTTGGGATTAAGGGCATGAGGATTCAAAAGTCGGGTTTTTTCAGTCAGGGAAACCACGTCAGAATGAGCCAACCCCCATATTAGTAATGGTAAAGTCGCGACAAAGCCTGCAATTGGACCAGCGATACTAGTGTCAAATAAAGCTTTGCGGTTGGGAATGGGACTACGCATCTGAATAAATGCACCAAAAGTTCCCAAGAAGAAAGGTATGGGAATAAAGTAAGGCAATGTTGAGCGAATCTTGTAGAATTTAGCTGTCAAATAATGCCCAAGTTCGTGAACACCCAAAATAGTCATTAACGCTAAAGCATAGGGTAATCCTTTGAATAGGACATCTGGGTTAAGTAGAACTTTGAGCAAAGAACTAATTTCCCATAGAGGCGGAAGAGAAACACCAGCATTTTGGATTCCCACCAAGGTAGTAGTTAGGAAAGTAGCTACTAGTAGTAAAAGTGCTAATCCTGGTCGAGTTAACCGTTCTTGGTCGCGTCGTGGTGTATTTCTCTCTTTAGCAGCTTGAGTGTTGGGAACCAGCACAAAGAAAGGTTTACCATTGACACCTTCTTGAAAAATCAGTAGGAAGCGATCGCCAAATTGTGATTCAATATTAGTTTTAATCTGCTGGTAGGCGTTGCTGGCTTGAGTTCGCAACTGACCCCGGCAAATCACCGCTTGTGGTCGATACTCAATATTTTGAACGTAGTATACAGACCAAGGAAAACAATTTCGCAGTTGGGTTTCTTCCTTTAGCTCAATAGGACGCACTGCTGGTTCTGCGGTAGGCTGGATAGTCGGCTGTGATTCTGAGGCTTGGGCTTGGGTTTGGGTTTGTGTATCTCTTGGCACTCCACGCCCCCATTGAAACAACATCCAGTACAACAATGTGCAGACAAATAACGACGAGATGATAAGCGCCGGTGGCGGAGATTGTTTCGCCCCGTACACCAGCGTCCATCCACTCAACAGAAATGCTGGTGTCATTAAAACCAGCCACAACAACCATACTGGCGTCCGGGTGATGTGAGCGACACTGTGCTGCACCATTAGATAAGTAGCTAGCCCCAGTAAGAGGATAAACAGAAACCAAAATGCCATGTTATCTTCAGTAATTTTGACAAAACGCCCCACCAGTAGCTTCAGCACCATAGCATTAACTACAAGGCAGACCTCAAATCCCAATTTTATTTACGAACGGTTAACAGTGTTAGTACACTGTAGCGTCAGCTTGCCTACCTTTAACAAGGGTTTGCCTCAAATCTAGTTAATCTGAGATGGTAGCTGAATTTACGTTGTGCTGTACTAGTTAAACGCTTAAGTTTCAATTCTTGAGAATTTCCACACAGTAAGCAGATTGTCTACAACTCCTCAGTTTCGGCTCTTTTATCATGTGCCCTTTACCTCAAGTGCCAAGTCATACAACTAAGCCACCACAGCCTGTGTTCCCTGACAAAGTTCCTAGCGGAAGTTCTCTACAATCGGACTTCGCACAGGAGAGTATTTTTGTTTTTGCACCCAATCGGGACACATTAGGGGGAACGTCTTATTTTATTGTAAGAAATGAAGGCAATATCCTCATAGACTGCCCTGCTTTAAATCAAACAAATCAAGATTTTTTGCGATCGCATGGAGGCCTGCGTTGGTTATTTCTCACCCATCGAGGTGCTATTGGCAAGACCGCTGAAATTCAGCAAACCTTTGGTTGCGAAGTCCTGATTCAAGAACAAGAAGCTTATTTATTACCAGGCTTAACCGTAACTACCTTTAGGCAGGAATTTACTTTTGATGCAGTAGTTCAAGTTATTTGGACACCAGGTCATTCTCCCGGCTCATCTTGCCTATACTACAGTGAGCTTGGAGGTATATTGTTTTCAGGGCGTCATTTAGTTCCTAATCAGAAGGGTGAACCAGTACCATTACGCACAGCAAAAACCTTTCATTGGCCCCGACAAATTAACAGTCTTCGGTTATTATTAGAAGATTTTACACCAGAAACTCTCAGGTACATTTGTCCTGGAGCTAATACAGGCTTTCTCAGAGGCAAGCGTGTCATCAATCAAGCTTATCAACACCTCGCCTCTCTAGATTTACCAGATTTGCTGCGGATACAGCCCCTAATTTAACATTTATCTAGCTTAAAGACTTGTTCACGAGTATCAAAGACTCGTTCACGGAGTTCAAAGACTCGTTCACGGAGTTCAAAGACTCATTCACGAGTATCAAAGACTCATTAACGGAGTTCAAAGACTCATTCACGAGTATCAAAGACT
>NZ_CALMFY010000204.1 GCF_937863485.1 uncultured Nostoc sp. | reverse complement strand
CCCCTGCTTCATCCCTACTCCCCACTCCCTACTCCCTCCTCTCCAGCATGATAGGAACTGCGAACCAGAGGCCCAGACCGAACGTGGTTGAATCCCATTTCCCATGCTAATCTGCCGAGTTGATCAAATTCCTCTGGAGTCCAATATTTTTGGACTGGCAGATGTTCTAGAGAAGGACGCATATACTGCCCAATAGTCAAGCGATCGCACCCCACAGCCCTTAGATCAGCCATTGCTTCGACGACTTCATCAGTAGTTTCTCCGTGTCCCAGCATCAAACCTGATTTGGTGGGAATTGTCGGATCAATTTCTTTGACCACAGCCAGTACCAAAAGCGAGCGATCGTACTTGGCTCCCCGGCGCACTGGCCCAGTTAACCGTTGCACTGTCTCGATATTGTGATTGAAACAAGCTGGTTTGGCTTTTACAATCATGGCTATCCGCTGGCGTTGACCTGACTCCCCAACACCAGCACCACCCCAAAAATCTGGGGTCAGCACTTCAATTTGAGTCTCTGGGTTCAACTGGCGGATAGTCGCCATCGTCTTCACAAAGTGGACTGCGCCCTGATCGGGCAAGTCATCACGCGCTACAGAAGTCAGCACCACATAACGCAATCCCAAAAGCTGCACCGCCTGTGCTACCTTTTGGGGTTCCTCTAAATCAACAGGCATTGGTGCATGACCTTTATCTACTTGACAAAAAGCACAAGAGCGTGTACATATAGGCCCCATTAGTAAGAAAGTTGCAGTTTTTTGGGCATAGCACTCTCCCCGGTTGGGACAGCGTCCTTCTTCACAAATCGTGTGAATTTGGCGCTGCTTAATAATGCGTTGTACGGTAGAGATTTCACTAGCTTTGCCAATAGGGCGACGTAACCAGCTAGGCATTGCCGTAATTTCAGACTTTAGTTCGGCTTGTTGTGACGAAATCATAGACATCCAAGCAAGATGCGGATATAGAGTAGTGGTTTGTCAATTAACAAATTGATAGATAAGAATAGACGCAGGGAGCAGGAGAGGCGGGAATGCTCTTAACGAAGTCACCGTGCCTCCATGTCCTCATGTCCCTTATGCCCTAGATCAAAGCTAAAGCCTTAAATATCACCATGACACAAATTGAAAACAGCGCAAGCAAAAGTTTTGCAAAACACCTCTAGCAATGTCATTTATACCGAAATATACTATCCCCCAATTCATAGAAATTTTGTATATAGTGGGAGAATTCTCAAGGACAATCGGCAAGGCCGCTATTTACACTTAAAGTTTCTGTTAGAGCAAACAGTCGTGGCAAGCAACAAGATTTTAGTTATCGATGACACTACAGTTGTCAGGGTAAAAGTACGAGAAATGTTGCCTCCGGGCAATTTTGAGGTATTGGAAGCAAAAGACGGTTTGGAAGGACTAAATTTCATCCTTCAGGAAAAACTCAGCCTGATTATGCTGGATTTCCTGTTGCCTAAAATGAGTGGCTGGGAGGTATTCCAGAAAGTTCAAGCCGATCCGGAGTTAAGGAAAATTCCTTTGGTGATCATGTCTGGTCGCAAGGAAGAGGTGACCGAGAAAATCACAGAACCTTTTGAATATTTTGAATTTCTAGGTAAGCCTTTTGATCAGAAGCAACTAATTAGTGCGATTAAGTTAGCTATGACCAAGGCGAAACAGCCACGCCCAGAACTAGTCCCAGTAGCAGCAAAAATTGCTGTAAAAAATGGCACAAATGCAACTTCTGGTGTCACCAATGGTACGGTAGCAGCCCCTAGCGTCGTAAATACTGCGATGCCTACGGCGGCAAGCAACGCAACTCCTACTGCTGCAAATACTGCGATGCCTACGGCGGCAAGCAACGCAACTCCTAGCGCTGGAGGAGTCTCTGACACAGAAATTAATGCGTTGAACGAGAAAATTGTCAAAATGCAAGCAGAAATTGATGGTTTGAAGAAACAGCTAACTCAGGTTGTGACTTTTATTAAACAAAAAATCAAGTAGCATTTGTGCTCGTTATTATTATCACAGCCAAAATACACCGTCTCTAATAACGGGTGTCCCATTAAAAGCGGGTAAAAATGGTTAGTTCAAAAACACTTATCTTGAGAAATCATGGTTGACAACAAAATTCAAAAACAGGGAAAAGATAATTAGTACACTGTGGCGGAAGTTTGACTACCTTTAACAAGGGGCAAAATCCCTTGTTAAGCTCCAAGTATTGTTAATTGAGATAATAGGTGGATTTACGCCATATTGTACTAGCAATTATCTGCGCCTCTATAAATTTTGAATTTTGAATTCCCCGTTTATGCAGCGTCTTCGCAGGAGAAGAGGTTGACAGTTTAGCAAAGACAGTTCTAAACCCACTAAACCTGCCGCAGTTTGCTCTTAAGCTAAGGAGAACGGCAGGCTTTTTTGTTGTTTAGTCTTTTGCATCCAAAATTTGCATCAAAACTTGATAGCTAGTCCACAGATCGAAAGCAGCAAAAGCAAATATTTATCAGATAAATTTAGTAGTAATAGTTCATTTCAATCCCGCGTTTTTAAACATAGGTCACTGTAGCAGAATTGCCTGTTGTCCTTTCCCTTTGAACTACTTGTGGTTAAACTTTTTTAGAAAAATAACCGAAATTATCCGGAATTATAATTTGTTTTGAAAAATAGTTATGGTTGTATGAACTCATAATAAATACTCTTGATTAACTGAAAAAGTTAACTTGTGTCATCAACAATATTATTCTGGAATAGCACTACTTTTATAAAAAGACAAGGGTAATAATCACTAATATCAGAGCGATCGCCTTCATGAAAGAGGATCTTGAACTTCGATGAAAGCGCAGATTGCTGGTTAATTTCCACCCTGTAGCGATCGCCTCCGTGGTTGCATAGGGCAATTTAGTGTGAGAATGTTGCTGTTATCAGAGTTTTTGGGAACTATAGGATTGTCAGACTAGAAATTTATCAATCAGTCTGCCAATAAAATAGAGGTGACTTAGCTGCGATCGCAGGGTGAATAGTGAACAAGTAACAAGGAGTTAAATTAATTTCAATACATGAATTATAAGAGAGTTATAAAAATGCCGAATGTACCAGAAGATAGTTTAATTTTAGTGGTAGATGATACTACTACTAATTTAGAAATGGTCTTTGAGATATTGACTTATGTAGGCTTTGAAGTTGCTACAGAGATGGATGGGAAAAGAGCACTTAAAAAGGCTGAATCTATGCAACCTGATTTGATTTTATTAGATGTGATGATGCCGGGAATAGATGGATTTGAAACCTGTAAAAAGTTGAAACAAAATTCAGCAACTTGTGATATTCCAGTAATTTTTATGACAGCCAATTCTGATACAGATAGTAAGGTAACGGGTCTAAGTATCGGGGCAGTTGATTACATTACAAAACCCTTTCATGAAGAAGAGTTATTAGCTAGAATTAAAACCCATCTTCAATTACGAAATCTTACAAAAACTTTAGAAAAACGAGTTGCAGAAAGGACAGCAGCGTTGTCTAGGGCATTAAAAGACCTACAAGAGTCTCAACTTCAGCTTGTACAGACGGAAAAAATGTCTGCCCTTGGTCAATTAGTAGCAGGAGTTGCTCATGAAATTAATAATCCCGTTGGTTTCATTCATGGCAATCTCAGACACGCTTCAGTATATTTCCAAGACATGATTAACCTCATTGATCTCTATCAGCTGCACTATCCGAATCCGGTTCCAGAAATTCAAGAGGAAATTGCAGCAATAGATTTGAAGTACATGCTTTCTGATCTACCTAATTTAATTTCCTCAATGAAAGAGGGTGTTCAGCGTATTCGCAACATTAGTACTAGTCTGAGAACCTTTTCTCGAGCAGATAGCGATCGCAAAGTTTCTTGCAACATTCATGATGGCATAGACAGCACAATCATGATCCTCAAATACCGCTTAAAAGCATCTAAGGATCGACCCGATATTCAAGTAATTAAAGATTACGATAATTTGCCAGAATTAGAATGCTTTCTCGGACAACTAAATCAGGTATTTATGAATTTGTTAGCTAATGCTATTGATGCTTTAGAGGAGTCTAATGTAGGACGCACCTATATTGAAATTGAAGCAAATCCCAACCAAGTTTTGATTCAGACTACCCTCAATGAAAACAAAAATCATATTTTGATTCGCATTAAAGATAATGGCATGGGAATGTCTGCTGATGTCCAGCAAAAAATATTTGACCATTTATTCACCACCAAGCCTGTGGGTCAAGGTACAGGATTAGGATTATCAATTGCCCGTCAAATTGTTGTCGAAAAACATGGAGGAACTATAGAGGTAAATTCAGCAATAGGACAAGGTTCAGAGTTTATTATCAAGCTTCCCCTTTAAGAATCATAGCAAATCACGTTCATCAATATAATAGATAAACTTATGTTCAAAGCAATAGTAGGTCACAGTAACGATCCAGATTCTCTATCAGCAGTTGAAGAAGTTCTTCAGCAATGTACCAATTTTCTTGCAGGAAATATACCAAAAGCTGGGATTATTTTTGCTGCAATTGACTTTGAACATTCCCTCATTTTGCAGCAAATTCATCAGGCTTTTCCGGGGATTGAGTTGATTGGTGGAACAACAGATGGAGAAATTTCTTCCGTCTTAGAGTTTCAGCAGGACTCAATCACCTTAATGTTATTTTGCTCAGACGAAGTTGAAATTCATGCAGGAGTTGGACGCAAAGTTTCAGGTGATCCAGTTACTGTAACTAAACAAGCTGTGGAGCAAGCTAAAGCAAAAAGTACCGCAGCCCCAAAGCTATGCTTAACTCATCCAGAGAGTCTTACAACTAGTGGTGTCTCTATATTGAATGGCTTAAAACTAGCTCTTGGGCAACATGTGCCGATATTTGGTGGTTTGGCAGCCGATCAGTCAAGATATCAAAATACATATCAATTTTTTCAAACAGAAGTATTAAGTGATTCTGTACCAATTCTACTTTTTTCAGACACAATATTGTTTTCCCACGGTGTTACAAGTGGTTGGCATCCCATCGGTCAAATAAGCAAAGTGACTAAGGTAGATAAGAACATAGTCTATGAAATAGATGGTAAGCCAGCTTTAGATTTTTATCATCATTATTTAGGTTTGCTTCCTCCTTCAATTGAATATCCACTAGCAGTGTTTGATCAAAATGGAGACAATTTTTATATCAGAGCACCTATTGCTTACAATCAGGAATCTGGTAGCATTACCTTTTTTGGAGATATTCCCGATCAAGCAGTTATTAAAATTGCGGAAGCGGGTTATGAAGATATTCTGGCAGCTTCTAAAACATCATTCATGAATGCCTTAGATAACTATCCAGGTGCAGAACCAAGTGCTATTTTGTTTTTTTCATGTGTAGCTCGTCGGCAAATACTTGGTACAAGAGCAAAAGAAGAGTACCAGAATATAAAACTTTGTCTGACTGACTATTTACCTGCCTGTGGATTTTATTCTTATGGAGAGATTGCTCCTATAGAGGGAATTAGCCAGATGCAATTTCATAATGAAACTTTTGTCACTTTAATTCTGGGAAATCGGTAATATCTGATGGAAAGTGTGGATTATCAACAAGAAATTAAGGAACTAAAAAAAGCGAATAGAATTATCCAAAAACAATTGGAGCGCTCTGAATCAGACCGGACAAAACTCGAAGAAACAAATAAAAAAAAAGAATGTTTGCTTAGGAAAGTAATTGATGAATTAAAGGAATATCAAAATAAGTTAGAAGAAAGAAGCCATGAACTAGAAATTATGCTTCTTAATCTTCAGATAATGCAAAATAAAATGTCTACTTTAGGAAGTCTTGTCGCAGATGTAGCTCACGAAATTAACAATCCAGTTGGGTTTATAGCAGGTAATCTCACTCCTGCTCAAGAGTATATTCAGAATTTATTACATCTCATCGACCTCTATCAGCAAACTTATCCCAAAGCATCTCAGGAAATTCAAGAAAGAATCCAAGTAATTGACCTGGAGTATGTGCGCGAGGATCTACCTAAACTCATTTCCTCGATGAAAGAAGGTACAGATCGCATTTGTAATATTAGTAACAGCTTGCGAACTTTCTCTAGAGGAGATACAGAACAAAAAGTTCTCTTTAACCTTCATGAAGGTATTAACAGCACTCTCCTAATTCTTAAGCATCGTCTGAAAGCTAATAAGATTCGTCCTGATATTCAAGTAGTTAAAGATTATGGTAAATTTCCTCTAGTAGAATGCTTCCCAGGACAACTGAATCAGGTATTTATGAATCTATTGGCAAATGCCATTGATGCTGTAGAAGAGTCTAACTCTGGAGTGAGTTTTAATGAAATTAAGCAAAATCCCAATAAAATTACAATTCATACTGCCCTAATTAAGGATACAAATCACGCATTGATTCGGATTCAAGATAATGGTGTAGGAATATCGGGTGATGTTCGGCAAAAAATGTTTAACCATTTATTCACAACCAAACCTGTGGGAAAAGGAACAGGATTAGGATTATCAATTGCCTATCAAATAATTGTTCAAAAACATCAGGGAACTCTAGAAGTAAATTCTGTGCTAGGACAAGGTTCAGAATTTATAATCACCATTCCAATTTTTTAGACTAGTAGGTTTACTAATTATTTCAAATGATTGTAGAAAAAATTAATGTTCACTGTGGTAAGCTAATCGTCATTCATTTTTGTAGAATGATTCGCTTGTAGTAAGCGGCTTCAGCCTTGCTTTTATACAATTTAAATACTCATTAGCTTATGAGGTCATAGTGACTGAATAGTTAGTAATTCGTAATTAATTACGGTTTCAGAGTTACTAAGTTTATTTATGGAAAACAGGGATTTTTTATCTTTATTGTGAGTAGCGGATTTATCCGTCAGGGTAAACGCAGGTGATTTATGAAATGCTTACTGGATAAAAATATTGATGAAAAAATAGTGTTTGATGCTCCAGCCTGGAACTCTTGCAGAAAAATGATTTTTATACTTTTAGATGCGTTTGCCCTAGATTGTTCGATTAGTTTCATTTACCGTTGCTAATTTTTTGGTTGTTGCTTTTTCTGGTTTGAGATATTCAATATTCATTGCTTTAGTTACTTTAAGATTTTGCAAATTTGCTATTTTCTAAGCAGGAGCAAGTGTTGAAACTTCATCCCTTTTTTACCTTTTTTACAAACTTTTCCCAGATAATATGAATTCCACCTAAAACATGAATACTCATCAAAATAACAAATAAAATATAAAAGGAAGTCGCAATAATCAGAGTTAATAAAAAGTCTAAATTAATATTTTTTAAAATTAAAAATACAACTAGCATCAAAGTGCCGATTATAACTGGACGGCGAATAATTCGCCAAAAGTTTAATGGAAATAAAAGAGTATACGTAAAGTAAACATACTGGCTAAAGCCAAGAACAGTCATTACCAATGTCATTATAGCTGCACCTAGTAAATGATATTGCGGAACTAATGCCACACCTACCAAGCTTGCTAATACAGTTGTAATAAACACTTCACGCAGGTTCACTATCTCAAAATGATTGGCTACAAGTAGATTGCACAGTGTGCGTATGAAAGGCAATAAAAGCAGTGATACAGCAGTTATACTCAGAGCTAAACTTCCTTGAGCAAAACTAGGGGTATAGATAAAAACCAGTAAATCTTTACCAAAAAATAACAATCCAAGGAATAAGGGTAATCCCATAGTTAGTATAATTTCAATAAAGTTTTCAGCGATCTGCTGCTGCTTTTCCTGCCCTTGATTTGCTGCTTTTGAGAGTGTCGGAAACATTCCTACACTGATACTGTTGGCAATAATCAAAAAGGGTTGTAGCACTTGTCCTATCCCACCAAAAAGACCAACTAAAAATTCATTTCCTAACAATGAAAGAATCAAAATTTGCATTCTGCTACTGACTACAGCCATTGCTTCAATAGCAACAAATGTCCGTACATTTTTAATTGTATCCCGTACAAAAATTCTATCAATCTGCCATTGGATTTTGACTGATTGTGTGATAAAAATCCATTCAATTACCAGAATTAGTGTTTCTGAAAAAAATAGGATTGCCCCCACAGATTCAATTCCATATTTCAGTCGCATCGCCCAAATCATTATGATTACGCGTCCAATGTACACTGGCACTGTAGCGATGGCAATCAGATGCATCTTTTCTTGAGCTTGAAAAATTGCCTCAGTGATATTGGAAAGTGCAAAAGGAATGATCGTGAAGCCCATGATGTAGCAAATAGTCGAGGTTTTAGAACTATAGGGAAGTAAAAACACTACAATCACTAAAGCCCCATAACTGAAAAAACTAAATATTAATTGCAACCAGCTACCACTTATTAAACAAACAGATGTTTTTTCTGGTTCACGGGCTAGTTCTCTGGTAAACAATACTTTTAGCCCTTGTGAAGCAATGCCCATAAACATATAGTAGAAGCTATACGCTAGTAGATACTGCCCTAAAGCCTCAACTCCTAGAGTCTTAGCAATAGCAGCGGTTAATACAAAGGCTGTAATGCTTTGTGCTAACCGATTGACCATCATTGAGAGGGAATTACTTATAGCAGTAAACATTTGGATCAGATACGAACGTGTGTTCTATGAAGTTAATTTGCTGAAATTAAAAGTTATATATAATACTCGCTTACTGGCTCTAAATATTCTGTAAGGCACTGTTCCGTTGCCCCCAGAATAGCTGTCGAAGCAATAACACCTCGCAATGCGTAGTTTACCGCCGTAGGCATCGCACCTATATAGTAGTGTGCAGTTGAGTGAGATACAAAAACTTTGCTGAAATGATTTGACAGCAAGGATTTTGGTGTTATCATCCAATCGATAACCGCTATAAGACTCACATTCTTACCTCGTTGTTGAGGACGTGTTCCATAAGCTCTTTATCCTGATAATGCCCGTCCAAATTGACGAGTCATTCCTAAATTGACTACAGCTTCATCACAAATACCAAATCCTCTACTCTAGGGTGGTTATTTGTTTACTGTAATCTCTTCGTAAGTTTTGAACTCGCTCTGTCTGCCTTTAAGTGGCATGGAATGTTTTTTTCGGGTTAATCCCAAACGTTTCAGTACACGACTAATAGTGGAGCTACTCACCTCAGCCAGGGTTTGTTTTCTCGAATACTATTTCTCCCAAAACTATCAAGCATAAAAGTATTCTATTTTTTAGAGTATCCCAAGGTATAAAAACTTCTGTTACAGCTAATTGATTAAGTTGATTCAAGATTTGCTGACGTTGATATCTGTCTAATAAATTAGCATTCGCCGTTCCAGATACAATATAATGCTTTTCTTTTTTTATAAAGCTAGCAATCTGCTCATGATCTTAAGGTTCACAAATAATGAATACAGAAGAACGAACTATTTTTTCTGCTTGCGCAGATATTCAAGAGTAATATTTACAGCATATCTACCAGTATAAATAAATAACATACTTAGCACCCAAGATAATAATATTAATCTGGGACGTGTAACATAAACAAGCAAGAAGTATTAATCCATGAGCAAAAGTTAGTGATTTGATAATATTGAAATAGTCATAGCGTTTTTGACCTTCTCGATAAATACCTTGGACAGCTAGTGATTCCTATTTGAATCCCAACTTTAGCATGTTTAGCTAGACTAATTCAGTCTTGCTTAGAAGTTCTTTGTTTATTTACGCATAATTACTGATTAACAAAACTTGCAAATATATAATATAATAAAATGCATCAAAAGTTTAATTATCGTTACAAAAATTTATATATAGTGTTTCCCGATCCAGTGAGGTACAGATAGAGAATAGCTCAATCGTATTTCCTTCAGTAGAAATGAAAGCATACTCACTTGACCTACGCCAGAAAATTGTTGAGACATACGCTGAAGCGAAGATTTCTCAAAGGCTGCTAGCCAAGCAATTTTGAGTCGCGTTAAGTTTTATTGAAAAATTACTCAAACAACATCGACAGATGGGAAGTATCGTAACTAGCGCTCTTTTATGTCTCTGGCGAGAGAAAAAAGATGCTGACCTTGAATCTTGTTCAAAGCCTTATTTTATCAAACCAAAAAAAATCTTTGCCCGTAACCAAGCATGGAAAAACAAGGCTTATAATATTCTCTAACGAGAGTAATAAAACAGCGCTAGGGCGTGTCATCAATTACGTAAACTGAAATCAGAACTGCTAAACAAGAATAGACAACAAAAAAACGATGACGCGCCGATACGCACTACGAGATGACCAGTGGGAGAGAATCAAAGACTTGCTACCTGGGCGAGAGGGCGATGTGGGAGTTACCGCTAAAGACAATCGATTGTTTATCGAAGCAGCTTTATATCTTCACCCTTGCAGGTATCCCCTGCGTGACTTGCTCTTTCCCGATTCGGGGATTTTCGGGTGTGAATCGCCCGTTTCAGTCGATTAATATTTAATTTCTCAAGATGTCAGTGAATGTCTGACAATGTGCTAAGTTTATTTTATAAGTAAAAAAGACGACCGTATAAGAGGATATTTGAAAAGTCCTCTTGTCGGTATCAAAAGTTCTAGTTCTCTCTAAATCCCCCTTTTTAAGGTGGATTATTAGGGGGTTTAAAAGTGCCTAAAGTTACAGCAAAACACTTTTCAAACAACCTCTAACAATCCGAATCACATCAGGATTTGGACTGTGGAAGTACTAAACAAGTAATGATGTATTGTAGTAATGAATGAAATACTAAATGGCAGCAATGTGATTCTCTAATGACGTAAGAATTGGACAGAGTTATTTGGACTAATTGGGACACAGATTATCTCAATGTTGTATTATTAAATGGCTCAATATAGCTCGTTTTTCCCGTCTTTTTTCTCACTGTTCGATACCGCTTGCTCGGTAACACTGCCGCATACACAGGACAAAAATCGATGTAAGAGCGCACACTGGCGATAGACCGTATTGTAAGGTATTCCATAACTGACGGGCAGAGGCTTGATCCCGCGCCAATATAAATATCAACAATTTCGCACGTGTCTGCATCGAGCGCTAACCAAACCCATTGCTTGTTACTCAAATTGTCCACAAATGACCGCAATTCATCGCATTAAATCATTAAACCCCCCTTTTTTTTGGATGTCACTTGTACGCTTCGGGGCATTAACGCATATTTCTCATTCACGTAGTTTTCTGCCCTGGCTCAGAAACCTGCGTGGCACGAGCAATTCTTGCAAGTGAGATGCGTGAGAGCAGCAGTTGGTCAATCAATTCTCGTGTCCCCAAATCAATCACTTTCTTTGGCAAATGCTCAACGAATTGCCGTCCGCATTCACGACACTTGAATCGTTGTTTCCCGTTGTGGATGCGACCATTTTTAACCGTTTTATAAGAAGCACAGTTTAGACAGACAGGCATGGGTAAAGAGTAATTAGCAATCACCTCTACTCTATCTATTATTACATCTTGATCACTACCCAAAAAATTAGCAATGGTAAATGAAACTAACCAAATAATAGTCAGCGTCGTGATTCCTACACGCAATAGACCACAAATTGTTGCAAAGAGTGTCATGACTGCATTAACTCAAACGCTAGAATCAATTGAAGTGATTGTGATCATAGACGGTCCCGATCAGGAAACAGTCAATGGACTATCTCAGATAGCTGATCCAAGATTGAGAGTAATAGAACTACCAAAAAATGTTGGACCATCAGGGGCTAGAAATACTGGTGTGAGAGAGGCTAAAGGCACTTGGATAGCTTTTTTAGATGACGATGATGAATGGCTTCCAGAAAAATTGGAGCGTCAACTTGAAGTAGCAAATAATTCCCATTATGATTTTCCAGTTGTCGCCAGTCGTTTCATTTCCCATACTCACAAAGGTAAGTTTATTTGTCCGAGAAGGCTACCTAACCTCTCGGAACATTTAAGTGAATATCTTTTTGCGCGTAACTCCTTTTTTAAAGGAGAGGGCTGCATACAAACCTCAACTCTTTTCATGAAAAAAGAGTTAATGCAAAAAATGCCTCTAGAAGAAAAATTTTACAGACATGAGGATTGGGAGTGGTTGCTTCGAGTTAGTGCTATGGAAGGTGTAGGAATAGAGTTTGTGCCTGAGCCTATGTCAATCTGGCATTCAGAAATGGGAATCAAGCGCTTAAGCAACATCAAGGACTGGCAATATTCCTTGGATTGGATTCGTCACAACCGCAATTTAGTAACACCAAAGGCTTATTCAGGCTTCATTGCAACAATTATCGCTCCTTCTGCATCCTTTGTAGGTGATTGGAAAGCCTTCTTTCCTTTGTTGGGGGAAGCTATACGATGGGGCAAGCTCCGACCGATTGACATATACTTGTACTTAAGTATGTGGCTATTCCCTCAGCAGTTACGGCAGCAAGTTCGCTCTATTTTAGCCAAGAAAACAACTTAGATGTTTTTCTACTCCAGGAATATGAATTAACGAAAATTGGTCGTTTCAAGCTTTTCTGAATATTAAGTTAAAAGATATAACAAACGCCTGTCTGCTAATTAGCAAACAGGCGTGTCCTATAGCACAAAGTTCTATTGAGTGAGACTCGGTTAAATCTTAGTAGTAGAATCAACTGAGGGTTGAGACTGACTAACCGAATCTAACTTTGGTAAAAGCAGTAGATTTTGTGCTTTTAGATTACTGTTGATTGTTGCTTGCAAAATTGGGGTATGGGAGATGGAATTGTTAGCCAATGTAAACAGTGGATTGGACAAAATTCCTGCTATGGAAGTAGCAATTAATGTTACTACCAACCCAACTTGCAAAGGTCTCAGCCCAGGCAAGTCCCAACGCACTTGTGGATAATTCTTCACCGCGTCGGACATTTCATGGGGTTCTTTGACTACCATCATCTTGACTACGCGAATGTAGTAGTAGATGGAGACGACGCTGGTAACTAAGCCCAGTAAGACTAACCAATAAAGTCCTGCTTGCCAACCAGCCCAGAATAAGTAAATCTTGCCGAAAAACCCAGCCAATGGTGGAATACCACCCAAGGAAAGCAGAGCGATACTCAACCCCAATGTTAGGAGTGGGTCTTTTTGGTATAAACCAGAGTATTCGGCAATCTGGTCGGTTCCTGTCCGTAGTGAGAACAGAATGATGCAGGTAAAGCCGCATAGGTTCATGAACAGGTAAACCAGTAGGTAAAATATCATACTGGCATACCCTGCCTGTGTACTAGCAATCAAGCCAATCATCACAAACCCAGCTTGGGCAATGGATGAATAAGCTAGCATCCGTTTCATGCTGGTTTGAGCTAGGGCGACTACGTTACCCAAGATCATGCTGAGAACGGCCAGAGCAGTGAAGACAAACCTCCACTCGTCAGCAACAAGGGGGAATGCTGTTGTCAGTAAGCGGATGGCTAGGGCAAATCCAGCTGCTTTGGAACCAACTGATAAAAAGGCGATTACTGGGGTGGGAGCGCCTTCGTAAACGTCTGGTGTCCACTGGTGGAAGGGTGCAGCGGAGATTTTGAAGCCAATACCTGCGATCGCAAAAACCAGGGCAATCACTAAAGCTAAAGATTGACCGACTTTAGCTGTGGCAATACCATTAGCGATCGCACTCAGTTCCGTTTGTCCTCCAGATAGTCCATACAGCAGTGATACGCCATACAAAAATATTGCTGTACTGGAAGCTCCAATTAACAAGTATTTCAGCGCCGCTTCATTGGAGCGAGGGTCACGCTTAGTATAACCTGTCAATAAATAAGAGGAGATACTCAGGGTTTCTAGGGAGATGAAAATCATCACCAACTCACTAGCCCCGGATAAAAACATCCCTCCTAGAGTAGCGCTCAACAAAATAGCGATGAATTCTGCTAAAGCAGCGCCACTCTGTTCAATGTAGCTAATTGACATCAGTATAGTGGTAGCGGCAGACAAAGCAATGATGCCGCGAAAGACAATACTGAGGTCATCACCAATGAAAGCACCAGTAAAGGAGATGGGATTTGGCGCATCCCATTGGAAGTATAGGGCGATGATCGAAGTCAGCAAACCTGCGATCGCTAGATATCCAATCCAGCGCGCGGATGTACGCCCCAAAATCAAATCAACAATCAAAACCCCCAAGAGGGTGAGAATAACAATCCCCTCTGGCAAAATCGTTCCAGCATTTAACTGGGATGCAATATTAGCAAAATCCATGAGATGTATAGGTTTTGGCGATTAGACATTAAGGCTAACTCTGTTCACTCTAGCAAGTTTTCCAATTCCGGGACTAGCTCTTTTGTTCAAGAGCTTAACTGCTTGGGTACAGATAGCGATTGTACCAACTTCAGTGGCTTTCTCAGTATCTAGGAATTCACTGAACAGCTTTCCTACTTCTTTTTTAAGGCGTGACCTTCAGCGAATATCTTGATTACATAAATAATTATGCCGCAGCCAGCGCAATCGCCACGGACAAAAAGCTGATTAAAATTAATCAGGGCACAGCATTGCTGTGCCCCTACAGTATTCATAACTCCTAACTTTATTAAAAATCGACAGATGGCAGTTTGCCTTGTAGCGACTGAAATTTAGCTTGAACACAGTTGGCACAATTGCAACCAAGTTGATCAATAATCGGATTAGATATTTGAGTCAACTTTGGTGTTGCTAAATCAGGAATTTGTTGTGTAGATGCTATCGTAATAATTTGTGTAGCATATGCAGATTTCAGGCTGGATGCGTGTGCTGGATTGACTACCAGCAACATAAATGCTAGAAGGGCAGGACAGGCAAGTAAAATCAGTTTGACTATTTTCATAATTCTCACAAAGATACCTTTGCTGATACAGGATAGCTAATAAATTGCCGGGGTTCAACTTCAACAAGTAGTGAGTATTGCTTAACTACGCCCAAATCCTTGACCCCGCAAAACCTTTGACCAAACAACTAATTCGCCCTGATCACCACCTGCGGCTAGTAACTTGCCTTGGGGATGCCAAGCTAGGCTAGAAAAGCCTCCTGAGACACCTGTGATAATTTGGGATACTTCCTTGGCTTGGTTCCACAAACACAACCAGCCATCAGCAGCAGCAGAAGCGAGAAGGAAGCTTTTGGGTGCAAAGGCGATCGCATTGATCACATCTACATGATTAGTTAAGACTCGTGCTTCCCAACCTAAGGAATCATCCTCTAGCTTTTCCCAGACCACAATACCTTCAACGCTAGAAGATGCCAGTATCGGCGCACCCACTTTAGTTGTAGCTTCTGACCATGCCAATTGGCGAATTTTACCAGGGAAGCCACGCATTACCCAAGGGTCAGGGTTGTTCCATTCCAAAACAGTGACACTACGATCCATGTTGCCAGAAGCCAGGAATTTGCCATCGGGCGACCAAGCCATCGCTAGACTGACAGTAGTCGTATCCAGGCTGTACGGTTCTTCATCCCAGTTTTGACTATGCCAAATCTTGACTCCCTTATAACCACTAATGGCTAAATATTGTCCGTCAATGCGCCAATCTATACCCAATACTGAAGAGTTGTCGAAATTCAGCGTCACGACAATTTCATCAGTATCTGCATCCCAGACTTGGACGTAACGCCCTAAACTAAAAGCCAGTTGGTTACTAGTGTAATTCCAAGCTAGCTTGTCAACCCATGCGGGGGCATTTTCTAAAGTGGCGATTAATTCAGTATTCTGCCAAATTTTTACTTGTCCATTCTGTCCACCAACAGCTAAAAATTTTCCATCTGGCGAAAAGGCAAGACAGTCTACCGATTTACCGTTACCAGTTTGTAAGGTTGTGAGTTCGCCATCATTCCACAGAACTACTTCTCCGGCGGCGGAAGTTGCTGCTAAAGTTTTACCTTGTGGCGACCAAGCGATCGCAGTTACATAATCTGAAAGTGTCCCCGAATAATGTTGTTCAAATTCCTTAGATTTGGTTGTGGAGTTCATATTTTCTACAGGAGTTAAAAGTTAGAAGTTAGGAGTTTTGAATTTTTAACTGATAACTCCTAACTCCCTTTTTATACCAGACAGGCGAGAAAATCTTGCTTGAGTTGGGCTGCATCAAGATTGCGACCGATGAAGACCAGTTCGTTTTTAGGAGTTTCACTTGATTTCCAGGGGCGATCGGGTTTGCCATCAAATATCATATGTACTCCTTGAAACACAAATCGATTATCTTCTCCAGCAATATTTAAAATGCCTTTCATCCGAAAGATATCTGGCCCTTGGGTACGCAGTAACTCGGAAATCCAAGCGTTTAATTTTTCTCCATCGACTGCGCCTGCTTCTACTAAAGCCACAGAAAAGACAGTTTCATCGTGTACATGAGCATCTTCGCCTAAAAAATCTGGATCAATTTCTAATGCCCGGTCTAAATCAAAGGCTTTCACACCTAATAAAGCATCCATTCCTAATTCAGAATTTTGGGTACGGTAGATTTTTGCGATCGCATTCATCGCCCGAATCCGTTTTTCTAATTCATCCAACTCTTCTGGCGCTACTAAATCAGTTTTATTAAGTAAAATTACATCGGCAAAGGCAATCTGTTCTTGTGCTTCGTCTGCATCCCAATGCTGCAAAATATGCTTGGCATCTACGACTGTCACCACCGCATCTAGAGACAGTTGGCTTTGCAAATCTTCATCAACAAAAAATGTCTGAATCACTGGTGCTGGATCGGCTAATCCAGTCGTTTCAATTACTAAATGGTCAAATTTATCGCGCCGCTTCATCAAATTGCCGATGATCCGAATTAAGTCGCCGCGTACTGTACAACAGATACAGCCATTGTTCATTTCAAAAATTTCTTCATCTGCATCGATAATCAATTGATTATCAATACCCACTTCCCCAAATTCATTGACAATCACAGCAACTTTCTTGCCGTGTTCGTAGGTGAGGATGTGATTAAGTAGAGTCGTTTTACCTGCTCCCAAGTAGCCTGTAAGAACAGTAACGGGAACTGAATTGTTAATTACGTCAGCCACCATACTCTAAATTCCCCTTGTCTCCCTTTGTGGATAATCATTATCGCCTATGATAAATCTTTTTATATTTTTGTGCTAGCTTGCCTTCTTTTAGGCTTCAGCAAAATCATCACATAATTTAATTAAGAAAGATTCTATTTCTCTGCATCTATAATAAGTAATAAATATTCCCAAATTGGGGTAGCCTGATAGGAATATTGTATACAACCACTAATCGGTTTTCAGTGATTAGTTTTCAGTTATCAGTTAACGCCGATATAATGGGGGACTCTGACTCCCAATTGACTTACAATTTTAACTGACAACTGATAATTATTAAAAAGCTTACTTTATATTAGTTTCAGCCTTAGTGTATAATTTTCCGGTTTTGGCACGGTGATACCACATTCAGCTATGCTGTTTGTTCTTTAGAATTTCTATAAAAGATAAAAGCGGCAAAACTAATAAAGGCAATAGCTATAAATATTGAAGAATATTTCCCTCTACTGCGGTTACTCAGATTAACTTTAGGGATAATAGTCCAGTAACTATCGGCAATGGCAACTCCTTGCTTCTCTAACCACGTTCTCACTTCTCCTTCTCCACCCTCAGTCACAAATCCACTCACCATTACTATTTCACTTTTTGGATCTTTGTGAACATACTCTTCAATATCACCCTTGTTTAATGAAATAATCAAATGAACCGGGGTGTTCGACTGAGAATTCTCTCTCAATGCAATATAGACTTGAGGTATACTAGTTCCCTTTCGTATTGCTAACACATTGGGATCTGGATAGCCTGAAATATTGGCATAAAAACTATGATCAGCAATTTTGCCAGAAGTTAGTTGAGCGATGTTAATCGTACCGATATCTTTGCCGAATGATTGCGCTAATGTAATATTTAGTACAATAAGCCCGATAATTAAAATAATTATCGGCATGAGCGCATTTTTTAGAAGTCGGTTACTTGTCAAATCATCAATTACATTCCACTTAGCAGAAAATTCTTTATCTGGATTTTGGCTTTGAACTCGATTGCGTAAATAAGTCACTAACGATATAACTGGAAGATTAACGATCATTAAACTTACAGCTTGCCACTGCTTACCAAACAAACTCATCTGCATTTCTCCCAAAAATTTAACTGGGCCAGTGTAGTGAAAGTCCCAATATATTGTCAGTGCAAGATACGCACAATACGCTAGAGATAAATATTTTAATTTCTGATTGTTACTCATGTTTAAAATTTTGATTTACGCTCATTTTTTAACCTAAAAAAGATTAAATTGAGATCCGTACTCAAACGGAAATAGGGGCAGATATAGCAGTGCAATGTAGCGATCGCTAATTTCACACCATTTACTACATCACCCTGTAAAATTTAAAGCCTCTCTCCTTTTAAGAGAGAGGTCAGAGTATATTGCATACAAACGAGAAGCGCTATGTGATAATAATGAGCGCAAACAATAAAATTATACTTTGAGGGATAAGTGAGGATTTAATTTTCTGAAGAGAACAAAAAATCTTGAACTGCTTCTAAAACAACTGCTGGGTATTCTTCATGTAGTCCCAGAGAACCAGGAACGACGACGCTTTTTACTCCTGGTAAGGCTACCAAAGCGTTCATTTCTTCTCGTGATTTAGGGGGACTGGATTCCCCAATTACTACCATGAGCGGTACGGTTAAAGACTGCACAAGTTCCAGAAAATCAGATTGTTCATGTACAGCATCGAGATTACCAGTTACAAAAGCAGCAGATGCAAATCGCGCTCCTGGTTGTTGAGTCGTTTGCCATTTCTTCTCAATGAAACTGGGTGTAATTTTAGCCGCGTCAGTAAACACATGGCGGCGGTACATAAAACTTAAGAAAGATTGGGTAGTGTTGAGTTTGTAGAGAGCTTGACCAAGTATAGGCGATCGCACTAATTCTCTCACCATGCCAGCTATCTGTTGACTTGCTCCCATTGTCGGCAAAGGCCCACGCCAAGTAGGAGCTAACAACACAATCCGTGAGAAAGCAGCCCGCTTCACAGCTAATTGTAAAACGTAAGTAGCAGCATGACCAGCCGCTACCACAGTAATTGGGGTATTAAAAATAGTTTTGACAAAATCTTCCAGAAATTGCTGATATATTTCCGGTCGGTAATTCAAACTAGGGCGAGAAGATTGTCCAAATCCAGGCCAGTCTATGGCTACAACTTGAAAATGGGGAGCTAGTAACCTGGCTAGTTCGCCCATTTCCAAACGCGTCGAAACAGTGCTGAAAGCTGGTAGTAGCAATAGCGGTGAACCTTTACCGAGGGTTTCATAAACAACGCGCAATTGCTGATTTTCCCAATTCCAGAGATATTCTTGAACTACTCCACCAAAGCCAATAGCAGCAGAGGTAGATAATAAATTTGTTGACATTTGACTAAATTTATTATTCAGAGTTAGGAATGAGGAGTTAGAAGTAGAGACGCGATTCAATCGCGTCTGTATATATAAGAGTTAGGAATTCAAAACTCATCACTCTTAACTTATAACTCCTCACTTTTGAGATTTATTTGCACTTATCTAGTTTAGCTAGGCAAATCTAACTTACATTCCAATGCTTTTTTTTGCATGGTTTTAAAAATGTTGTAAAACCCATTAGCACGGGAAGGTGTCAGACTAACGTTTAAACCTGTTGCTTGAATAAAATCTGGAGTAAGTTGGACAATCTCAGTTGGCGTTAGTCCATCCAATCCTTCAACCAGAAGCCCTACTAATCCTTTGGTTAACTGGGAATCGGAATCGCCCTGAAACACAACTTTCCCGTCATCCAAGGCTGCGGTGATATAAACTTGAGACACGCAACCAGGAACTTTATTTTCGGCTAATTTTTCAGCTTCTGGGAACTCATTGAGCTTCTGAGCATACCAGATTAGCTGTTCATAGCGTCGCTTCGGTTCGGAAGCGCGTTGAAAGCGCTGGACAATTTTAGCGAGCGCAGGTGGCAAAGAATCTAGAGTTGAGGACATAACAGAAGCTGCAAATGATCGGTATCACTTTGAGTGTAAATTATCTTTCGAGCGATTGCGCCGACCGTTCACTTGGCAGTATGAAACTAGCCATTACTGACTATAACCTGTCAAATCCAGATAATTACTGCGTAGGCGCAGCCCGCCGTAGGCATCGCATTCACTTCGGTCAGGTTTTTGAATACGTCTAATCACAAAAACTTAATTTTTTTATAAGCAGGTTTTGACAGTAACTCTATAGAAGTTACTGTTGTATCAGTATAGACTTATTGCTATTACGTAAGTATGGGAAATAAGTGAAATTTATGTGTCGTTTGATTTGACTATGCGATCATACTTACAAAATTAGCTGCAAGTAACTTTTAACTAAGCAGCTAGGTAATAATGGATAATTAAAAATTAAAAATCAAAAAAAATTCTGATTTTTAATTTTTAATTTCTCTCCCTTAGGGATTAATTTGTAGTTTGTGCAGCTAGCATTTGCTTCAGCTTTTCTAATTCTGAAGCCCAACGAGGATCTGGACGAATAGCGTCTGAATCTGTAGTTGTAGTGGTACTTTCACGAGAAGCTCCGCCACCGCCGCCACGACGAGGCTTCTTAGAACCTTTCTCACGACGGCTACCTTCTCTACCTTCTCTATTAACACTAGGAATCGGGGTACTCGTAGTAGGAAGAGTAACTGCTTTAGGAGCTTGCTCCTCGCCCTCCTCACCCTTTGTCCGAGGTAATGCCTTCTCTAGCTTAATGGGAGTGTCTTTGAACATCTGACCATTGTACTTTTCAATGATTTCGTCAGCTTGTTCGTCGTTGTTGACGGTAAGAAAACCGAAACCACGGCATTTGCCAGTTTTGCGGTCTTTAATTAATTTAGTAGTTACAGCATCACCTTCTGCTGCAAAAACTGCTTGCAGATCTTGACGATCTATTTCTTCTTTAGGCAAATTACCTATATATAGGCGAACGGGCATGAACTATACCTCCAGAGTTAAATGAACATGGCAAGGGGAGAAAACAATCACTTGGCTTTGGCTTTGAAATAGATGCTATTGACAAAGACTGCCATCAACCAATTTTTTTGCTCAAAACTGTCAACCTATACAATACAGTTTTTCGTCGGGATCAAGCTTGTTTAATCCAAAGGCTCACACTATTGTGAGCTAATAACACCTTAATTCTAAGAATTGTAAATTTAATAGCGTAGTGCCTGCTAAAGTACACGCTTTCTTCCATGCCTTTTTCGCAGAATCAAATACCATTCCTTACATTACCACGGTATTTTCTACGTAGCTAGTTTAGCGCATACTTTTGCGACGTTAGTATTATTGCATCGTAACATAACATAAAACCCATTTTTTTATTTAAGGGAGAATATTTTGAAACAAAAACCAGCCAGTGGCTGGTTAATTTCCTGCTGTGTTGGGAGGATAAAAAGGTATGGAGTGGGGGAAAAGCATCCGAGTTCATAACTAAGCTGTAATGCTGAGTTATGTCGGTTGCTATTGTTTGTGTAAATAAATGTAACACTTTTCCAGAAAACCTGCAATTTTTGTTTACATTTCGGTTTGTCCTTTGTCAGTTGTTTATTTTCTTCTGACCAATGACTAACCACTGAGAAAAACGTATGCGCCCCAAGCCTGTGCTGCAACTGCCAAAAAAATAGACCAAATGGGATGAGGGCTATGAATAGTTTTACCACTTTGAGTTTCCAGAGTTTGGATATCGATCCAAGGTGTTGCTCCTCGTCGGAACCAACCTGTGACGATAATTTGCCGACCGATCAGATCCTGGTGATTGACTGACTGTCCTAGCCAAGAAACGTGGTGTAATTTCACTAAACCTGCACTGGATTGGAGAATTAAATCTTGCGCTAGGGAGTTGCTAGTGCCTTGACGACCTAATAGTTTACCCACAATCCGCACGCTGATACTGTCAATCGGTAAGGCACAAGGGTCAGCTAACAGGTTGGGTAGGCAGTCAGTTTGCACAGTGGCAGGTTTAATATCGGGGAAGAAAGAATTAATCCGCATCACTGTACCGATGCTAAAACCAATTAGAAGGCAGCCTGTAATGAAAGACCAATCTTCATATATCCACTTTAGATTTAAAAACTTAAGTGCGAATGCTAGTTGCCACGTTAGCCAGACCAAAGCTGCAAACACAACCCCTAGAGGAATTCCTAACCAGGGAGCGATTTGTAATAAGAAAGACTGACGCTTAACCTTTGATGGTTCACTAGGAAAATGTAGTTCGGTGTCTAGATGCCAGTGACGGGCTATTTGGCAGAGGCGTTCGATGCGATCGCCCATCAGCGGATGGCTATTGTTAATTGTAAACCATTGGCGATAGGGATTGGCAGTATCCCACTTCAAAAAGGATTCAAAAGATAGATTGCTGGCAATAGTGCCCAAAGACAGGCTTTGTTGGTGACTCACTGGTGTCAAGAGATTTAAGCTTTCCAGTTGCCAACTGGTGTGTTCTTGTTTTTCGATATCAGCTGCAATTCCAATGGCAATTTTAAGTAAGGCGCGAATCAGGGCATTGGGATTACCAGTAATTTCAGCGGCGACGCGATCACTATAATAAAGCCGCAACCGCGACAACCATAATGCAGTCCCAGTCAGCAAACACCAAACTCCATAAATTAGACTAGCCAGAATTGTCACCGGCCAGCGCCAAATTTTCCCTGATATTTTGTCTCCCCACTGCGACATTTGCTGATATAGCTTATGAGTTGGTAGTGTCACCAGCAGCAACAAAGACATCACAGCAAAATCCCAATGAGCAATATGCCCTAGCTGCGTGGCGTAGATAGTGGCAATTTCATCATCTGCCAGTTGCTGTAATAGCCCTTGACTGACAACAATCCTGGCATTACGTGGTAAACTACCATAGGTCAGGATAATTGGTGCAGCCATTGGTAAAATCCGCAGTTTGGGTAACGGCCAGTGCCGCTGTTGGCAACAACGTTGTAGCACCCGAACGGCTTCGCGGCTATGGGCATTCAATACATCCTTGGGAAATTCTCGCTGACCATACAAGTTCGCCAGTAGCAGATCCAGCAACCAAGGTGATACTCCGATCAAAATCACCAATACTACTAGCAACAATTGAGTAGGGTCGCGGTATAAAAGCTGTACAGGCTCCACATAGGGCAGTTTGACTAAAGTTAGGTTGATGAATCCCATTGCTAACTTGAGGATTTCTCGCATTACCCAAAACAGGGCGATGAATGTTCCTGCTGCCAGCAACCGCAAGGGTATTAATTTCGGTTTACGTAGGGGTTGCCATGCTCTGGCGCGTTGGGCTTGCCGCCAATAAATAACGCCGAATAATTTGGCTTGGGTGCGGGTTACAGAACCCATGAAACCGTTTAGGGGTGCAGTTGGTGGAGGTAGTGGTGTCGCTACTGTAGCTTTGAGTCTACCTAGTGCCACCATTGGCGGGGTGTCGTCACTCTTGGTTTCGATTACTTGATCTTCTGGCTTTTCCTCAAATGTAGAAGTTACCGGGGGGGTAACTGGAGGAGAATCTGGGGTTGAATTCTCAAAGGCAACAAATCCAGTTTCGACATTTTTTGATTCTTGATCAGGTTTTTTACGTTTTGTCAGGTGTTCGAGAGCGCGTGTTGCCCACTCTTGAACTTGCGGATTGTTACTCTCAATGAGATTCTGGGAAATAGCGATCGCTTTGGGAACTTCGCCACAGCGAGCATAAGCCATCACTAAACCAACCTGGGCTTGTAAGCTAGCAGTCGCATGATTTTGGCTGCTAGCAATAGGTTCTAGTTGAGCGATCGCTGTTTGATAATTTCCCTGCTTGAGGGCAACTAAACCAGCCTCCAAAGACGATTTGGCATGTGAAGGCATACAAATTCTGGCACTCCAATCTCTTCTAAGTGATCCACGTTTGTGCAAAAGCGCGAACCTCGGATGCCGTGGAACTCAACCGCGCCAAGTTTTACTTGTCAACCAATTTTGAATTTTGGATTTTGGATTGACCCCGTGCCTCTTGGGTACGAGGCTTGAGGATTTTAAATTGAGCATTTTGGATTTGTTCAGTCCACTAGGGGAGCCACTGCGGTAGACGGGTTCTCCGGCATAAAGGAGGCAGTGCGCCCAAGCGGTTTCCCGACTTGTCCCTTGCGCGTCTCCCTTAAAAGAAGCAACTGCCGTCAAATGGCATTGAGACATAAACCAAAAAATCTAAAATCTAAAATCTAAAATTCGTAGTTAAGTGAATTATTCCTCCACTGGTTGTTGACTAGAAAATACTGGAGCGATGCCTACGGCGGGCTTTGCCAACGCGCTTAATTTTAACTCTGGATGGTCGCCAAGTAACTGTTGACAATTCCATTCATTCCGGAATAGCAACACTGGGCGTCCCATGCTGTCTTTAACTGTAGTGGTATTGAATATCCGTCCCACCTGTTCTAATGCTTCCCAACCACCCTCAACCCAACGGGCGACACTGTAGGGCAATAACTCTAGTAAGGTTTCTACACCATACTCGTTTTGTAAGCGAAACTGTACCACCTCGAATTGCAACTGACCCACCGCCGCCAAAATTGGATCGCGCTTGGCTTCATCAGTTGAATACATAATCTGCACAGCACCTTCTTCTCGCAATTCCGCAACGCCTTTTTGGAATTGTTTAGACTTCGAGGGGTTGGGATTCCTGAGAGTCGCAAACAGTTCCGGCGAGAAATACGGAATCCCCTCATATTCGAGCTTTTGTCCCGTGTAAATTGTATCCCCGATCGCAAAAACACCGGGATTGTTCAAACCGATCACATCGCCAGGATAAGCCACATCAATCGATTCCCGCTCTTGGGCAAAGAGTTTTTGCGGGCGAGACAGACGGATGAGTTTACCAATGCGGGCGTGATTCACCATCATATCTTTTTCAAACTTACCAGTGCATACCCGGATAAATGCGACGCGATCGCGGTGCTTCGGGTCCATATTCGCTTGTAGTTTGAAGACAAACCCCGAAAACTCCGGGTATGTAGGAGGAACTTCGCCAACACTGCTGTAGTGAGAACCGGGTTTAAGGGCATAGTCGAGGAAGTACTTGAGGAATAACTCTACCCCGAAGTTAGTCATGGCGCTACCAAAGAACACTGGCGTCATTTTGCCTTGGTGTACCAACTGCAAATCTAGCTCTGGTCCAACTCCTTCTAACAGTTCTAAATCATTTTTCAGTTGGTAGTAGAGGTCTTGTTCTAGCTGCTCTTCTATTCTCGGATCACCTAATTCTATGATCGTATCACGGGCTTCTCGGCTGCCGTGGGCGCTGCGTTCAAACAGATGAATTTGTTGCTTGTGTCGATCAAAAACACCTTTAAAGCGATCGCCCATACCAATCGGCCAGTTTACTGCATAGGTTTGCAATCCCAATTCTTGTTCAATTTCATCCAACAGTTCTAGAGGTTCCCTTCCTGGACGGTCGAGCTTGTTGATAAATGTAAAGATCGGGATACCCCGCAACTTACAAACTTCAAACAATTTGCGGGTTTGGGTTTCCAAACCTTTTGCCGCATCAACCAACATCACTGCATTATCGGCGGCGGCAAGGGTACGATAAGTATCTTCACTGAAGTCTTGGTGTCCAGGGGTGTCTAATAAATTGATTTGACAGTCCTGATATTCAAATTGCAACACTGTGGAGGTAATGGAAATGCCCCGTTGTTGTTCCATTGCCATCCAGTCAGAGGTCGCCTTACGCTGTGCCCGTCGCGCTTTGACCGCGCCAGCTTCATGAATTGCACCTCCGTACAGGAGTAGCTTTTCTGTTAGTGTAGTTTTACCTGCATCCGGGTGAGATATAATCGCAAAGTTGCGGCGAAGTTCAACCGCTTGAAGAAGTTCAGACTGAAGTTCAATTGACATAACTGTATTTGTTTGTAACTTAACTTAATTTTTTTCGACTCTGGCAAGTCTTTTAATCTTAAGACAACGATGCTCGTGATAGGGTCGTAATATAATCAACAAGCTAACTAAATAGGAGAAAGGAATGTACGACACAGACAAGCGAAAGCTTCTATCTGCCTTGTCTCATGGAGCGATTTTTTTCAGCACAACGTTGGTATCTGTAGGTATACCTATTGCCATATTGCTGGTATCTGATGATCCTGTTGTTAAAGAAAACGCCAAAGAATCCATCAATTTCCACTTTAATGTCTGGTTTTATGGAGCAATTCTGGCAGTACTGTTTTTTCTATTCGGTTGGTTGGTGTTACCTCTATTATTGCTGGGGCCACTAGCCGGTCTGGGATATCTATTGCACTGGGGATTAACAATTTGGGCGCTCGTCGGAGTTTTCAGCAATCCTGATATACCCTTCCGTTATCCCTACATTTTCCGATTTATTTAGCAGAAATTAACATTGGGCATTGGCCAAACAGGGCATGGGGCATTGGTAATTGTGAGTTATTTTCTATTAAGCTGTTGTGCCTTGAGTTTGCTCTAGACCAGATAGCCAGGATTTTTACCAACAGAGGGTCTTACCATTTTGAATGCGTGAATTTTGAATGCGTGAATTGCTTAGTATGTTGTTTTTTTTCTAGTCCGTCGGATAAATGCAAGCAAGCTGTAAAATACAAAATTGCCCCACAGCTTGATTAAGAGTAGGGCAAAAGACAGTTAAGCACTGTTTGTAGTCTGTCTGACGGCAGGAAAGTTTTAGCCTGCTTTTGTGACGCTTTGTTTTGTGTCCATTTGCGTTGTTTTTCATCATAAAATTTTATGTTTCCTATACATCGCCCCCGTCGTCTGCGTACCCATCCCCAACTGCGCCGGATGGTTCGTGAAACTGTTTTGACAACAAGCGATTTAATTTACCCACTATTTGCCGTACCAGGTGAGGGAATCGCTAATGAAGTGAAATCGATGCCCGGAGTCTACCAACTTTCGGTAGATAAAATTGTCGAAGAAGCAAAAGAAGTTTACGACTTAGGAATTCCTTCGATTATTCTATTTGGTATTCCAGCTGATAAAGATGTGGATGCCACTGGCGCTTGGCATGATTGCGGTATCGTCCAAAAAGCAGCGACGGCGGTAAAAGCAGCAGTGCCAGATTTGATTGTAATTGCTGATACTTGTTTGTGTGAGTACACCAGTCATGGTCATTGTGGTTATCTGCAAGTTGGTGATTTAACAGGACGAGTTTTAAATGACCCAACTCTGGAATTGTTGAAGAAAACAGCAGTTTCTCAAGCGAAAGCCGGTGCCGATATCATCGCGCCTTCGGGAATGATGGATGGCTTCGTCCAGGCAATTCGTGTGGGTTTGGATGAAGCCGGATTTCAAGATACGCCGATTTTGTCTTATGCTGCTAAGTATGCGTCGGGTTATTATGGCCCATTTCGGGATGCAGCAGACTCGACACCGCAATTTGGGGACAGAAGAACTTATCAAATGGACCCAGGTAACGCCAGGGAAGCAATTAAAGAGATTGAATTGGATATCGCTGAAGGTGCTGATATGCTCATGGTTAAGCCAGCTTTGGCATACATGGACATTATCTGGCGGGTGAAGGAAGCGAGTAACTTGCCAGTTGCAGCTTACAATGTTTCTGGTGAGTATGCGATGGTGAAAGCTGCGGCTCTCAACGGTTGGATTGATGAGGAGCGGGTGGTTATGGAAACTTTAACTGGGTTTAAACGGGCTGGCGCAGACTTGATTTTGACTTATCATGCCAAAGATGCGGCGCGATGGTTAAAGTAAGGTGGGCGATTGAAGGGTAAGAATTTAATGAATCTCACGCAAAGGCGCGAAGGCGCAAAGTTTTTTTCTGTGTTTTGGTGTCTGGGCGTGAGATTGTTGTATTTTGGCTAGTATTGAAACAACTCTGTCATTAATCGAACTATTATGGATTTTGTGATCAAAGTAATGCCAAAAGGTGAAATAGAACTGCCAGATGAAATAAAAGCACAACTTCGTCCTGGCGATGAATATCAGGTTTTCTGATACAAAACTCTATTGTTTTAAAAAAAATACAGAAAGAGTTAGACATAAAAGAATGGTTTCGCCGAATTGAGGAATTAGGCCCTGACCCCAATCAACCTACTCTTGAAGAAATTGGCAAGATAGTAAAGGAAGTGCGACGGGAAAAAACGTTTAAAGAGTGAGGGTTGTACTGGATACCAATGTCTGGGTTTCAGGATGGTTATGGGGAGGTATTCCCGGACAGCTAATAATCATGGCAGCAAATCAACAAATTACCATCTTTGCTTCTGAAGATTTATTGAGTGAACTAGAAAGCTCATTGGCAAGAAGTAAGCTTCAGTCTAAAATCCAGTTTCTAGGAGCAACGGTGCAGATTTTAGTTTCTAGGACACGACAATTAGTACAATTAAGTCCAGTTACTCCTGTAGATGTACCACAATTGCGTGACCAAGATGATGTGAAAATTATCGCTGTGGCTTTAGCTGCTAATGCTGATTTTATTGTATCCCTCTTCTGTCACTCTCCGGAGTAAGCAAGTAGTAAATAAGCTAAATCATCCAGAAGCATAAGAGGGTTTAAATTGATTCATTGCAGCAATTAAATGATTGAATCCCAGCAATAAATGTGAATTAGGGAAAATACTTAACCAGGGATAAATTAACCAAAATAATAATAGTGGTTGAATAATGAGACGCAGATTATTTAAAGTATTTTTCCATCCAGATTTATGGTTCCATTGCGGATGATTAGAAAAATCCACATTACTATTTTCTTGTACCTCAGTTTCAAGTGGAGGAGATTGATTTAAGCTTAAGAAGACTGGAGAATTTAAACTAATCATCGTGTAAACACAAAAAATAATCTTCCACCACCTCTCAATATGTTGGAAATTAGTAAAACGGTAATCTGTCCAACCTAGTTCCTGTTTACACTGTCGAAACCCATATTCTACCCAGGTTCTTAATCCATATAAGTCACCTAAGATTTTCTTGAGATTACCTTGCAGATTCGTCATCACGAAGGAGGTAGAATTTTCCGGCATGGTCTCTGGCTCAGTAGTTATTTCCCAGTAAGTTATGGCTCTTTTTTTACCATAAATTATTTCCCTAATATATCTTATCTCCGATTTTTGATTGCTAAATATTCTCTCAAATTTACACCACTTATTTGCCCTAACGCTTTGTCCTGCTGGTAGCCAGACTCCATGATTACTTCTAATCGACACCACATAACCTAAGTTATATTCAGCTAGTTTTTTAATAAATTGGCTACTTTCACCATATAAACTATCAGCCAGTACTAATTCAATATTGAACCCTGATTCAATTAGCTCTGTAATAATTTCTGATGCTAATTATATTTTACTTTTATATTTATCTTCTTCTTTTAGCGTCCCTTTTGGTTTGAATATTTTTACACTTAAAGGAAAAGTTATATTAGAGTAAAGTCCATAAGCATTGACTGCAAACGTTTCCATTATCTATTTTTCCCACGCTTCCTAAATATTGTCTAGCACTTGCCCCAGTTTTTTTACCTTTTTTTCTATCTCCGGTTTCATCTATTACTACTGTAATTGCCTGACCCTTCAATGCAATCTTTACGTTTATTTAATCTTCGTTGTTCTAATTCATCTACTGACCAATTTGAATTCGCTAGAAAATGATGTAATGACTGGGCTGAGTTTATACTTACTACCTTCGCTATCTCTGGTAATGATTTTCTTTTTATCGTTGATACGATTCCCAAGTGTAAATATTTGAAGCACTCATAATTTCTTACTTCCTTGAATAGGTCTTTATACTCTGCACAATATTCATCTATGATGGCAACTGTTGGGTGAGCATCTCTTGCTAAATGTTTCAGGATTTGTAACTCTACATCCATTGCTCCACTTACCTTTCAGGGTTTTCTTTTTTTCTTCTTTTATTCAGAATACCCGGAAAGTGACAGAAGAGGGATAAAGTTGCAGACTCATGTTTTAGTTCAGTAAATGACCATTGACTTTCCGCAGTTTTTAGATACTGCATCACATGATAGTGATATTGGTCAATTAAAATATATTCCTTTTTAGAAAATGGTGAGATTTTAACTATACCAGAACTTTTTCCCGGTTGGGAATTGCCCGTTACTGAATTGTGGCCTCCTATCTTCACCGAGGAAGAAACACAAATTTAGTGAAGAACTTTGGTAGCTACTCGCTAAACAATTCCAAGCTAATTTTGTTGGATAAATCAGCCGCTGGGGTGAATCCGAGACTAATTGATCATATTTGCGATCGCATTATCACTTGGAACCGTCCTAAACTATGAGAAAGCCCAAGAGTGGAGGCGTAACATTATGGTAATCACTCCCAACACCGCATCTGAGGTCATCTACCCCGAAAGCGACGGACAACCAATGGCGGATAATACCAAGCAATTTCGCTGGATAGTAACTATTAAAGAAAATTTAGAAATTTTATTTGCATCGCAATCAGATGTATTCATTGCTGGAGATTTATTTTGGTATCCAGTTGAAGGCAATCCTAACATCAAACAAGCACCTGATACTTTGATAGTGTTTGGTAGACCCAAGGTAGATAGGGGTTCTTACAAGCAATTTGAAGAAGAGAACATTCCGCCACAGGTGGTATTTGAAATATTATCTCCTGGTAATACAACTAAAGAAATGGCAAAGAAACTCCTGTTTTATCAACGCTATGGAGTTGAAGAATATTATATTTACGACCCAGACCGAAATGAATTAACTGGGTTTGTGCGCTCAGAAGATTGGTTGCAAGAAATTAACCAGATTCATGGGTGGATAAGTCCCCGTCTGGGAATCCGCTTTGAACTTACTCCACAAACTCTAGAAATATATCGCCTTGATGGATATAAATTTCTTACACCCGTTGAGCTTGACCAAATACGTACACAAGAACGCCAACGTGCTGAACAAGAACGTCAAGCCAAAGAAATAGCTCTCCAACAACTGGAGGAAGAACGCCAACGATATCAAGATTTATTGACACGACTGCAAGAACGGGGAATTAACCCAGAACAACTCTTGTGAAACATCTTTCATATCTATGTTGTCCGCCAATAAACCCCATTCTCTCGCTGCATTAACTGGGAAGCAATCAGCTCTCGTCGTAGGGTAGCGCAATCAGGATGGTAGCGTTTGAGAATGTCATTTACCAGGCGTTCAGGGTAGTTTACTCCCACTTCAAACTGGTTTGCTAACCACTTGAGAATAACTAGACGCTTTTTGCGGCTAGCGGGGATTTCTTTGAGACATTCGCCCTCAAAATAGTTTTTCAATACTTTGCTTTCCCAAGCCTCAGTATCCACATCCTCAATCAAAGATCCTATTTTCTCAAGTGTGAAAATTTCCTTACTGATGCTTTGCAAAGCCTCGCTATCCAATTGGTACAGACGGCTATTACCCTCAGGGCGCACAGTTACCAAATTTAGCTCCTTAAGTTTCGCTAAATGATGGGATATCGTCGGTTCCTTGAGTTGCAGTAGCACCGCCAATTCTTCGACGCTACACTCCTGATTCGCCAAAATACCTACAATCTTCAAACGACTATCGTCTGCTAATGCCTTGAAAAAGCGCAATAAGATGTTAAATTGCTCTGGTTGCATAACTCACTTTTAATTAGACATCTATCTAATTAGAAGTATATCTAATTAAAAAGCTCAGATCCCCAACTTCGTAAAAGTTGTCGGGGATTTTGTTGTTCAGTTTAACTAAACTGCTCCCCTGCATCCAGGTTGAACAGCATTTGCAGAGTTTGCATACAGTGCCGTCTAGCTTCAACATCTTGCTGCGATCGCAACTGTACCATCGGGTCATGTAAAATTTTATTGACAATTCCCCGTGTTAATGCTTCAATCACTTCTTGATGTTTTTCAGCGAATTCGGAACCTAATCTCGACAAAGCTTTTTCTAATTCTTGTTCACGGATGGTTTCGATTTTATTCCGCAGACAGCTAATAGTGGTAACAGTTTCTAGACTACGCCACCAAATATCAAAGGCTTCCACTTCTTCTTCTAAAAGTCGCTCTGCTTCCTGTGCAATCTTCCGACGGCTTTCGTAGTTTTGTGCTACTACTGCCTTCAAATCATCCACATTAAACGCCTGCACATTTGCCAGTTCATTCACATCCGCATGAACATTACGCGGCACAGAAATATCAAATAACATCAGAGAGCGCTGAACTTCTAAAACCATTTCCAATTTCGCTCGGTCAAGTATCGGCTCTGTTGCCGAAGTACTTGTAAACACTAAATCGCTATCGGCAATTACTGCCATCATTTCCGATAGTGGATGAATTTGGATAGGTTGTTGAGGGAACTGCTTCGCTAATTCTTGGGCACGTTCACGAGAGCGATTTACAATACTAATTTGCACAGCACCTTTAGAAAGTAGGTGTTGCACGAGCAGCCGCGACATTTTACCAGCACCCAGAATTACTACTCGACAAGCAGCAAAATTTGCCACTTTTATCTGCGCTAATTCTACAGCTGCCGAACTAATAGAGACAGCGCCAGTACCAATACTAGTTTCAGTGCGAACCCGCTTACCAGCTGTCAACGCTTGTTTAAATAATCGATTCAAAATGGTTTTTATACCGTTATATTGCTGCCCCAGTTTGTGAGTAGTCTTCACCTGAGCCAGAATTTGACCTTCTCCAAGTACCAGACTATCTAAACCACCCGCTACTCGCATGACATGCATTACTGCATCACCATGCAGCAGCATAAACAGGTGTCGTCGCAGAGAAAGCGCGGGCAATTTGCTGTATTCTGCAAGAAACTGAGTTACTTCTCGAATACCTTGGTCTGCTTCACTGGTAACAATGTAGATTTCTAAACGGTTACAAGTGCTAAGAATTGCAACTTCATCAATATGGGGATAGCTGACCAGATGAGCGATCGCACTTTCAATTTGTGGTTCTGGAATGCTTAGTTTTTCCCGGACTTCTACTGGGGCTGTTTTATGGCTTAACCCCACCACTGCTATATTCATTTGCTAAATCGTAGTTACTAATTGGTAGTTGGCAATCGGGCATTGAGTGAGAAATAGGGAATGGGAAATTTTTGTTTATTGGTTGATAGTTTTTCCAATCAATAAACAATAACTAATCACTAAATACTAACTACTAACTAGTGTAAGGATGAAGCATTTGGGTGAATATTTTTCCGTTTTATAGAAAGATTTATTTCCAAATGCTTTATCTTTACTTTTACATTCCCCATTCCCTAAAAATTAGTTCAGTTGGAGAACTTTTGGTTCACCAAACAAGTGAATTGTGTCAACAAATCGAGCAGTTTTCGACTGGTTGGAAATAACCAAGCTTTGAGTTCTCGCCCCGTCCTTGAAGAAACGTACACCTTGCATGAGATTACCACTGGTAATGCCGCTAGCAGCAAACAGAATAGTTTTACCAGATGCTAGTTCATGAGCATCATAGACCTTATCGGGGTCATTGATATTCATAGACTTTAAGCGATCAAGGTTAGCTTCTTTGCTTTCTCCAATCAGACCTGTTTTTACGACTGCTGGATCGTAAATCAGTTGACCTTGGAAGTGTCCGCCCAAAGCACGCATTGCTGCTGCCGAGATTACACCTTCAGGAGCCGCACCGATACCCATCAGTGCGTGGATATTAGTTCCAGCAAAACCACAGCTTATAGCTGCACCCACATCACCATCTGAAATTAGGGCGACTCTCGCTCCAGCCTCACGGATTTCTTTAATTAAATCGTTATGGCGTTCGCGCTTCATGACTACTACTACAAGTTCATCAATACCCCGGTCTAAAACCTCAGAGAGAATCTTCAGGTTTTCCGTGGCTGACTTGTTGATGTCTACCTTGCCCTTAGCTGCGGGAGGTGCTGCTAACTTCTTCATGTAAAAGTCAGGAGCAGCAAATAATCCACCCTTTTCAGAAATCGCCAACACAGCCATCGAACCAGGTTGTCCATAAGCTACCAAGTTCGTACCTTCACAGGGGTCAACGGCGATGTCAATTTCAATTAGTTCATCGGGGTTACAGAGAGCTTCGGCATTTGGTTGAGTACAAATACCAACTTCTTCCCCGATGTATAACATCGGCGCGTCGTCGCGTTCACCTTCCCCAATCACAATGCGACCGCGCATATAGATTTTATTCATCCGCTCCCGCATAGCTTCCACTGCTACTTGGTCAGCAATGTTTTTTTCGCCTTTACCCATCCACTTTGCGGATGCGATCGCGGCTTGCTCTACTACTTCAATAATCTCTAACCCAAGTGTATTTTCCACAGAGTTTGCCCTCTCAGCTGCTTGAATTTACGTCGTTTTATGTAGCTATTTCAGTCTTCAAGTCTACCAAAGGGCGGATACACGTGGAAGAAAGTTAAGTTTTACTTCTAACTTGTTAGAAAAGTACCATTTAAGACATCCTGCTTTTTCATTTATCCTACTCCAGTATAAAACGTGTTCAAAATTAACTAAATCAAGAACTGGTACAAATTTGTAGCAGTGTATATCTAAAACATTTTTTTCTTCTGTATCTCTCTTCAGGTATAAAATAATAAAGAAAAAAGCTAGTGAATTCATTAAAAACTTAAAAATGAGGCGCAGAGTAAAGAGCTTGTCAAATTAAGGGGTGAATCGTGTTTATCGACTACATCACACTAATGTTGATCAATATGGTAGCTGGGTTATTTCTACTGGCTTACTATGTATATAGTGGTATAGATAGTTCTAATCAAAGACAGTGGATTCCTGGGTTTGGAATTACGGGTGCGATCGCCCTAACAACTGGTTTACACATGAGCCTCACCTGGCCAGTAATCGGTAGCTTTAATATTGCCTTCGGTGAAACAAGTGTCTTATTTGGAATCTTGTTTATTGCAGCTGCGATCGCCCTTGCTCAAGGTTGGGATTTATTCACAATAGCAATTTACGGGTTCTTTGCTGGTGTAGTTGCGATCGTAGTGGGTATCCGCATCATCAACTTGAATTTGACAAAGCAACCGCTTTTATCGGGAATCGGCTTTATTTTAACTGGATTAGGTGGTATTTTTGCAGCCCCAACTCTCTATTGGAAAACCAACCGAACTTGGCGGTTAATTGGCGTAGCTGTGCTGATAGTAGCCGCTCTAATTTGGGCATTGACTGGATATTTGGCTTACTGGAGTCATTTAGAGGGTTTCCAAAAGTGGGTTCCAGCCCCAAGGCAGTAGGCAATGCCAGCAATGATCTAGGCTAGAGATATAGTTAAAATCTTGCTTAAGAAAATATGCTGGACTTTCTTAATCCTCTCTTAAATCGCCATCCAGAGCGAGTCAAAGCCAACGTCGAACTTTACACATGGCAAACTTGTCCTTACTGCATTCGTGCCAAAATGCTGCTGTGGTGGAAAGGTGTAAATTTTACTGAATATAAAATCGACGGCGACGAAGCAGCCAGAGCTAAAATGGCAGAACGCGCTAACGGACGCCGTAGTGTACCGCAAATTTTTATCAATAACCAGCACATTGGCGGCTGTGATGACCTCTATCAACTAGACACACAAAGTCAACTAGATTCCCTTCTAGCCCAGTCCGTTATTTAAAAATAGGATTAGCCCCCAACGCTTGCCTTGGTGATGCTATGTTGGGCAATTTTTGATTTTGAGAAGACTGCGCTGGTTCCCCAACGCAGTGCCTCCTCCTTTTAAGAGAGAGGAATGGAAGTGAGGTCAGAATATTAAGTTGCACATCACCTATTGATAAGAATATGCTAACTAAGTATACGGAATATCTTATACATCAACAATGGATGAGTTATGCACTAGAATTAGCAAAAGCAGCAGGTAATGCAGGTGAAATCCCTGTCGGTGCTGTTATCATTGATCCAGCTGGCAAATTGCTGGCACAAGGAGAAAACAGAAAAGAGCGCGACAAAGATCCTACCGCTCATGCGGAAATTCTCGCTCTGAAGACAGCTGCAATAACTTTAAAAAATTGGCATCTTAATGAATGCACCCTTTACGTAACTCTCGAACCTTGCCCGATGTGTGCAGGTGCTATTCTGCAAGCACGTCTAGGATTGCTTGTATATGGAGTAGACGATACAAAAACTGGCGCAATTCGTACAGTTATTAACATACCCGATAGCGCTGCTTCTAATCACCGTCTCCAAATAATCGGAGGCATTCTAGAGTCAGCTTGTCGTCAGCAATTACAGGCTTGGTTTGCCACTAGGCGGCGTAGGGTAAACTACGGACAGAGGTAAAACTGTCCATCTAGTAGGACACAACTCACGCAAGAGAATCTACGGTGTAACTAATCAATTTTTCGTTAAATTTTTACCCGTCAATCAGCTGCATCCGTCATCATGGAATTTTACTCTTCATCCGAAACCTGTCAGCGCCCACCAGCAAATTCTGAGGTGGCTGGTACTACCTCAAGGGTTTCTCCTTGGTTAAGTCCTCTGGCATATTTATTAGGGCGTCACTGCCTATTACCATTATTCTTTGGGCAAATTAGAATAACCGGACAAAAAAATATCCCTACAACTGGGCCTGTGATCCTCGCGCCTACCCATCGGGCGCGTTGGGATGCATTACTTGTACCCTACGCTACGGCTGATTGTCTGAAAGAACAAGACTTGCGGTTCATGGTGACTATTGACGAATGCCAAGGTTTGCAAGGCTGGTTTGTCCGACGTTTGGGGGGGTTTCCTGTAAATTCTAAGCATCCGTCAATCCGCACGCTGCGACATGGAGTTGAGCTACTTCAACAGAAAAAAACCCTGGTCATCTTTCCAGAAGGTAACATTTTTCGTGATGGCCAAGTTCACCAGTTGAAGCCGGGAATTGCTCGTCTTGCTTTAAGTGCTGAATCTAGTGATTCCGGGCTGGGAGTGAAAATCATACCTATAGGCATTAATTACAGCCAACCTTATCCAAATTGGGGTACAGATGTGAGTATTCACATTGGCTCCCCAATCAGAGTAGCGGATTACATGCATGGCTCTATAAAACAAGATGCCAAAAACATGACTGCTGATTTAGCAAAGGCACTGCAACAATTAAGCCATCAAGAAACAAAAATCACTAATCACGCATTTGCAGAAATTACTAATTCTTAATCTAGTCAAAAGTCCCAAGACTAGCTCTTAACCATTGACCATTAACCGTACATAATTCAGAAACTGTACGTTTTCAAAATTTGGCACTAATTGCTAACTGCTATATCCATCCTGAAGAAATCACAAAAGATTAGTGGTATTTTGCAACCTTTGAGGATGTACACATATATAGATTACCTTTTTTTGACAGGATATTCAGCCAAATTGGCATTTTTTTAAGCAAACAGCTAATAATTGTCTGCACACTGAATTGGTTGATAAGAAATATTCTTACTATTTGGTCAGACAGTTAAATGAAAGTCTTTAGATTTTACTTGATTTTGTAAACATGACTGTTAAAAACAAAATTTTGGGAAGCGCGGACTAGGGACATCGCCATATTTAAGTGGTTTGGTGCGATGCCTATGGCGGGCTACGCCTTTGTGAATTAGTTCAAGCAGTGCTTTGGGAAGATTTTTCTGCCAAATATCCCAGTTAACCTAAGATAATTATTGGCGAGGAAAGTCGGTAGTCAGACAGATGCTGAAGCAGTCTAAATTCTTTTCTCAAATCAACTGCTTCGTCACCGCCTTGTGAAACTACTCCCAAGCTGCTTGCCAGTAAACCGATGATTGAAAAATCAAAGGAATTAACACGTTAACGCAGTCCAGTGTTGGTATCACTGATTACGACGATTTAAGTTAATTACTATACAAGGGTAATGGGAACTCTATTAAACCGATTTTCAGTCCTAAATCAGAGATACTTAGGATGTGTCTTTGCTTTGTCCAAGGCCAAAACAGAGTTAAGATACCCGAAGTTTCCATAACTTTTTTATATAGTTGTCGCACTAATTGATCCCATGAACACTGCTGCCGCTGTTACCTTGATGCACCGTACTGTTTTATCAGTTATAGCAGTCCTCAGCCTGCTATCACCTGTGAATGCTCAGGTATCACAGTCACCAGGCACTACCAGCCAACCACAACCCATTGACCCCAATGATCCCAATAACCTTCGCCCCATAACCCAAAGTAGCAGCCTTTTGAGCATTGAAGGGGGCGATCGCCTCATGAAAGAGGCAGAAAAAGCCGTTTCTGCTCAAAACTACCCCTTAGCTGCTAAGAAACTGCTAGAAGCACGACAGGTTTATAATCAGCTATCTAATTTTTATCAAGAGTTAAACGCTAGCTTTTCGGGAATTGACAATAGAGTTTCTGATTCTCAGCGTCAAAAAGCTCTAGTAACAGCCCAAAAGCGAGATGAAGCGACCTTTCAGCTAGCATTGGTACATCGGGCACAAAATCAGCCAGAATTAGCTGTACCGTTGTTGATTCAAATAATTAAAAGTCAAAATCCGACGCGGGATTTAGGCAAGAAAGCCTATAAGCAGTTGTTTGAATTAGGTTTTGTAGATTCTCCCTATCCCAGAGAAAGTAGTGGTTCATCTTCCCCACCCCCAAAAAAATAAATTAAATTGGCGTTGCCTGTTTTTCCTCATCTCCCCCATCTTTCACATCCTGCTCTCCCTGAGCAGCACCTTGGAACGCCTCAGTGCTAAGATAGGATTATCTGCCGTTTGACCCAGCGTTCTCAAAAATATACCTCAGAGGCAGTTTATCCCCAGCTGTGCTAAAACCTGAACTTGGCACAGGCATTTGCTCTATATCTGTTAATAATAGAAAAGTAAGTTTTTTCAGGAATAGCGATGATTAGTCCGCAGCAGGTTGAGGCAATGATCAAGGCGGAACTGCCAGACGCCCAGGTTCAGGTGCAAGACTTGACTGGTGGCGGTGACCACTATCAGGTAACAGTAGTTTCATCGCACTTTGCAGGTAAGGGACTCGTGCAGCAGCACCAGTTAGTTTATGGTGCTTTGGGGCAAGCTATGTCAACTGAAGCGATTCATGCCTTGGCAGTAAAAACATATACTCCCGAAACTTGGCAAGCAATACCAGCTTCGTAAACATAGAGTTAGGAATTAGGAGTTAGGAGTTATGAATTTTTAACTTCTCACTCGTCATCGTTGAATGCAACATAGGAAACACAAATACCATGACGCCAGAACTCAAAGAGAAAATTGATAACTTGCTACAACAGAACAAGATTTTAGTTTTCATGAAGGGAAACAAGTTAATGCCCCAATGTGGTTTCTCCAACAACGTTGTGCAGATTCTCAATACCTTGGGAGTTCCCTTCGAGACAGTTGATGTTCTATCAGACTCTGAAATCCGTCAAGGAATTAAAGAATACTCTAACTGGCCGACAATTCCCCAAGTGTATATCAATGGTGAATTCCTTGGCGGTTCTGACATCTTGATTGAACTGTACCAAAAAGGTGAATTGCAGGAAAAGGTAGAAGTAGCACTAGCCTCGTAATTTTACGCAAACCAGAGGGTATGCTGCTGAATTTGCACTTCGCAATCAAGGCAATGTGCCGTTTTTAATGTCCTTGAAAGGGGAGATACTATTTCTCTCCCCTTTCAAGGGTTTTTTAATAGGTTTTTTACAAAAATACTTGATCTATCTTGGAATTGATTTCAGAGCTAGTCAAAAATCCCCTCAGTCGAATTGGCAAGACCAAGTTTAGGACTGAGGGGATGCGTTTTCTCAATACAATATCTCCAAAATCTCACACCACAGCAACCCATTGACGAATACAGATAATATGCTATAATTATCTGCGGTAATTAACGGTTACTATCAATGGCCAGGTAAATGGTACTTAGTAGTAATCGGGTAGTGGCTGTGGTTGCGGCACTACAAAATTTGATCCATCGTACAAGTAGCGGCTGGCTTCCTCTTCTAAGCGATGAATCAGAAAAGGTTCAATGATGTTGCCATGTCGCAGTGCGGCTAGATATCCATCCAAATACATCCGCATATCATCCGTGCGATAACCGCGATTCCATAACTCGACGAAGGCGTCGGTGAGTCTTTGGTAATAGCGGATGGTTTGTGTGTCTTGGAGCATAACTGCTGTATTAATCTCTTTGGAATGAGAATTGTAAATTATTCACGCTCAAATGTGAACTGTAATTTCACTTGGGCATCAACTCAAAGTCAACACATCTACTTTGGGCAGTACCCTCATAGCAGCTACAAGCTACTTTAATCCTATTCCAGAAAACATCGATTCTGGTTATCTGCTAAGTTATTTTTCTGATTTTCACACTTAACAGCCCAATTATATTGGTGTTATGTTCGTGGATGTGGTCACTAAATTTTTGCGAAAAAATCTTCCACCATCAGGTTAAAAAGCTGTTGTAGTAACGGCTAGCTGTTTGGGTTATAGATATTTGCCACATTCCACCCATCTGAAAGCAGAATATTAAGCTAAAAGAACTTTTAATAAATTTTATAACACTTTTGATAAACTTAATAAAAATTTAATAATATTTCTAATTGCCTTTTGACAAGGCATAAATTAAAGATATTGCCACGCTTTTTATGAGGAAATGTAAAGCTAATAGCAATTGAAGTAACAAAGGCTACAAAACCTTAGAGATGGGCTTGTTACTTTGAAAGGCATCGACGCTAAGGGATCTTGCCACCGTGGGTTCGGTTTGTATAGAAATCATTGAGGGGAATCCCCATCTGAGGTCGTTGTTGGGTTGGCACTTGCAACAACTGGAATACCGTGTCCATCAAGCTGCCAGTATTTATCAAGCAAGGGAAGTATTTTTAAGCCATCAACCAACACTGGTAGTCTTGGATGCAGACCTGCCTGATGGTGACGGGATTGAGTTTTGTCGTTGGTTGCATCGTCAGCAGCAACCTCTTATTTTAATGCTATCTGCCCGTAATAGTGAAGGTGATATCGTCGCAGGTTTAAAGGCGGGTGCGGATGATTATCTGAGCAAACCTTTTGGGATGCAAGAGTTTTTGGCACGGGTAGAGGCACTGATTCGCCGGAAGCGTACACCTAGTGCACCAGCTTATTTGGATTATGGCACTTTGCAAATCGATTTAGTTCAGCGCCGCGTCCGCTTCCAGGGGGAGTTCATCGACTTAACGCCCCAAGAATTCAGTTTGCTGTACGTTTTGGCACAAGCTGGGGGAGTGCCTTTGAGTAGGTCGGAATTGCTGCGTCGTGCTTGGCCTGACGCTATCGATAACCCTCGGACCATTGATACTCACGTTTTGTCGCTGCGGAAAAAGGTTGAACTTGATCCCCGGCAACCCAACTTGATTCAAACTATCCGCAATGTAGGATACCGTTTTAACATGGAAATTTTGAATATCAATATTTCACAGTCACAAACAACAAAGTTAGCTAGAGAGAGATTTAGTAATCAACGTTCAACACTTACTAGTAGTCAAGTGTGAATGGGCCAAACAGGGCAAACAGGGCATTGGGGTGAGGGGGAGCAAGAAAACGACTCCTGATTCCTGTTTCCTGACTCATCCAAAATTTAAAATCCAAAATAGTCTTGAGCTTTTGCTTTAATTAAGCTTTCTCGTAATTCAACCCAGTTTATCTCAGAAACTCTTTGATTTGCGAATAAATGACCTTGTTGCAGGTGTAATAACCGAGTGCAAAACATTTGGGTTAGTTCCAGTTGGTGATTTACCATCAGAATCGTGGTTTGATGAGTTTGACTAAACTGGGTTAAGACTTGCATTAGATGAGAGGCTGTACCAGCATCTAGGGCAGAGGTTGGCTCGTCTAATAATAATATTTTAGGCTGGATGACTAAGGCACGAGCGATCGCTATTAGTTGTCGTTGTCCAGCAGAAAGTTGTACCTCTGTTCGCCCTAACCATTCACTGGGAATGTGCAATTGTTCTATCCAGTGATTGACTCGTTGCTGAATTGTCTGTTTGGGTAAACCACGCAAAACTAAAGGATAAGCCAAAGCTTGCTGAACTGTCATCCCCAACAGCTTGGATTCTTGCAATACAAGTACAAGTATCTGGCGTAGCTGAATGACAGGAATTTGGCGATATTCTTGATTTTCTAGATACAGTTTACCATTCGTGGGTTCAATTAGGCGGTTGAGGAGGTACAGTAACGAAGTTTTACCAGCGCCAACTGGGCCTACAATGGCAATGCGATCGCCCTGGAATGCTTCTAAGGAAATATCCTGCAATATAGGGTATCCCTGCTGATTACCGGGAAGTTGGGTTTTCAGCTTTGTAAACAGATTAACTTGCTCTAGCCTAAGTGTGGCTTTTGCTGTATCCAAGGGGAGTGGGGATTGGGGAACACGTGGCGCTCTCTGGGGATAAGGG
>NZ_CALMFY010000203.1 GCF_937863485.1 uncultured Nostoc sp. | reverse complement strand
GCTGGCGCTTAGGGCGTAGCTATGCCGCAGGCTTTACGGCTACGCTCAGGACAAGCTCAGTAACCAGAGGGGCAGGAGAGCAGGAGAGATAATAGTAACTCTTAACTCCCCCATTCCTAACTCAGCACGGGCTAAACCATAACTATCCGCTAACGGAACTCAGCACTAAAAGCTAGGAGCGTCTTGGCTAAGAAAGCATTAAAATACATTAAGTAAATTGCTCTTTTAACTTTGGTTGCTGCTTAGGCAAAGATAGTATATGACTGACGTTCCCGCAGTTCGCATTCGCAATTTTTGTATTATTGCTCACATCGACCACGGGAAATCAACCCTTGCCGATCGCTTGCTGCAAGCTACTGGCACTGTTGGAGACCGACAGATGAAGGAACAGTTTCTCGACAATATGGATTTGGAACGGGAGCGCGGGATTACAATTAAGCTGCAAGCTGCCCGGATGAATTACACAGCCAAGGATGGTCAGCAGTATGTGCTGAATTTAATTGATACTCCAGGACATGTGGATTTCTCTTATGAAGTCTCCCGCTCTCTTGTTGCTTGTGAAGGAGCGCTATTGGTAGTAGATGCGTCCCAAGGTGTGGAAGCGCAAACTTTGGCGAATGTATATTTAGCGTTAGAGAATAACCTGGAAATTATCCCGGTTTTGAATAAAATTGATTTGCCAGGGGCTGAACCAGAACGGGTAATTGGGGAAATTGAAGAAATTATCGGTCTAGATTGCAGTGGTGCGATTCTGGCCTCTGCTAAAGAAGGAATTGGTATTGATCAGATTTTAGAAGCAGTTGTCGAGCGGATACCGCCACCGCCTAATACGATAAATGAACGCTTACGGGCGTTAATATTTGATAGCTATTACGACAGTTACCGAGGAGTAATTGTGTATTTCCGGGTGATGGATGGCACCGTGAAAAAAGGCGATCGCATCCATTTAATGGCATCCGGTAAAGAATTTGAAATTGATGAGTTAGGCGTCCTTTCTCCTACCCAAAAGCAAGTTGAAGAACTGCACGCTGGGGAAGTAGGCTATTTAGGAGCGGCAATTAGAGCTGTAGCTGATGCCCGGGTGGGAGACACAATTACTCTAAGTAAGGCGAAAGCGGAGTCACCCTTACCAGGTTACGCAGAAGCCAACCCGATGGTTTATTGTGGGATGTTCCCCATTGATGCTGATCAATTTGAAGACTTGCGGGAAGCCTTAGAAAAGCTCGAACTCAACGATGCGGCGCTGCACTACGAACCAGAAACTTCTAGCGCGATGGGGTTTGGTTTCCGTTGCGGGTTTTTGGGCTTGCTGCATATGGAAATTGTCCAGGAACGGCTAGAGCGAGAGTATAATCTCGATTTAATCATTACAGCCCCCTCGGTGGTTTATAAGGTAATCACCCTGAAAGGGGAGGAACTGTACATCGATAATCCCAGCCGTCTACCTTCTCCCAACGATCGCCAAAAAATTGAAGAACCCTACGTCCAAGTAGAGATGATTACGCCGGAAACCTATGTCGGCTCCTTGATGGAGTTGTCACAAAATCGCCGTGGCATTTTCAAAGATATGAAATATCTCACCCAAGGACGAACCACCCTCACTTACGAACTCCCCTTGGCGGAAGTTGTGACTGACTTTTTTGACCAGATGAAGTCGCGATCGCGCGGTTATGCCAGCATGGAATATCACCTGATCGGCTACCGTGAAAATCCTCTGGTAAAGCTGGATATCATGATTAACGGCGATCCCGTAGATTCCTTGGCGATGATTGTACACCGGGATAAAGCTTACAACGTCGGGCGCTCAATGGCAGAAAAACTCAAGGAACTAATTCCCCGCCATCAATTTAAAGTGCCAATTCAGGCATCTATTGGCAGTAAAGTTATCGCCAGCGAACACATCCCCGCCTTGCGAAAAGACGTGCTAGCCAAGTGCTACGGTGGTGACATCAGCCGGAAGAAGAAACTATTACAGAAGCAAGCAAAAGGTAAAAAGCGAATGAAATCTGTAGGTACAGTGGACGTACCCCAGGAAGCCTTTATGGCAGTACTGCGCTTGGATCAAAACTAATTTAAAAGTGCTTACTCAGAGACAATTGGCTGCGGCTACACCTCAACCTGAAAAAACATAAAACAGCCCTAACCCCCTTCCCTACTAGGGTTGGGGGAGTCAAAGCCCGATACATAGTTCTCCAGTCTTGCGCCATTGCTCGAACTGCTCAAATAAATAAGTCGCATTCAGGAATACCATCTAGTGAAGTTGTTTTCACTTCGATCCAATAGCTCAAATCCCAAATTGTTTTGCCATCAATTTCGTCAAATTCATCAAAATAAACAAACTCAGATTCAAGTTCAGACGCTTCAAACGAAAAATTGGGAAAACGAGTTATACCAATTCACGAAAACCCTGATACAGATAGATTTCTCGTAGGGGCATGGCAATGCCCATACGTGTCAACTTAAGCTCAAACGCTTACACAACATACGTTT
>NZ_CALMFY010000202.1 GCF_937863485.1 uncultured Nostoc sp. | reverse complement strand
ATTTTAGCGATCGCACCTTTTTCACCCAACCTCACAAAATCGCGTTGCTCCCTTGTGAAATGTGTGTAGATTGTTTCCTTTACGGCTTCGCTGCTGGTGGGGGTGGCGCTCAAAAAAGTCGCATTTGGACTGAAGATGCTTTTAGTATTTTACCTGCTAGTGATGTTGTAGGCGATCGCACCATAAACGCCATCTACGAAACTGGCACAATGCGCGATGAAAAAGGTAACGCATCAACAGCTTTAAATACCAGCGAATACATCAAACCAGGTGTGCATTTTTTGGATGTCGTCACCCTAAAAGATGTAACTGCGGATGAACTGCGCTATATCATCGGTAACATTCTGTTCACCAGTCGTTACGGTGCGGTTTCTAGTCGTGTTGGACGTATGGAAAACCAAATATTAGGTGTATTTGCTAGTATTACCGAACTTCCTAGTTCTCTGGAACTTGTACAAGCTACTTATGATGTATTAGGTAAACCTTTAGAACACCCCTTGAATATTAATCAATTAATTACAGCTAGCAAACAAGTAATTGCTAATTGGAAAAATAAGAGAGGGGTTTCTGTGCAACTATCTGAAGAGGAATTAGGAAATTTAGTGACTGATGTAGAAACTAATTGGTCAGAAGCAGAACGTGATAATTTTCTCAAGCGTTTAACGCAATCCTATGAATCCTTCCGTCAGATTGCGCCTGAGAAGAAAAAGGCCAAAGCTAAAGTCAAGAATACACCAGTTGAAGTAGAGATTTAGGTTATGTCAACAATTCCTTTTCAGCAGGCAAAACTTGTTGAATTATACTGTTTTGAACCAGTCTTTTTTGCCTCTAGGGAGTTGTCTGATACCTATTACACTGAGGGGGTAATTGGGAATTATGCTCTTACCTATGCTTTAGGTTGGGTAAATTCCCCCTATCGCCTCCAAGGTCAGGCTACAGGACGACCAACCTACAAAGAAGATTTGCAACCGATAGCACAATCTGGTTATATCTTACCAGCTTCACCAGTCGGTAGAATTACATTCAGATTTGAACGTTTCAATGCTCTTTCTGATTCTTACTGGTATGCAATGACTAATAACCGTGTTGCTACAGCGCGGGAAGATTTACCATTACAACGCCAAAGGAAAAAACCAAGTTCATTTAGACCAAGTAATTTTCCGCAAACGGGAAGACTGCGGATGATTGAACGCAAAAACAAATTTCAAACTTTAGTATTTGGAAATTACCAATTACCAAATTATATTCGCCTGGGTAAATTCATGAGTAAAGTCAAGGTGAATGTACTGAATGAATTTCCTGTGACTTTACTACCAGACGGTGAATATCAAAGTCAACATTATCTAAATGCTGCCGATTTACCAGAGCAAATAGAGGCTTTAGCATTCGATTTAATTTCTATTCCTTCTGCACCCATTATTAAAAATCTTCGTTTTCGGGGTGCTGCTTGGCAAGTTGGGGAAATCGTTGTACCAGCAGGTTTACATTTTTGTGGTAGAGAAAGTAATAATGAGTAATCAAAAATTAGTTATCAGATTAGAACCGCGCAGTATTTCAGCTTGTGCATCTTTGCCAGATGAACTATCTTTTATGGGGAATGCACTTCAGCATCAAGTTGATGTATTTGAAAAATCTAAGGATACAGATATTATCCTTGATTTAGCACCAACTGGCACAGGTAAAACTAACGCAGGACTAACAGTATTAAAACATCAGCCAAATAAAAGTGCTGTTTACATTGCTCCAACTAATGCTTTAATTGAACAGCAAACATCAGCCGCAAAAAAGTTTGTTAGCGATGCTAAGTTACCTCATATAGTCAAATCAGCTTCTGCTAAAGATATTAAAAGCTGGTCTAACGATAAAGTTGGCAGTCGTTCAGGGGAAAAGCTGTATAATGTATTACGGAATCCAGCTACAGTCTTTCCTGATGTTGGGGCTAATATACCCATCATTTTAGTCACAAATCCTGATATCTTTTACTATGCAACTTTCTTTGCATATAATCAGCTAGATAGAGGTAATATCGCAAGTAGTTTTTACACAAAATTTTCGACAGTCATTTTTGATGAATTTCACCTCTACGATGCTAAACAGCTAGTAGGAATGCTGTTTTATCTTGCTTATTCTCAAGTTTTTCGCTTTTTTCAGGACGGACGTAAAATAGTTTTGCTGACAGCTACACCAGAACCAGCTTGTGAATTAGCATTGCAGAATTTCAAACAGGCTGGTGTAAAGATAGCAAGAATTGATGGAGAAGCAGGTAATACTAATCTTTTACCGTCACAAACAGCAGTTAATCTAGAATTAAGACCAAAACCAGATAGTAAGGAAGAGTGGTTAGCAGAGTTAGCAGCAGAAGTTGTCCGACGTTTTCGAGAAAAACCTGATGAAAATGGTGCTGTAATTCTTGACTCTCTTGATAATATTAATCGTCTATCAGATTTACTGCGACACGAAGGACTTAGTGATTATGTAGGACGTATAACTGGCCCTGCACCCAAAAAAGATAGACAAAGGGCTATGCAGTGTCAAATCATTTTGGCTACTAGCACCGTAGATGTAGGATTTAACTTTGAAAGACATCCTGAATCGAAACGGCAAAATTTAGATTGGTTGATTTTTTCAGCACGCGATCGCGCCGCATTTTGGCAGAGAATTGGTAGAGTAGGGCGTGTATTAGGTAAGTCTGAAACTCACATTGATTCAGAAGCCATTGCTTACTTACCTGCTGATGCTTGGAAAGAAGGTTTAACTTCTCTTGAAACCACTGGGGGACGTACAGTCCTAAAAGACTTACTTGAAACACTTCCCTTCCCATAAATATTGTTTGCGATGATAGTGAAAAACAATATGAGTTTTTAGCAGGATTATCAGGAATCTTGACAATGGCAATGAAGTTTAAACAGCTACGTCTCCCAGATGATGAAGTTTTGATTGCATAATAAGTAATTAAATTCTTGTACCAATAGTCTAACAATACTTAGTCTACACCAAGTAAATAAAGTATGCCTCACAGCCTCGTCCTTAACCTAATTCCTCAATCCCCCATCTATCCAGAATTTTTAACTGGGAGACATCTGCACGCACTATTTCTGACTCTTGTCAGTTTTGTCGATAAATCCTTGGGAGACTATCTGCACACCTCTAACGCAGATAAAGCCTTTACTCTCTCACCATTGCAAATACAACGACAACACAAACAATCTCAACATATCTTGCAAATTAGTCATCAAAAACTAATTCCGGCTGGTACTCCCTGCTGGTGGCGTATCTCCTTGCTTGATGACACCTTATTTAGCAAGCTGACTCCACTATGGCTGAATCTTAACCCCAACCGCCCTTGGTATTTGGGTTCTGCAAACTTGCATATTACCAGTATTCAAGGTACGCCCCAATCAATCCAACCTTGGGCTAATGCTTGCACCTATGAGCAGTTGTATAAGCAAGCTAGTGATAGCGATCGCACCCTCAATTTTACCTTTGCTACACCTGTGTCATTCCGTCAAGGTGGATATGATACTGTTCTACCTATCAAAGAATGTGTTTTCAATAGCCTCCTTAGTCGTTGGAAAAAATATAGTGGGATAGAAATTTCTAGTATTCCCATTGAATCAATTTATCCAAGTGCTTTTGACATTAATACTGAAGTTATGAGCAATTATGAAAGTAAGTTCATAGGTTGTGTTGGGAGAATAAGCTATCAAATTTTGGGTGAAATTGAATCAACAAGTATCAAGCAAATTAATGCTTTAGCTGACTTTGCATTATATGCAGGATTGGGGCGTAAAACAACAATGGGTATGGGAATAGTACGCCGTGTATAAATATGTCATTTAAATTTAAATTGAAACCTATGAATGAGAGTGATTATATTCCTATTGCTGCTTTAAATCAGTATAGCTATTGTTCGCATCGCTGTTGGCGAATGTTTTGTGCGGGAGAATTTATTGATAATCAATACACTATTGAAGGTACAAGTTTACACGAACGAGTCCATACAGTTGATGAAGGACAACGTGAAGATACTTGGCAAATACGAGCAATTTGGCTAAAGTCCGAGAAATACAAACTCATAGGCAAATCAGATTTAATTGAATCAGAAAACGGTGAATTTTATCCAATAGAGTACAAACGAGGACGTAAGGGCGAGTGGGATAACGATGAATTGCAAGTTTGCGCTCAAGCTTTGTGTTTAGAAGAAATGACAAATCAAGTTATTAATACTGGCTATATCTACTATGCACATTCCCACCAACGCTTACGTGTAGATATTTCTGAAGAATTACGTCAAAGTGCGATCGCTACTATTGAAGCTGTGCAAACACTGTTATTTACAGGTGCAATGCCCAAAGCTATCAAAACCAAACGGTGTGATGGATGTAGTTTATATTCCCACTGTCTACCGCAAGCTGTAGAAAAAGTAGGACGCTATAGCAATCCTAAATCATTTGTAAAAAATCACAGTTGTTGATACTCTGAACAA
>NZ_CALMFY010000201.1 GCF_937863485.1 uncultured Nostoc sp. | reverse complement strand
ATGTAGTTTTATCATAGTTGGATGAACGATTTTCTAAGTTTGATGAACGGAGGTTGGAGTTTGATGAACGAGTATCAAAGGTGGATGAACGAGTGTCAAAGGTGGATGAACGGAGTTCCGAGGTGGATGAACGAGTATTAAAGGTGGATGAACCAGTCTCTAATTCCCCTTGTCCCCTTGTCCCCTCATCCCCTTGTCCCTTCATCCCCTACTCCCTATTCCCTAAGCACTGTGCCCCATGTGCTTTTCCAAAATCTTTTCGGCTCTAGGTTTATAAATGAGATGAAATAAGGCTTCCATATAGCGATCTCTGGCTTCGTTATTTTCTGGAGCAACAAAGTTCCAGAAACTAAACATTTTAGCTAGCAATAGTAATTGATTGCTGTGTAAATGCCAATTATATCTATTATGAATTCGCTGACTCATCCGTTCTGAGACTTCGTGCCAATGTTCAGGATGAGTATCGCATTGCTCAACGAAGTCTAAAATCTTCTTTGCTGTTCCTTCTAAGTCTGTAGGATTAACATTAAATCCATTCTCTTGGTTCTCGATTATTTCTAAAGAGCCACCAAATTGAGTGGCAAAAGTTGGCAAGCCGGAAATCATCGCTTCCAAAATGCTCCGCCCGAAGGATTCAAAGAGGGCAAAATGGACATAAATTCCCTGAGAGTCTGCAACTACCCGGTAAGCTTCGCCGAGGTCGCGGGTTGGGATACGCATCCCTATCCAGCGAATATTACCATAGAGATGATATTGATCAATGATGTCGTGAAGTTTTTGGATTTCTTCTGCTTCTTCTGGGTTGGTAGCTTCATGCGGATGCAGTTTACCACTTAAGAGGATGAGGTTACAATGCTTTTGCAACGGCTGACTTTGACCAAAGCATTCAACTAACCCAGTGAGATTTTTGATTGAAGTGACGGAAGCAGCAGCAAAAATTGGTCGCTTATTAAGGTTCTCTAAGTGACCTAATATTTGGGGATCTTCGCGGATAAAGAGTAGGTTGTGAATTTGGGTGCCAAGGTTAATATCTCGGTCTTCTTTTTGGCTAAAGGGAAAGAAAATATTCTCATTTACTCCCGGTGGCACCAAGTTGAATTTAGGACTAAACAAATCAATCCCATCAACCACATGATACAACTGCGGCATCGTAAACCATTTGTACGACTCGTATTGACCTATGGTGTCGGGTGTGCCGACAATTTCTTGGTAGGACGATGTGATGATGAAGTCAGCTGCATTCATGCTGATTAAATCGGCGGTGAATTGGGCCGAGAAGTGATATTGGTCTTCTAAATCTTGCCAATATAAATTACTAAATAGATATTTAGGTTTGTCCAAAGAATGGGCAATGTTGCACTGGGTAACTTTCATCCGGCGAGATAAAAGAAAGGCTACTAAGTTCCCATCGCTGTAGTTACCAACAATCAGATTAGGTTTACCTTTGAATTGAGCTAGTAATTCTTTTTCTGCATCTAGAGCAAATGTTTCTAAATAGGGCCAAATCTCAAATTTAGAAATCCAATTGTTAGTAACTTCCGGATTAAATTCACCAAAAGGAACGCGCAATATCCAAGCATTTTCAGTATCTTGGACTTTTTCTAAATGCAGGTTGCAAAATGTCTCTTCACAGTTAGGGATTAGCCGGGTAAGAATAATCACATGTGGCTTAATGCCTAGCAGGTCTAGTCCAGCGAGTTTGATTTCTTCACGCAGTTTGTTTTCTAAGCTGCGAGCTTGTTCGAGGACGTAGATAACTTGACCGAGTGTTTCATCTCTTCCTAAAACATCTTCCTGTCCAACCCAACCGTGAATGGAAATGAGGACGACGCGAAAGACGGCGGGGACACGGGCGACAAATGTTTCTAAGATGCCAGGTTCTGGAGAGAAAATGAGTCGGTCGAGGAGTTCTAGGGTTTGGGAGACTCGTACCGCAGTGTTACCCCAACCAGGCTCAAAGCCGAGTTTTTGGAGGTCAAAGCGGAATTTTTCATAAGGTTCATTAGGCTCAAGCTCATTCAGGAATTTCAGCGCTTGCTTAATTTGTTTAGCTAACTGAATACCGGAGGGAATGCGATCGTTCAACAGTAGGCGAATACCATCGTATTCCAGTCTATGTAAAGCTTGAAATAATATTTCTAACCAATATTCGGGGTCAGTCAACAATTGACTGCACAGGTAACGGTTCAGAAAGGCTAAACCTTGACCAATATTTCTGGGGTCGTCGATTCTTGGGGAACCCTCGTAAAAGGGGTGGAGGTCAATTTCGAGAATGTGGCGTTGGTAGCGGTTGACTAAGCGATCTCTTACATCTAGCAGCGCTTGGGGTGTCATCTGCTCGAAACTATGAAAATCGGCTGTCAGTTGCCAAACTTGTTGGTTAGCAATCTTAGGTCGAACCACGAACCAGGTACTTTCCTCTTCGAGAATTATTTCGTGGGTATACTGTATCAGTTTGCCAACAGAAGAAGAGTAGTAAAAATAGGCTGGCTTTTGGGATTGATGACAGTAATCAGCAAAGAGGAGCAAAATCTCATTTCTTAGGAAGTAATGCTTACCTGAAGCATTCAACGCATAAATCAACTGATGTAGAGCAGTTTTTTCATCACTGTTGAAGACAGCTTGAACTAGTTCATGCATGATGACGAATTCCAGAACTTTAGCTCGGTCACGACCTCATTTTTGTCTCCAGTCTTGTGAGGCACATTTCCGTCCGTAATGCTATATAACCGTGAAAACCCCTCGCATCTAGCTATGGGATGAAATGCTGTGAAGACTTCAAATCTATAGGATTAGGGAGTGGGGAAGTAGGAGGTCTAGTACCGCAAGGCGGAAGTCAAAAATCAAAAATCAAAAGTCAAAAGTATTATGGAATGGGCTTTTTAGAGATTTTAAATGGTTGCTCTATTTCCGCCGTGTTGTACTAGTGTAATAGACCTCTTGCATAAATCAAAAATAAGAACCCCACCCCGCCAAAGCGTAGCTTTGTCTCCCCTCCCCGATGCTTTGGGGAGGGGTGTTAAGGACTTTTGCAAGAGGTATAATTTGTCCAGCGATCGCTAACTCATGATTAATCTTTCTAATGATTAATAACATGATTTCAGCTAAGTAAATTAATGGAGTTACCAAGTATAGCCTCTCTAGAGAGATTATTGCAGAGCAAGAAGGCTGGCAAAACAAACAGTAAACACCAAAAGAGAATGTAGATGCTCTCTGGGCGACTTGCCAAAAGGTAGGCTAGGGTAAAGAACATTCTCTAAAAAACTTATACTATGCTCCTGAATCTTGATAAAGTTCGCCAATATTTTCCCGCCCTAGCTGGTGAATGGACTTTTTTTGATAATGCTGGCGGGTCACAAACCCTGAAAAAAGTAGTAGATAGAATTAGCGAATATCTCCTGAGTTCTGATGTCCAGTTGGGAGCTTCTTATGCGGTTTCTGAACTTGCAGGAGAACGATTAGCTCTAGCAACGAAGGGAATGGCTACTTTGATTAACGCCAATTCTTTTAAAGAAGTGGTCATGGGCCCATCTACTACAATGATGTTGAAAGTTCTCTCAATTTCTTTGGGTCAAACTTTCACACCTGGTGATGAAATTATTGTTACTAATTGTGACCATGAGGCCAATATTGGTGCTTGGGTTGCTCTTGAAAAACAAGGAATGAAGGTTAAAGTGTGGCAAATTCGCCCAGACACCTTAGAACTTCATTTAGCAGATTTAGAACTCTTGATGAGTGAGCGCACCAAACTAGTAGCCTTGACTCATGCTTCTAATGTTCTGGGAACCATCAACCCGATCAAAGAAATTGCTGAATTTGTCCACGAGCGCAACGCGATGATTTGTGTAGATGGTGTAGCTTATGCACCCCACAGATTAGTTGATGTGCAAGATTTAGATGTTGATTTCTATACTTTGAGTTGTTATAAAGTCTATGGGCCACATCATGCCTTACTTTATGGGAAAGAAGAACATTTATTAAGATTGCCTGGTTGGAACCATTATTTTATTGAACAGACAGATATACCTTATAAATTTCAGTTAGGGAATGTCAATTTTGAATTAAGTTATGGAATGTTAGGGTTATGTGATTATCTAAGTGAATTAGCACAACTGCACTACGGCAATCAAACTGCACCTGATTTGAGAAATCAAATGGTGCAAGCGTTTGATCTAATTAGCATCCATGAAGAAAAGATTAGCGATCGCCTCCTAAACTACCTCAACAGTAAGTCTAATGTGCGAGTGATTGGTCAATCAAAGGCTGATCGCCGATTCCGTGTACCAACTATATCTTTTGTAGTAGATGGAATGAATAGCTCAATCATTCCGGCAAAAATTGACCAACATTACATTGGAATTCGCTACGGCGACTTTTATGCTAAACGGCTGATTGAATACTTGGGGTTAGCATCGCAAGGTGGAATAGTCCGGGTAAGTATGGTGCATTACAACACCCTTGAGGAAGTTAACAGCTTGATTGAGGCTTTTGAGCAGATATTTTAACTACAGCAGATTAAATAGGACTTACGCAATAACTCTCTGAAACCTTATTCCTTCGTGTCCTTTGCGTCCTTTGCGGTTCGTTTTTTCATGATCCGTGCGTAAGTCCTGTTTAAACTTGGTGAAGTACAAAAATACCTCACCCGCCCTGTCGCGCACCCTCCCCTTAGCAAGGAGAGGTGTACTTCATTTACTTGCAAAGTGCTGTATTATTTTGACCAACTTACCTGTTAATAAGCTGCAAAACCTGCACCTCTTCTTGTGGAGAAATTAATGTTTTACCCACCGGCACAACAGCCAAAGCATTGGTTTGAGCTAAATTAATTAAATTCCCAGAACTGTGACTACCACCAGCTTTGTGAAATTCGTAAACTCCATCAATTAAATGCAATTTACCCCAAAGGTAAGTTTCACGCTTGCCATCCGATCGCAACTCATCATGCGATCGCACTTTCAAAAATATTGGTTCCCAACCTTCAGTAATTCCCGAAAGTTTCTTGATTGCTGGTAGCACAAACCGCCAAAAAGTTACCAATACAGCCCCAGGGTTTCCTGGTAAACCAAAATAGAGGGCTGAACGGGTAGAGATGCGATTAATCGCGTCTGTACTGGGGAAAGTGGCTACAGTAAGGGGTTTCCCTGGCCTCATTTCCACAGCCTGAATGTGGATTTTTGCTTCTAGTGAGTCTAGAATTTTGTCAACATAATCATAATCTCCCACTGAGACACCACCAGAAGAGATAACTATATCAGCGATCGCAATGGCGTCGGCAATGACTTTTTCAAGAGCAACTGGATCATCCTTCACAATACCTAAAATTAACGGTTCTGCCCCACTCTCCTTTACCAAAGCTGCCAGCGTATACTGATTAGAATCTACAATTTGCCCTGGTTGCAGCAGTTTCTCAACTGTCATCAGCTCATCACCGGTCGAAAAAATTGCCACACGCGGACGGCGGTAAACACTTAATTGCGGACATTGTGCTGCTGCTAAAACGGCAATTTCTGGGGCATTTAACTTAATTCCTGCTGGTAGTAGTTGTGTTCCAGCTTGATAAAAAGATGCTTTGTATCTGACAAATTCTTGCGGTTTTGGTGCAGCCAGGATAAATACGCGGTTTTCTTCCCGACGTGTATTCTCTTGCATAACTACAGTATCCGCACCTGCTGGGATCACCGCACCTGTAAAAATCCGCGCGGCTTGCCCTAGTTGAATCGTAGACTTGGGCTGATACCCAGCCGGAATATTTTCAACAATTTCTAAAACGGCTGGTTGTTCGCTGCTAGAGTGTTGTACATCTTGATAGCGAACTGCGTAGCCATCCATTGCCGAATTATCCCAATGGGGAAAATCTAGCGGACTGGTGACAGGTGTTGCCAAAATACGACTATCGGCTGCCAATAAATCGACAACTTCCGTATCCCGTTGATCATCCAATGGTTGGACTAAATTTAAAATAATTGCTTGTGCATCGCTGACTGATAACATAGCGATCGCCTCCGACTTTTTACCTTAATCTCTGTAAAGTAACACTGATCAATTTTATATTTCAGTCGCACCTTTGGTGCGCTGGAAGCGCAACTTGGATTTTGGATAGAAGGATTCAAAATTAAAATCTGGTTTCACAGCCATCGTTGTTTCAACTATAGAAAAATCTAAAATTCCTTTCCCAGCAGTCCTACCTTTAGCTATGGGGTTAATCTAAAATCCCAAATCCCAAATTGATTAACTTTTCACTTTATGTGCAAAAGTCAGAAGTTTACCTACCTTTAAGACAAGGGGCAAAATCCCCAAGTCTTGTTAATTGTGATAATAGCTGGATTTACGTCAAGCTGTGCTAGCTTTTTTCTGCTTGAGGGTAAATCCCAAACTACACACTGCTAGTAAACCTATAATTATGCTTCCTTCGGGGACTTTTGATATCTGGACTGAATTATTAGTTAAATCTAGTATTTGCTCTTTGTCTGGTGCATCTCTGTTGATCAAATGAAATTCTTTAGCTAGAACCTGATTACTAAAGTTTTCATCTATGAGTGCGAGATTATTATTAAGCCATGTGTCACCAGAAAGGTTATTATCCTTGCCAACATCAAAGGGTCCAAAGATTTGCTGAGTAGTGTTATCAAAGTTGAATCTCAAATATTTATAGTTAGATACACCACTAACCACTGGAGTGAAACTATTTATGAAAGTATTCAATGGATCAAAGAAGGAAATTGAAAGAGACTGCAAGTTCTTCGTAGCCCCTAAACCTGCTTCAGAGATGACGCTTGAAGCAGTTGTTGTATCGTAGTTAAATGAACCTTTAGCTGAATAACCGGTGTCTCCTTTCCAGTTAAAGTTGAACTCAGCAGCATCAGCTAGGTCGTTAGTGGTTATGGCGATCGCTAACATTAAACTAGTAGTCGTCACTATTCTAAAAGCTGTTTTAGTAAACATATGTTTCATGGATACAACTTCAAAATTAATTAAAATTAAGTTTTTACAACAATACAATATTTCCCAAAAACAGAATTAAAGCTTAAGTCATTCTGGAATTAGCAGTACGCCCCTACTGTATCTTGCATCCATGACGCGTAGCGGCTATTCTACGAGAACACCAAAGCGCGAACCGGCAAGGGATGATAAATCGCTATAGCTGCTTAATACTATTCTTGAGTCGTGCAGTTGGCAGTTGCACAAATTTATGTTGGCTGGTTTTTGTTCGTTTACAGCGCAGCAAGTAGCCAAGTCATCATCTTAATATAAAAAACAGGAGCAATCATTATTCCCCAACCCCTAAATAAAAATACCTATTTTGTATGACAATCGAACGAGTTCCCCAAAAACACTATCCCAAGGCTGATATTGGGCGACGAGGTATGGCATTGGGACTTGATTTCCTTGGTGTCTGGTTAGTCAGTTCGCTACTGGGAGGCAGCAATATCGGTATTCAATTTGTTGAAATCTTAGTTTTCGTAATACTTTGGCTAGTTTTGCGGGTGCTACTGGTATACAACAATCAAGGGCAAAGTTTAGGGCGTTGGGCGTTCGATTTAAAGGTGTTGTCAGTCGAAGATGGGCAAGTGATAAGCAGAATTCCAGATTTGCCCTCACTGCTGAAGCGAGAGGCAATCATCGGCTTGGGTGCCCTTTTAGTCTCAATTGCCCTAAGCAATATTAGAGCTAATCCCACTGCTATACTGCTAGTACTTCCCTTAGCAATTGATTGTGGGACTGCCTTCTATGATGCCCAAATGCGGCAGGCTTTACACGATCGCTACTGCGGAACTTTCATAGTTTCGTCGCGTCGTGGCTACTCCCTCGATATAAAAGTCAAAAGATTAGTTGAAAATATGCGGCGGAATGTGAGAAGATAGTCATTTGTGTTAATTCTCTTCAGGCTTCACTGTTTGTAAGATTATGGCTAAGAGTAAAGGTGCCCGCATTATTATCACACTAGAGTGTACCGAGTGTCGGACAAATTTAGATAAGCGTTCTGCTGGTGTTTCCCGTTATACCAGTACCAAGAATCGCCGCAACACTACAAATCGGCTAGAACTGAAAAAGTTCTGCACCCACTGCAACAAACATACCGTTCACAAGGAAATTAAATAGAGATGAGTTATTTCCGTCGTCGTCTTTCTCCGATCAAGCCAGGAGAACCAATCGATTATAAAGATGTTGATTTATTGCGTAAGTTTGTCACAGAGCGGGGTAAAATACTACCACGTAGGATTACTGGGCTGACGTCTCAGCAACAGCGAGAGTTGACATTAGCAATTAAACGTTCGCGGATTGTGGCTTTGTTGCCATTTATCAACGCGGAAGGCTAGAGCAATTTTGGATTTTGGATTTTAGATTTTGGATTATAAAGAGAAGCTGTATTTAAATAAACATTTGGCTTTATCTTTACTAAGACCAAAATCTCAAATCTGAAGAAGAGAGTGTAAAATAAATTGCTGGATCAAAAATGGTTGGATTTAGGATTTAATACCAGTTATGAAATCCCTTCGGGTTCAGCAGTCGCTCATGGGGGAAACCCCCAAGACCCTTACGGGTTCGCCAGTCGCTTCAAGTCGGGAAACCCGCCCAACGCGCTGGCTCACCGCGCTGCTTCACCAAAATCCAAGTTGCGCTTCCAGCGCACCAAAGGTGCGACTAAAATCTAAAATTATTAGAGTGCGAGAGTTGTGGAGAAGGGGACGCTAGTTGAATTTAGGGTTCAAGGCGATCGCCGTCTGGGCATCGTAGAACGTCCAGACGGTAAAACCCGCTGGTTTGTGGTAGACGAACGTGGTCAATCCCACAGCCTCGCGCCTAAACAAATAACCTATACAGTTACCGGACAGACTTACAAGCCCTCTGAGATTGCCAGCTTTTTGGAGCAGATCAAGCCTTATTTAGATCCATCTAGCTTAGAAGTGGCTTGGGAATTACTGGTTGAAGATGGGGAAACAGTCACCCCAGACCAAATGGCGAATCTGCTATTTTCAGAATCAGCCGTGCCTCATTGTTACGCCGCCTATTGCTTGTTATCAGACGACAAACTTTATTTCAAGCAAAAAGGAGACGCTTACGAACCGCGAACTGCTGCTCAGGTGGCAGAACGCAAGCACCAGCTGCAAGTAGAGGCACTAAAAGCTAAGGGACAGCAGGAATTTTTAACTCGTATAGAGCAGGCGCTCAAAGGTGAAGTGGTAGAGTGGGGCCGCCACGATCGCCAGCGCTTAGAAGGACTAGAAAAATACGCAGCGCTGATAGCTGACACCGTGCGGACGGGGGTTAATTATGACTCCTTGGCTCGCGCTTATCCGCCCAGCGCTCCAGTATTAGAAACTATGACCATGCTGGGACGACCCACAACACCCCAAGGAGCCTTTCAACTGTTGGTGGATTTGGGTTGCTGGAGTCCTTATGAAAACTTGTTCCTGCGTCGTTCTTCAATTCCAATTCAATTTCCTCATAAGGTATTAGAAGTGGCGCAACAGCGTTTGGATTTCCCGCCGATTGACTTAGATACAAACCGTTTGGATCTGACTCACTTGAAGGTCTACACCATTGATGATGAAACTACCACAGAGATCGACGATGGTCTAAGTTGGGAAGTACTCGCCGATGGACGGGAACGCCTATGGGTGCATATCGCCGATCCCACTAGATGGTTAGTGCCAGAAGATGAATTAGATTTGGAAGCTAGAAAGCGGGGTAGTACAGTCTATTTACCTACGGGGATGATTCCCATGTTCCCAGAGGTATTGGCAACTGGGCCAATGAGTCTGATCCAGGGAAGGGTTTGTTGCGCCCTCAGTTTTGGGATTGTTTTAGGTACAACTGGAGTAGTAGAAGATTACAGCATTCATACCAGTTCGATTAAGCCGACTTATCGCCTCACCTACGAAGATGTAGATGAAATGCTGCAATTAAGGGTACAAGCAGAACCGGAAATTGCCGCGATCGCTACTTGGGCACAGCGGCGTAAAGCTTGGCGTTACGCCCAAGGGGCAATTAGCATCACTATGCCGGAAGCGACGATCAAAGTCAAAGGTGACGAGATCAACATTGACATTTTGGACGATTCCCCGTCGCGGCAACTGGTAGCAGAAATGATGATTCTTGCCGGTGAAGTTGCGGCTCGTTATGGTAAAGCTCATAACATACCTTTGCCCTTTCGCGGTCAGCCGCAACCGGAATTACCTCCAGATGAGGAATTGCTCCTACTTCCAGCTGGATTCGTTCGCGCCTGCGCCATGCGTCGTTGTATGCCCAAGAGTGAAATGAGCATCACGCCTTTGCGTCATGCTGGTTTAGGTTTGGATACTTACACCCAAGCAACCTCTCCCATCCGCCGCTACAGTGACTTGCTCACCCACTTTCAATTGAAAGCTCATTTGCGCGGTGAAGTTTTGCCATTTTCCGCAGAACAACTAAAAGAAGTAATGATGACTGTTGCCAGTATCACCCAAGAAGTGACAATGGTGGAACGGCAAACTAATAGATATTATGCTCTAGAGTATTTACGCCGTCATCCAGAGGAAACTTGGGATGTGACAGTGTTGATGTGGCTGCGGGAAGATAGCAACTTGGCCCTAATTTTGCTAGAAGATTTGGGCTTGCAGTTGCCAATGACTTTCAAACGTTCTGTGAACTTGGGCGAACAGATATTAGTGAAAGTTAGCCACGCCGATCCGCAAAAAGATATGATCCAGTTTCAAGAAATAATTTATCAAGAAGCCTAAACAGCAGCGAATTATTTTAACCTTGCTCCAACCCCTGTCGGTTAGCATATAGAGTAAATCGAATGAGGTAATAGTTGTGAATATATCTTTGACCCCAGAACTGGAGCAGTTGGTTAAGGATAAAGTTAGTAGTGGGAAATACCACTCAGTGAGTGAGGTGATGGGTGAAGCATTGAGATTGCTAGAAGAACGCGATTGCATCCGAGAGCAGCGTCTAGCAGAGTTGAAAGCTAAAATCCAAGTTGGTATTGAAGAACTCGAACGTGGTGAAGGAATTGATGGTGAAGAGGTATTTGCTGAAATTGAAGAAGACATCCGACGCGCTGAAGCCCAAATGCAACAAGTAGAGGCTGTTAAATAATGAGTAGGTGTATTTTAGCACCTTCAGCTAGATTAGATTTGAAAGAAATTAGCAGCTACATTACCCGCTTTAATCCTGGTGCGGCTCGAAGACTCAACAAAAAAATTATACAGCAGTGTAAACTGTTGGCTGATTTTCCTAATATGGGGCAAAGTTGCGATAATTTTGCCAGCAGTTTACGGAGTTTTCCAATCGAAGATTACTTGATATTTTATCGTCCCATTGATGGCGGTGTGGAAGTTGCACGTATTGTCAGTGGTTATCGGGATTTAGAGACAGTTTTCTTAAGTGAGGATATTCCTTAAAATTATATTTTATCTAAGCGATCGCTTTCTCTGACGAATATGTCAACAAGTCATAACAAAGTAATTATTTTCGACACAACCATGCGTGATGGAGAATTGACGCCTGGTGTCAAAATGAATTTGCAACAAAAAATTACCATATCCCAATTGCTCGAAGAAATGGGAGTAGATATTATTGAAGTTGGTTATCCAGGAAGTTCTCAAAAAGATTTTGATGAAGTATTTCAGATTTCTAAAATAATTAAAAAATCTACTATTTGTGGGCTAGCGAGTTCCAATCCCAATGAAATAACCACTCTTGCTGAAGCAATTAAAGCAGCTAGAAAAGGTAGAATACACACCTATACTCCGGTAAATATTAAAAATCAATCTCAACTCAGCAAAGAAGAAGTATTAGTAACAATTAAAGAAAGTGTTTCTCTGGCACGCAATTACTGTGATGATGTAGAATGGAGTGCTTTTGACGCTCCCAGAAGTGAGCCAGATTTTTTGTGTAAATCTATTGAAACTGCAATCAAAAGTGGTGCTAACACTATTAGTATTCCTGATAGCTTAGGTTTGGCATCGCCAGAAGATTTTTCCCAACTTCTGCAAATGATTTTTAATCGAGTAGCAAATATTGATCAAACTGTTGTTTCAGTACACTGTCATGATGATTTGGGCATGGCGGTAGATAATTCACTCATTGCTTTAAGTTGTGGCGTGAGGCAAATTGAATGTGCAATTAATGGTTTGGGTGCAAGGAAAGGTAATGCAGATTTCAGGAAAGTTGTGACGGAAGTTTTAAAACAGGGGAATTATCAAATTGATATTGATACTTCGTTAATGAGTAAAGCCGCAGAGTTTATTTTTCAAATAACTGGGATTGGAAAGGGAAAATAGTTAAGATAATCACTCTTTTTTGCCCATCTTCTCACACCGTGCTTTTGCCATCACAGCCCGGATGTAGTCATTTTTACCATTAGTATAAGCCTCGCGATCGCTCCGAAAACTTGCCGCCAAATCGCGTTTTAAAGCTTCGTAACGTTTCGCCTCTTCAGGATGCCTCCTCAGATAGTCGCAAAATAGCTTGCGTTCCCAAAATTCGCTGTTAACCTCGACTATATGAACATGATGAGTCCGTTGCTTTCCGGATGGTGGCATTCCTTTCACAAAAAACATCCGTCCAGGATGCGGGTTTTCACGCCAATAAACGTATCCCAATGATTCTAATATCGGAACAGCAGATTTCGCATCTACTAAGGAATGGACTCCTACCATAATGTCAATAACTGGTTTGGCTGCCAGTCCTGGTACTGCCGTACTACCAATATGTTCAATTTGCGCAACTAAGTCATTGCCTAGTGCCTGCCAAATACGCTCGGCTTCTTGTGCAAACAAGGTCTGCCAACATGGGTCATATTCGACTATATTTACTTCATCCATCAGTGAAATTAATTTTATCTACAGCGATCGCGGTTGGTTAAATCGTTTACTTAATTTCCATTCAAGCAATTTTATTAGTATATAATTATGGATCGTGTCGAATTAAAGCTAGACCATGCCTAAACTAAAGACTCGTAAAGCAGCAGCGAAGCGATTCCGTGCCACTGGCACCGGCAAAATCGTCCGTCGTAAAGCTTTCAAAAACCACCTTTTAGAGCACAAATCTTCCAACAAAAAGCGTAGCCTGTCCAAGAGTACACTTGTACATGAACGCGATGAACTCAACGTGCGCTTGATGCTCCCATATTTGTAAGTATTTCAGGAAATAAGTTATGACACGGGTAAAACGCGGTAATGTAGCTCGGAAGCGCCGCAATAAAATTCTCAAACTAGCTAAAGGTTTTCGCGGTTCCCATTCAACTCTGTTTAGAACTGCCAACCAACAAGTGATGAAGGCCCTACGGAGTGCCTACCGCGATCGCAAAAAGAAAAAGCGCGATTTTCGTCGCCTCTGGATCACTCGCATCAACGCTGCTTCAAGGCAACACGGCTTGAGTTACAGCCAGTTGATCGGTAACTTGAAAAAAGCTGATATCCAACTAAATCGCAAGATGTTGGCGCAATTGGCAGTCCTCGATCCAGCTAGCTTCGGCAAAGTTGCTGAACTAGCAAATCAAGCTAAAGGATAAAGGTGGCAACGGATGTACAAGGGATGTAACAGATGGCAAGTAATTACTCGGTTACATCTGGTATTATCCGCCACTATTTTTTGGATATCTTGCTTTTCCATAGTGGGGACAGGCTTAACTGCATCTGCCGCCGAAATGCCAGAAATTCAGCAGCGGGGCTATTTAACTGTTGCAGTTAAGGATAACTTGCGTCCCTTGGGATTTAAAGATACCAGTGGCAATTTGCAAGGCTTAGAAATTGACTTGGCACAGCGCTTGGCAACTGATTTGGTTGGGAAAGCAAAGGCTGTCAAATTGAAACCTGTAGCGAATCGCGATCGCCTGTCTGTAGTCTTAGACAAGAAAGTTGATTTTGCGATCGCTAGGGTAACAGCAACTGAATCTCGTAGCCGCATAGTTAGTTTCAGTGTTCCCTACTATTTGGATGGCACTGTATTAGTTACAAAAGATGCCTCTGTGCAGAAATTGAGTGATTTGGCAAAACAAAAAATTGCCGTACTCAACAACTCCAGTACCATTGCTAAAGTGCGCTTCTATGTGCCAAATGCCGAGTTAGTAGGAGCGAATTCCTATGACGAAGCGCGAGAGGAAATAGAAAGTAATGCCGCCGTAGCCTTTGCCGCAGATGCTAGCGTTCTGAGCGGTTGGGTGCAACAATATCCCCAATATCGGCTACTACCAACTAAGCTATCAACTGAACCCTTGTCTGTAGTCATGCCCAAGGGATTGCAGTACGATGAGTTAAGACGAAATGTGAATCAAGCGATCGCTCGTTACTTAGAACAAGGTTGGCTCCAGCAACGCTCTCAATATTGGGGTTTACCTTAAAAGACGCGATTAATCGCGTCTGCCTCATCTCCCTCATGCCCAATAGGCTAATAATAGATTACAGAAGCAACTTTTAATATTTGTATTTGCAGCAATGGATAACAGTCTAGCCGTTGTTTATCTCTCAATTTTGGTGGTTCTACTCACAATTGCAGCCGTGGGTGTTTTTCGCCAGATTTTCAAAACTCGCAAGATTGAAGGCTCCTTTGGAAAATTGCGAAAGAAGTTAGAGAAAGAAAAGGGTACGACTCAAGAATATTATGAGTTAGCCAGTATTTATTCAGAGAAAAAAATGTATTCCCAAGCGATCGCGCTGTTTCAAAAAGCTCTGAAAGCTGCCCCAGAAGAGGGAGAAGAAAATATTGCCCCCATTTACAACGGGCTGGGTTATGTTTATTTTATCCAAGAGCAATATGACTTAGCAATTCGTCAGTATAAAGAAGCCCTCAAATCTAAACCAGACTACGTAACAGGGTTGAATAATCTTGGTCACGCTTACGAGAAAAAAAAGTTAACTAGTCAGGCATTACAAACTTACGAAGAAGCACTAAAATTTGCTCCAAATAACTCTATTGCTAAACGCCGTGCTGAATCTTTACGCCGTTTGGTTTCTGCGTAATTGCTGATACTGGTAGCAAATTAATTTAGCTTTAGCTTGCTTAATTTATCGGGTTTCAGGCTTCGGCTTAGAAATAGATAACTATACGTCTTTTGTAAGAATTTAAAAGATGATTAAGCGGCTAAGGCGTTTTTTGTGGCTAGCTATTGCCATCATTTCTCTCTCACTTGGATTAATGGGGAAATTAATGGCTCAACAACCTTCGATTTCCCATCCTCTCACTTTGCTAACAGAGGTAGAAATTAGCACAGCTGTTTCGATCATCAAAAGAGAAAAAACTTTGAGCGAAATGGCAGCTTTTCCACTTATTGCTTTACAAGAACCAGATAAAGAAGAAGTTCTGAAATTTACACCCGGTAAAGTCTTCCAGCGAAAAGCTTTTTTGGTAATCTATGAGCGATCGCAAAACAAAACCTTTGAGGGAATTGTTGATCTGACAAGCAAAACCTTAAGTTCTTGGAAAGAAATACCGTCTGTGCAACCTGCGATCGTCAATTCAGAATATGAACTGGCAATTCAGGTAGTCAAAGCCGATCCCCGATGGCAAAAAGCGATGCGAAGGCGGGGAATTACTGATTTCGATCAAGTCAAAATCAGTTCGTGGGCCCCAGGCATCCTGAGTCAACAGGAAGAAGCAACAGGTAATCGTTTTTGTCGGAGCTTATCTTACTACCAGGGTAAAGGCTGGAATTATTACGGTAGTCCGATTGAAGGAGTCGTAGCAACTGTCAATTTGAACACGGGTAAAATCGCCAGTTTTGTTGATAGAGGAAACGTCCCTTTCTCTCAAGAAAACTGGAACTACGATGTAAAGTCTTTGGGCAAATTACTTTCACCACTTAAAGCATTAAAGATTCTCCAACCAAATGGTACAACTTTCCAGATCAAAGACAATGAAATTAGCTGGCAAGGTTGGAAGTTTCGCTATTTAATGCATCCTCGAAATGGATTAATGCTGTACCAAGTGACGCACAAGGACGGGGAAAATATCCGACCAGTTTTATACCGCGCTAGTCTATCGGAGATGGTAGTACCTTATGGCGATCCTGAGCCTACTTGGTCATTTAGGAATGCCTTTGATGTTGGAGAATATAACCTTGGTTTGCTAGCAAATACGATGGAGTTAAGTAAGGAAATTCCCGAAAACGGCCTGTTGCTAAATGCTGTATTTGCTAATGAGCAGGGAGAACCTTATCTAATGCCAGGGGTCATCGGTATCTACGAGCGCGATAACGGAATGCTTTGGAAACACTATGAGTATAATACTCAGCGCAATGATGTCCGTCGCAGTCGAGAATTAGTGATGACAATGACTGCGGCCGTTGACAACTATGATTACAGCATCAATTGGATTTTTCACCAGGATGGGACTTTGGAAGTCCAAAATGAATTAACGGGTATCGTCCTGGCGCAGGGAACGGCTGCCCAAAAGCAATCTGAAGGTAATTCCAATGGTCGGCTAATCGCTAAGAATATCTTCGGAGTTAATCACCAGCACTTTTTCAACTACCGCTTAGATTTCGATGTCGATGGTCAAGCTAATTCTGTGATGGAAATGAACGTGAAAGCTTTGCCGATGGATGAGAAAAATCCTTTAGGAAATGCGATGCCTACGGCGGTAAACTACGCACTTGTAGAAACCCCATTAACAACAGAAATGGCTGCTGTGCGCGATTTGGATATGAAAAGCAGTCGGGAATGGATGATTGTTAGTGCAGATAAAAAGAATGCTTTGGGCGCTGCACCTGGATATATGCTAATGCCTGGTGGAAACTCCATGTTTTTCCCTGTGGAAGGCTCAAAAATCCGTCAAAGGGCAGAATTTGCGACTCACCACGTTTGGGTAACAAAATATAAACCTGCTGAACTTTATGCTGGCGGTGATTATCCCAACCAGACTCAACCAGGACAGGGTTTGCCAAAATATATTGCAGACGATGAGTCCTTGATGGGTGAAGATATCGTGCTGTGGTACACAATGGGCGTGACTCATATTCCGCGATCGGAAGATTGGCCTGTGATGCCTGTTCACGGAGTTGGATTTAAGCTAGTCCCTAGAGGATTTTTTAGCCGGAATCCAGCGATAAATTTGCCAGAGTAAAATATTCGTTTGCTCAAGTTTCCTTCCTTGAGGTTTTTTGTCATGTTTAAAGGGAGCAACTTGAATGCTGATAAACTTGTATAGGTCAAATACTGGCACTTGTTAAAGTAGGATATCTAATGAACTTTCCAGAAATTAATATTCCCGGTAATGGCAAGCTGCACGCTCGTTTAATTACTTCCTTGGGTGAAATTGTAGTTCGTTTGGAGGAAGAGCGAACCCCCAACACCGTCAAAAATTTTGTCGGTCTAGCAACCGGAACAATCGACTGGAAAGACCCTAAAACTGGTGAATCTGGTAAGGGAACTCCAGCTTACGATGGGGTTCGCTTTCACCGGGTCATCCCTGATTTTATGATTCAGTGTGGCGATCCCCTGAGTCGTTATCTGGATACGGCCAGCCGTTGGGGTACTGGTGGCCCGGGATATCAATTTGAGGATGAGTTTCATCCGGAATTGAGACACACTGGTGCTGGCATCCTGTCGATGGCTAATGCCGGACGCGGTACAAATGGTTCGCAATGGTTCATTACAGAAGCACCAACGCCTCACCTTGACAACAAACACAGTGTTTTTGGTGAAGTTGTCCAAGGTCTAGATATAGTCAGCAAGATCGCTAATGTGCCTACGACTAGAGATCGTCCGAATCAAGAAGTGGTGTTACAAAAAGTAGAAATTTTTCGGCAGTAATTAACGCCTCTCTAAGTTAATTTATACTCCCTCGAATGAACAAACTACGCTAATATTATTCCCCTCTTTTTTAAGGGGGGTTAACATCCCGCCCCAAATTGAAAACAAATTTGCCGAAAAATTAAGATTTATTTAAATAAAACAACAGCCATGTTGTTAAAATCATCAGCTAGATCCCAATCAGTAAGCAGGTTTGAGGGATGCCTACGCCTATGCACTCCAGATAAAACCCTTACAACTCTTCACTTATTCAGGGCTACAAGTTTTGAGACAATTAGAAACGATTTAATAATAATCAAGCACTTATAGTCCACTCTTATCGGACTCCGTGTTATTTCTGTTGAAAAGGGAGAACACAAACATGAAATTGGCTTACTGGATGTATGCAGGCCCAGCCCACATCGGCACTCTGCGAATCGCTAGTTCTTTTAAAAATGTTCATGCGATCATGCACGCCCCCATTGGCGATGACTACTTTAACGTCATGCGCTCCATGCTATCGCGGGAGAGGGATTTCACTCCAGTGACAACCAGTGTCGTTGACCGCAACGTTTTGGCGCGTGGCTCCCAAGAAAAGGTGGTTGATAACATCGTCCGCAAGGATGCCGAGGAACATCCAGATTTAATTGTGTTAACTCCCACCTGTACTTCCAGCATTTTGCAAGAAGACCTGCACAACTTTGTCGAACGGGCACAATTGGAAGCCAAAGGAGACGTAATGCTGGCGGATGTGAACCACTACCGCTACAACGAACTGCAAGCAGCCGATCGCACTCTTGATCAAATTGTCCAATACTACATTGAAAAAGCTCGGAGGCGGGGCGAATTGGCAGAGGGCAAAACTGCAAAGCCCTCGGTTAACATTATCGGTACTACTACCCTTGGTTTCCACAATAATCATGACTGCACCGAACTGAAACGGTTGATGGCTGACTTGGGGATTGAGGTAAATACCTTAATTCCCGAAGGTGCTTCGGTGAACGATTTGAAGAAAATGTCCAAAGCCTGGTTTAACCTGGTGCCTTACCGTGAACTTGGTTTAACCACAGCTCGTTATCTGGAAGAACAATTCGGCACACCTTATATAGATATTACTCCAATGGGTGTAGTGGAAACTGCCCGTTGTATTCGCAAGATTCAGCAGGTAATTAACGCTCAAGGTGCAGAAGTTGATTACGAAGACTTTATCAATGAGCAAACCCTGTATGTATCTCAGGCTGCTTGGTTCTCCCGTTCTATTGACTGTCAAAACTTGACTGGCAAAAAAGCTGTGGTCTTTGGTGACAACACCCACGCCGCCGCCATCACCAAGATTCTGGCGCGAGAAATGGGGATTCATGTTGTTTGGGCTGGAACCTACTGCAAATATGATGCAGATTGGTTCCGGGAACAGGTTAGCGAGTATTGCGATGAAGTGCTAATCTCCGAAGATCATGGTGCAATTGGGGATGCGATCGCTCGTGTCGAACCCTCTGCTATTTTTGGCACCCAAATGGAACGCCACGTTGGTAAACGCTTGGATATTCCCTGCGGCGTAATTGCTGCACCAATCCACGTCCAAAACTTCCCCATTGGTTACAAACCATTTATGGGTTACGAAGGCACGAATCAGATTACAGATTTAATCTACAATTCCTTCACTTTGGGAATGGAAGATCATCTGTTAGAAATCTTCGGTGGTCACGATACCAAAGAAGTAATTACTAGGGGAATTTCTGCTGATTCTGATTTAAATTGGACAAAAGATGGTCAAGCAGAATTGAACAAAATTCCTGGATTTGTTCGCGGGAAAGTGAAGCGTAATACTGAAAAATTTGCCCGCGATCGCGGTTTCAAAGAAATCAATGCAGAGGTATTGTACGCCGCCAAGGAAGCTGTCGGAGCTTAGTTTATAGTTTAATTGAGAAGATTGAGGGGTGAGGAGTTATGTATACTCTTTACCCCCATTTTTTTGCTTTAGTGGTAAAAATTAAATTATGAGATATCATAGATTTAATATTAATTTTTATATATTTATCTCAATAACTATTTAAAATACAGCGTATTGCAGGTTTATGAGGTACAGTAACAACAGTTTGTAAACCAGT
>NZ_CALMFY010000200.1 GCF_937863485.1 uncultured Nostoc sp. | reverse complement strand
CAGCGTCAAAATATTTAAAATCTTCTGGATTTTCATGGTCATTGGTTATTGGGCACTTGTACTGAGCGTACCCCTACGGGGAAGCAAGCTACGCGTAGCGTCTCGTAGAGAAGCCGAAGTATTGGGCATTGGGCAAATGACTTATTTAAGTGTTGTGTTCAGGTCTTGGCCCAATCGCAGCAAATTATCTGCTGTATTGTGTATGCCAAATTCGGTGGCTAGTTGCGCTCCCAGTGTGCCGTGGATGAACATAATGAACATAATTGCTATGCCTGCGAACAGATAGATCCACTGCACTTCTCTATCTGTCTGTTTATATGCTTGTTTGTCCCAGATGTAGCGTTGCCATCCTCTCCAAATGGTCATGCCAACAATCAGTGCTAATAAGAACACACCGCCCACACCATGCCAAATCATGGTTTGCATTGCCTGTAATCCCCAGGCACTCTTGACATCTGTAGGTGGTGCTGCTAAAAGCATTTCGTAAAAGCCTGCCCCCACAGTGAAAAAAGTGATAATGCTGGAAGCGATCATGTTGTACCAGCCAACATCAAAGAAGTTGCCACGTTTTACAGTAATCGCAAAATATTTGAAGACCCATATTTCCAAGGGAAACAGCACACCAACGATATCAAAGGTAATCCCAATGATGAACAAACCCAAAGTGAAATGGACTAAGTTAGGATGAATAGGAATGGTGTAAGGCAGTCCGTTGGTACCTAGTTGTGTACTTAATTGGTCAATTAGTTCCGAGTTCATCGCAAAATACCATTTTTTAATGCTTCAACAACTGGCACTGTGTGCAGTCCATATATCCAAACAAGTTCATCTCCAAGATATACTTGCAAGCCAACTATTAAGGTTAAAAACAGCCCGGCTACCATATAATGAATCGGTAATTTGTCAGGGTTGCGTGTGCGAAGTACATAACGCCAAGCTGTAATTGCTGCAATAATTCCAGACAGTGACCAGCCAAGCAGCGTATGTATGTTCAGTACTGCCTTAACAGCATTGTAAGGTCTTGCCAAGCCAGCTTCAAACTGACCAAAGATGACGGCAACAAAGATGGCGATCGTGGCGACACACATATTCCACCAACCCACCTCAAAAAGACGAGCTTTACCTGTGAAATAACCAACTACATCGCAGACAGAGGCAAACAACACCATCGCAATTACGAAGTGGACAATGATGGGATGAATTGTATCTGGGTAAGGTAAATTGTGGTCGTTGGAAGATGTAAGATAATCAAACATTATGTTCTAATCAATCTATTAGCTAGAAGTTAATAGTTAGTAGCAAAAAACTAACTTCTAACCCTGAACATTCACAACCTTTTGACTTATATAACGACTCAGGTTGGATTTAAAACCTGTTCAAATAACAACAGCAGTTCCCATTATGAGAATTATTTTTACAGGGTAGCTTCATTTCGATAGGTAGAAGCCTTGGAATCTGATGCACTCCATCAGATAGATTTTAGGCATTATTACGCCCAATGTTACAATGCCATTGAAGGTTGATAGGCAAAAAACAGGAGCTTGAGTGAAAAATACTGAAAAGGCGCTTAACGCTGCATATCTCATCTAAAAGCGTTTATTCTTGCCTGAACCCCGACCAGATATGTTTGACTGAATCAACCTCACTTCTTGGCTTATGAGTTAACAAAATGCAAAAACCATACTTTAAAAGAAAATTTTGCTTTGTCCAAGCTCATGATAGTAGTGATTCTTATGTATACTTATTTTTTTGAAGAACTTTTGTACTTTTATTTATCCATATATAAAGAATATCATACATTTGGCAAATTTACTTGCGATCGCCAACTAATTTTCAAACAGTATTTGTGGTTACAATTAATCAGAAGTTAGATGAGTTTCAGCCAATAATTGCGTTTTTCCTGTTGGTTCGGGGTGAGGAATTTTGACCTGTTCAAGAAAACGAGATATCCAAGGCAAAGCCAGCATAATTCCTGTTAACACTAGTAAAAATATCGCTATTCCAAAAATTTGGTCACGGGGAATTTCGAGAACACCACGTAAAATTACCTCTCTTAAAGCAGAAACAATAGTAATTTCTACTGCTGCGGTCACGGATGTCCTCTGTTGTTGTAGATGATCAATTAATAGACGGAACAACTCTACTAAAATCAAAATGAACAGGATATCAGATGTTACTTGCCGCAAATCCAAGGGATGTAAAAAAGAGAAGAACATATCTCCTAGTCGGATCAGCATCACACAGAATAAACCAAGACAGAGAGAAATAATAATAAAATCTTGAAAAAACTCCAGGTTGCGGACAATTCTATTTCTTTGTAACCAGTTGTTTAACTTTGAAATTAGCCCTTTTAGCATGGTACTTCCTAACAGTCTAGATTGATTTATCTCCATAACCAAAATAGTGCTGAGTATCTAGCGTCGATTACTCAGCACTCGGAACTGTATTCAATAGCTATGGGTTTCCATTCAGCCCTATTAAACTATTTTGAATTGTTAGCGTTATGAGGTACGGGTTCTGCGGTTTTCATCTTGGATGCTGCCGTTGTTAAGCTATTCGTAGCCTTGATGATCTCTTGTAAGGTTTCGTTAATCAGTTTTTCATCAGGGGGAGCTTCTAATAAGTAAGTTTCTATGAAAATCTCGACTCGATTCATAATTATTTTGGCTTGAGAGCGTAGTCTGTTGAGGTCTTTAGTAGACAAATTATTCATTGTTATGAAGCTCCTTTCTGTTTCGCTGGTTAATTCTACATTTTTAGTCAGCAATTCTCATGAGAAGAGCGATTCTTACAGTTCAGCCCTTTTTGGAGAGATAAAGCTTGCTGGAATACCCATTAAATCGTTCGCCTGTTAACTGCTTAAATGCCTTCAGATTCCCCAAATTTGTACAAAGGTTTCAAGCAGGAGAATTGCTATATTTGGCAAGTTAGCTGGTCTATTTTAGGACTTACGCACTGAAATTATCTTTTGAGACTGAGCGTAGAGTTTTGAGTCTTTAGTGAAGCGGTAACAAATCTTTAAGCGTCAGAAGCTTTAGTGCAGACATCAGAAGTTATTCTTTAGTCCCTATTGCGCGTAGCTTGCTCTCTACTAGTACGCCACGGCGTAAATAGAGCAACCGTTTAAAATCCCTAAAAAGTCCATTCCATAATACTTTTGACTTTTGACTTTTGACTTTTGACTTCCGCCTTGCGGTACTAGAGGTACGGTGGATGCTTAGAGTACTCTGTGTCTTCTGGCTGCTGACTTATTTTATAGCAACTTTAAGCCGAAGTTGTTGAGAGTTTCACGTAAGTTTTTGCATCCTTTTAAATAGTCTAAGGTTGCGATCCGCTCGGCTGAGTTTTGCGACCAATCAACAGCGGCATTCATCTTTTGTTCAATGTAGAATTCCTTCATGATATTGTTGTAGTGAGCGATCGCTTCATCTTGTTCTGCCAATTTATAGGTTTCCCTGTGCAATACAGCTGACTGCGGTAAACGTGGCTTAATAGCAGGTTGTACCTCAGGATTGGGATAACCCACACATAATCCAAATACGGGGAACACAAAAGGTGGCAAATTTAGTAGTGTTGCTACCTCTTGCGTGTTATTGCGGATTGCGCCAATATATACCGTTCCCAAACCAACAGATTCAGCAGCTAGAGTGGCATTTTGCGCTGCCACCGAGGCATCAACTATTGCTTTAAACAACAGTTCTATGTAATCCAGAGCTACATGAGGTAGTCCGCGACTGTCAGCAATATGAGCCATCCGACCTAAATCTGCTAACCAAACCAAAAATACAGGAGCCTGGTTAACCCATACTTGGTTATTAGAGAGCTTGCATAATTCTGCTTTGCGCTCTTGCTCTTCAACCGCTACTACACTCCAGGTTTGCAAATTAGCTGAACTAGCAGCAGATTGAGCAGCTGCAACTAGCCATTCTAGGGTTCCTGGTGGTAAAGGGTTAGATAGATAAGACCGAACTGAACGGTGAGATAGTAGTGTTTCTAGAGAGTCGTTCCAGTCAATTTCGTAATTGAAGGGAATTTCACCATAGCGCGATCGCAATAGTTCTGTAGGATTAGTCATGATCAACTTTTGAACTCCAACACTTTTTTCCGATTTTAGAGGGATTACCAACGACGATAAATAAGTAGGACAAGGAAGAACCAGAAAATCAGAAGGCTGATTTTCTGACAAAAGTAGAAAGAAAATACTTGACTGCTACGCAGCTAACTGGGTTTCTCCTAAATCTGAAGTTAGGCGACTATTCCGAAAAAAAGCAACTCGTAAAGCTAGCCGACACTCAGATACAGGGCAAGTAAGCAGAGTTACCATATGCCAAGAATTGTTAGAACGCACGATCACAACTGAGGAATCACTCAAGGGTAGAATATCTTGAAAGGCAGATTCCGGTTGGGAGTCTTTAAGAATTCGCAAACAGCCTCCCCAATCTTCAGACCATTGTTGATTGAAAAATAGCAGATGAGTTAAAACTTTGTTTGGCTCATCTGTATGTGGGTGATGCAACTGTCCTAATTTATATCGGCGAAATCCAATATCCATTACACAGTTATTTAGTTCTAACCCAGACATTTCGGCTATTGCTGCGCGGTAAGAATCTGTCCACAGTCCTTCTATCAACTGTTGCCAGACATTACTGAGATGTCCCAAATCATAAGTAAGTCTGTCTTGTGCCATCCGCTGTCGCCAGCGATTATCACTAGATTTGAGCATCAAGGAAATATCCTCGCTAGTGGCAAGCATCTTTCCCCAAGAGTATCCGTATCCCTCTCCCTCTGACAAACGAAACTCTTCGTAGGGAAAACTTGCAGCTAGTTCTAAGCTTGCCTCAGTTGAGAGCAGGTTTTTTATCAAAGCCCAATTATATGGGGCTTTTTGCATTGCTGTGGTATGAATGGACTGAAAATTAAGCATGGTAGAAAAAAAATGCTTTAGTAGAATTAACCAATCCTGACTACCCTGGACATCAAGTGGCATTGGAGCATCAAAAATCTGATTTACCTCTGCATCAAGAAACTCTGCTCAAACCGCAGAAGTTTGATCACTGGAACAGTTAGAAAATCATTCCAGCCAATTTTGTAATTGAAAGGAATTTCACTGTAGCGCATAGACGTAGCCCGCCATAGACATTGCAGTAGTTCTGTGGAAATTGTCATGGTCAACTTTTGAACTTGAACGCTTTTTTACGATTTCAGAGAGATTATTAACTTCCCCATTACAAGTTTGTTTAGGCGCAAGACAACTGGCTTTACGAGTAGGATTCTTCACCACTGCTCAAAGTAAGTCAAGATCAACCTCCCCAGAATCAAACTGCTTCCCTTGCTGTTTTCGTAATTTTGTTTGAAGACTACGCAACAGGGAGCGTAACACATCAGTCTTAGTGCGTTGGAACTGCTGGCAATACTGTTCCAAAAATTGCAGTTCTTCTGAAGACAATTGAAATGTAATCCATCCTTGCTCTTTTCTTGGCATAGTTATTACCAATATAATTGGTAACATTTTAGCAGTTGGTACAATAATTGCGATGCCTGCGGCGAGCTGTGCTTACGCTAACCAGAGACGGAATTGTCATGCGTTCTTAACCAACTTCACTTTGATTCAAGTCTTTTCTGGTCAAACTGACTGAAAGCTTACAAGTTGATGTACTTACGTTTTAATGAATAAAAGCACAATGCAACCTAATGTTTCAGTAAATGTGTGCGTTCACCCTTGGGGAACCAAACTCAGGAGTTCTTCAACCGTGAGACTGCGCTTAACTTTTACTGACTGATGCTTTACAGCATCTAGCACTGATTGAATTTCTAGCTGACTGAGCGTGATTCCATGTTCTTGTAGCACACTGAATATCAAATGCCGACCGGAATGTTTGCCTACAACAAGGCGACGTTCCCAACCAACATCTTCCGGTGCAAAGGGTTCGTAAGTGCCCGGATTTTGCAACACACCGTGAGCATGAATACCTGATTCATGTGCGAAGGTATTTTCACCCACGATCGCTTTCCAGGGAGGAACCGGCCAGTTGGCAGCTTTAGCGACTAACCGAGACAATTCCAACAACCGTTTTGTATCAATGCCCGTTGGAATACCGTAAATGTGTTTTAATGCCATCACAATTTCTTCCAGCGCCGCATTGCCTGCCCTTTCACCAATCCCGTTTACTGTAGTGTTAACTGATAGCGCCCCTGCTTCAAGACCAGCCAGCGAGTTTGCCATTGCCAGTCCAAAGTCATTGTGCGTGTGCATTTCTATGGGAATGAATAGATGATGGACAAGAGAGCGAACTTTGCTGTAAGTAGTCAGAGGATCGAGAATTCCTACAGTGTCACAGAAGCGAAACCGGAAAGCTCCCAACTCTTGAGCATAAAACGCCACATCCAGCAGAAAAGATTCATCGGCTCTGGAAGAATCTTCTCCACCGACAGATACAGATAAACCGCGATCGCAAGCGAAATTTATCGCATCCCGCAAAAGGTTCAGCATTTTCTGCTGATTGCCACCAAACTTGGCGGCAATCTGAATTTCTGAGACAGGAACAGAAATATGCACTCGCTCCAAACCACAATCTATCGATGCTTGAATATCAGACAAATTAGCACGGTTCCAGCCCAATAATTTGGCGTTTAATCCCAGATTGGCAATGGCTCGGATCGACTCTGCCTCTTCTTGCCCCATTGCCGGAACGCCAATTTCCAATTCTGGAACACCAATGGCATCAAGAAAGGTGGCGATCGCAATTTTTTCTTCAACGTTAAAGGCTACACCCGCCGCTTGTTCACCATCTCTTAAGGTTGTATCGTTAATCTGAATGGGATGTTTGTTCATAGAGAAGTGATGATTCATGAGCAGCTAATTTGTTGTGTGATTTTGATTTGCTTGAGGAATTCCTAATTGAGTGACAGAGCAACTAATTTGGGTTGTGGAAACTAAAAGACATAATTCCTTAGTCATAAGGTAATAATTACGAATTACATTAGCACACCGTAAAGCCTTCTCTTCTCTCTACAGCCCTTCCCTAAGGGGACGCCTTACGGCGAACAGGCATCCTACGGCAGGCGTTAGCCTCTCCCTTTGGGAGAAGGGGATATGCCAAGTGTGAACGAGTGTCATTACAAATTACGAATTAGGTTCACACTCCACCCTAAATATTCGCTACAACTTCCCCAATATTACTGATATCATAGCCGCCGAGAACCTCTAATTGCGATTGGACTAGCCGATGTCCTAAGGTACTGAGCAATTGCTGTACTGGTATTTCTTCCAAGTATTCTTTGAGAATCACTAAGTCGTATCGTGATCGATGTAGGGGAATAAATCCCAACCCAAAGGCAGCAGCTACAGATGCCGTACTGACACCTGCATCAGCAATTCCTGACACTACGGATAGAGCGATATCTTGATGGTTGTAAACGATATGGTCAAATCCTTTAACTGTGTGCAATAGTATATGTTCTTCTTGGAGTTTGCGTTCCAAAAGCATACGACTACCACAACCTAATTCACGGTTGACAATAGTTATTCCTAATTCCACTAAATCGCTGACTGTTTTAATTCCCTTTGGGTTTCCTGGTGGGACTAAAAGTCCTTCTTCCCAAACTCCAAGGGTAATTAAAACTGCACTTCTACCAGCTAAAGCTTCCCGTACAAAGGGAATGTTATGTTCTCCAGTTTCCGGATCATACAGGTGCATCCCAGCGATGTGAATTTCACCTCGGCACAGACTACGCAACGCTGTCATACTGTTGGCGAAAATATGATGAACTCGCAGTTGCGGATGCCAACGTTCAGCTGCTCTTGCCCAGAGGGAAATCATTGGCGTACAACCAGCAATCACAACTGTATTTTCCAATTTATCGATATCATCAAGCAGCCGAACCAGAACTTTATTCTTACCTGTTTGGTTCTGTAATTCACCCTCGAGATACTCTACCTTAACCCCATTCGAGAATGGCAGTTTGCTTATACCTCTTAACCCTTTCGCCAGTTTATCAACAGGACAAACCTTGAAAAGTTCTGAATTGGAGCTTCCTTTGCTCAGACTTCTTTTTGCAACGGGGTGGCTCATCGCAACTGCTGAACCCGGAGGGTGAAGCAGTTTGCTTATGCCGGAGAACCCGTCCACCGCAACTGCTTCACCATCAGCCGGAATCATTTCGATGCGAAAAGCATCCTTCCCAACGAGGGGATAAGCTATCCATTTACCACCAACCCGCGCTAGACTAACTCGCAATTGCTGTCCGCTCTTAACTGATTTGCTAAGAACTGCTTGAACTTCTGGTAAATCCTCCTCGAAGCAAAATAAGTCCTTAACTGGGCAGCCAAGCGCCTTGGCTAAACGCAGTGAGATAGCAACTGAAGGAGCATATTGTCCCGATTCCACACCACCAATACTCTGACGGGTTACACCAGCCTTGTTAGCTAAATCCTGCTGACTCATACCCAAGCGAGTTCTAATTGACTTCAGGTTGTTGCAAAGATTCACGTCTAGTTTCATGAGACTGTATCTCTCCGTTAGAAAAAGCCGTAGCGGATAAACCTAATCTGTTGGGGCAATAGCAAGGTTTTCTAGTTTTTGGCGTTTTTGTTGAAAGGCATATTGATGTTTTGACAATTTCGGTGATTTTTCGCAAGCATAACATACATTTGGCTAATATACTTGCATTTTTAGATACTATTTGGCGATCGCTTTTTGAGCATCTGCGAACCAAGTCGGTATCACCAACAGAAAATGCTCAAATCCCAAGGCATTAAGTATTTACAAACTTTCAGCATTCGTGTACTATTTTGCTGCAATAACCCAACTTTCAGTCCGAGTGTGGTAAGTCCTGATCTAAATACCAATTGCCTTTTCTAGTAGGCACTGCTACCCACTGGAGTTCCAACCAGAGAGTGGGGTTCTTTTCCTTCAATCTTGAAGCAGGATCGCGAATAATGCGTGTGGCGTTTATGCAAACTGCGTCCGATAGCCCCAAATCTTGGGCAACACTTCTGAAAATATCTTTGTAGGCATTGACTGAGGCAAACAGCATGTTAGGATAAAATACCACAAAATGTTGTATAAGTTTTGGGGGGCAGCCCCAGTAGGAGTTTACAAGTTCGACGTGGCAGTACTGGAGCAGCTCGCCGAGTTTGGGACAGCGCCCCTGAGCTACTGTGATAAATTTTTGGACTAAAACCTCTTCAGTCAACATAATAAGTTCTACTCCTTCAATGAGGTAGACAAATTTTGGCGTGGTTGAGAATGCCCATTTCTCAGATGGTGGTAAGAAACTTACGCAGTTTTTTCTGCTTTTTCAAGTAAGAGGTTGCCAATTGCTCCAGATACTTTATATGAGGGATAACCCCTACTGCATCGTCTTAGTCAAACAACCCAAACCTTACCAGCAGTTCCTCAAGCTGATCGTTAGACATAGATTTCGGAGTCACAAAATCTGTGTTCTTGTCAATCGTGGTTGCCAGGTTGCGATAGTGCTGCGCCTGTTCAGACTCAGGAGCATATTCAATCATCGTCTTGCGGTGGAACTCTGCTCGTTGCACCATGTTGTCTCTGGGTATAGAGTAGATCATTTGAGTTCCCAGTTTCTCTGCCAAAGCTTTGATCAAATCATTTTCCTGATCGACTTTGCGAGAGTTACAGATCAATCCTCCCAGACGTATACCGCCTATAGAAGCATACTTTTGAATGCTTCGGCAGATGTTGTTGACGGTATGCATTGCCATAATTTCCCCAGAAGTGATAATGTAAACTTCTTGAGCTTTGCGTTCACGAATGGGCATGACAAATCCACCGCACACTACGTCACCTAGACCATCATAAAATGTATAATCAAGTCTAACTGCATCATCATAGGCACCAAGTTGTTCCAGCAATCCAATTGATGTCAGAATACCTCGGCCTGTACATCCCACACCAGGTTCCGGTCCACCTGATTCCACACACAGCGTCTTCCCCCATCCTTCCTGGCGAAAGTCTTCTAAATTGACATCATCTTCTTCTTTACGCAACGTGTCGAGTACAATCTTCTGGTGGAATCCCCCCAATAGGAGCCGCGTAGAGTCTGCTTTCGAGTCACACCCTACAACCATCACCTTGCGACCCACATCACTCAGTCCAGCTACTATATTTTGAGTCGTTGTGGATTTGCCAACTCCCCCTCTTCCATAAATAGCGATTTTTCGCATAAAAACCTCAGTAATGGCGTAGACTTATTGATTCGGCTCCAAAATTATGGTGTAATCAAGTAGAGTGCTGAATCAAAATAGAGTTGTAGATTTTGAAAGAGTTCACTGCTCACATTGTGACAGTATTAATATAGTCAGACAGTGGACATCAACCGTTTTCCAGCACTATAAATATTGCAGTTACCTGCTAGAAGTTAAACAGCTTCTTACAGATTTAGCAGTAAATATTAGTGGGAATTATTGGGACGCGAGATATAACAAAGGTGCTAAAAATTAGTTGCAATACTGTTACCAATAGTTCAAAAAACTCCACAGCTACGGCAAGTGAATGAGAGGTTTTTGCTTCATCACAGCAAGACAAATATTCTTTTTACTGGAAAGAAGATACATAAAAAAATCAGTCCAGCCTACCCTATGGAAACGACTTCGCCAAACGAAAAACCGATTTTTTGGCGGTTTTGCTCCACTTCGATTAACGTTATGTCATCACCAATAAATGATGAGGCTGGTCTGACAACTCACTTCAAAGAAACCTAAGGAGTTTTCGTCCTTTTATTAGATTCCCTATAAATAAAGAATATCATACATCTGGCAAATTTACTTGCACTTTCAAATTAATTTACAAACAGTATTAGTAGTTACAATTGATGATCATAGCAGTTTATTAAAGTTGGCAAAGCCGCGCAACGAACTGCCTCAGCTAAAGAGCCTCAAATCCGCCAATAACCACCTTTTTCTTGTTGTCTGGAGTTAAACAACTCTCATCTATTTATCCAACGGAGACATCAATAATTAGAACAGCAATTAAATTATTTATTTATTGATTTTTAGTTAGAAGGGTCTGTCTATTTAGTTTACTAAAATTGTTTTTTATATAAAAATAAATATTACTTTAAATTTAGTTAGACCTGTCTATTTATAATTTAATTTTTTAATGAGAAACAATATATTTTCATGTGATTGTTATCAAGATTACTATTGTTAAATAAAAAGGTTGATAGGATTTTGAAATCAAGGAAGTCAAAGAAGTTCTCTGATGAGAATACAAATATTGAAGCATCTTTCTTGATGTCAGCTTATTGCACAAGGAGCAATCAGCCATGCCAATGAAGTTGTTTAAGTGCGA
>NZ_CALMFY010000199.1 GCF_937863485.1 uncultured Nostoc sp. | reverse complement strand
ACTTCTAGGGGTTGTCACTGATTATACTACGACGAGAGTGACAAAAGAGGGTTAAGTGCAATCATCTCATCAGAAACAAATACCACTAGTCCCCAGGAATTGCTAGTAAATTATGATTCAGACAAAGACGGTAGCATTACCTTTGAAGAGTTAAAGGAAGCAGTTGAGAAAGCAAATAATTTAAACTAGCAGTCAAAAAACAAGGGTATCAATACCCTATTATCCTCATACCTTGTAAGGTGTGAGGGTTATTCTTCTGATTGTCATTGATAAGAAATGTCAAAAAAGTGGGATTGTAAGTAACCCAATATGAGTATGTTCCACTCCCTGATTATTTTTAATATATAGAGAATAATAAATTTTCTTAACTCCAAACCCCTGTATAGACGCGATTAATCGCGTCTAAATTGTCAACGCCCCCCAAGTACGTTGACCAACTATTCCATCTGTTGCTAAATTCCGCTGGTTTTGAAAGGCTTTGACAGCAGTCTCTGTCAGTGCGCCAAAAATCCCATCTACTCTTACGGCATAACCGTTAGACACTAAAAGCTGTTGTAAGGCTCTAACAGCAACACCAGAGCTACCGAAATTAAGAGTAGGTAGTTGGCTACTAAACTTCTGGAACCGTCCTGTAGCCTTTGCACGGACTTTACCTCCAGACTGAAAATACTTCTTAGACTCACCTAAGTTAGAAGAAGCTAGGAACTGATTCTTTTTACTGATTTTCTTAAGTATGTGTTCTTTATCCACTGCGATCGCACAGGGAGAAGCCTGGTAAATCCCATCTGTCTGAATGAATTCAGGTGGTGTGGCTTCAGCCGTTATCTCTAACTGACTCTGTTTTGACTGCTTTACGTCATTTTCCATCTGAAATAATTGCTGCTGTGGCAAATTGGCCCCAGATGCTTGTCTTATTGTTAACACGTCCATCATCATCAGGCCAATTTCAGTCATTGTAGTTCATTTTAGGGACTGACAAAAAATAAATTATCCAAAATTATTTGTACGTTTGTAGAGGCGCAAGGCCTTGCGCCCATACTAATTTTTTCAGATAATATTGAATTCCCTCCTTAACCGCTCTAGCAGCGCTGCCCCCTCTTCATAGCGAGCATTTCTTGGGTGATGGCAGCATTCTGGTAAGCGGACACCGCTTTGGCATAGTGGGGATTGAGTAAAGTTAATCCCTGATCATACACAGAAATCGCTTCTGTGATATTGTTTTGAGCTTGGTAAACCTGACTCAATACGAAGATGCGAAGAAAAACCTTATTTTTATGCCTACACTTTGAAAGGGCTAATCTTAACTACAGCAATTTTAGTACAGCACGGCGTAAATAAGCAAACCATTGAAAAGCCCTAAAGAGCTTATTCCATAATACTTTTGACTTTTACTTCTCTACGAGAGGCTGCGCCAACGGCTACGCTCAGTACAAGTGACTTTTGAATGAGTGACTTCCGCCTTGCGGTACTAGTTACTTTCGGCCTCGCTTTTGCATTTCTTGCTGACGCATGGGCATAGCGTCAATTTCCTTAAAAATTGCTGTCGCCTGGACTGGTGTAGCATCACTGCGCTTAACACCACCATCTTTGCCCACCAAGATCACGCGGAAATTTCCTTTGTCAACCCCAAAGCGATCGCGCAACTTGGCAGCAGAAGACTCATCTATTGGCTGTCTGTTGGCATAGCTTTCATCTGTTGCCAAAACCTGAACAAGAACTAAATCCCGATCTGCAAAACCGCTGTTATGCTCTTGCAATAGTTGCATTTGCTGCTGATAGGTATGGTTATCAACAGACGGTGCAAAGACTAGTAGCACGCGGTTTTTCCATTTTTGGGAACTGAGGTTAAATGAAGACATTTTGATGGCATGATTGGTTGAACCTTGGGCAATATCAGCTTTGTTAACTGGCAACAGGACTATACACGCTAATAGGGTCAGGGCAATTAATACTGAATTATTCACAATGGGTTATTATTTGTTTTCTATCCTCTCAAGCTATCATTGGTTTCCCTACTTTTCCTCTATCTGTTGATGGTTTATCTTCGTATTAGGTTTGGTGAAAAGGTGGGTGAGAATCACTCAAACTATAGCAGGCTGATGGTTTATTAAAATCTAGCCTGAAAACTTATCCTGCCTCCCCAACAAAAGAGAAGTTTTGCCTTGTGTTTACAGCGCTGATTATGCCTACTGTTCGGTATAGCGACGCGGCGTATAAACCCAGATATTACCATCGCGGCGCTTGATGGTTCGGGTTTTTGTGGAACCAATGAGAATAATTGTCCGCATATCAGCGGTTGCTGGTGTTAACTGGTCAAGTGTGATCACTTTCACCGTCTGTCCTGGTCTGCCGAGATTTTGCGCCAACACTACTGGTGTATCTGGTGTTCTATGTAGCAGTAAAATCTTTCTCGCTTCTGCCAGTTGCCAGGTACGCTCTTTGGAAACAGGATTGTAGAAAGCAATTACGAAATCAGCTTTAGCAGCAGCGGCAATTCGTTGTTCGATCGCAGACCAAGGCTTCAAGATGTCAGAAAGGGAAATCGCACAGAAGTCATGCCCAAGGGGCGCACCAATCGCTGCTGCTGCTGCCTGCATGGCTGAGATGCCTGGTGCTACATGAATGTCGATACTATCCCATTCGGGTTTGGCATAGCGATCGCATACTTCAAAAACCGCTGTTGCCATTGCATAGATACCGGGATCACCAGATGAAACTACAGCTACATATCGCCCAGATGCTGCCAAATCAAGGGCCATTTTTGCCCGTGCTTCTTCTTCGCGGTTGTCGGACTCATGCCGTTGCTTACCATCAGCCAGAGAACCAACTAAATCTAAATAAGTTTTATAACCTACTAAATCAGTTGCGGATTTGAGTATCTCCTTCACTTCTTTTGACATCCATTGCGATCCACCAGGACCCGTGCCTATAATCGCTAACCGTCCGCGTGGCTGACCGATGGTGTTGGGGTCAATTGGTTGAGGGGCAATGGCGATCGCCAAATGGGGAGATGAGGGAGATAAGGGGAATGTATCTGTGGCGGCGATCGCTGCTGCTTGGGCGGGGCTATAACCTGCTGATAGCTGGACTTCTAGCTGATTTGGGGTAAAAAAGCGGGCAGGCACTCCCAAGGCGCTAGCTACGGCATGGATTGCTGGATCGGCAGCAGCGGTGATGGGTGCAAATATCCCGGCGACTGATGCTCTTTCTAATCTGGCATCAGCTAGTAGCTGCTGTACTAAAGCGACTGCATCATCTGCATAGCCAATCATGCCACTAATTGCGATCGCTATAGTTGCAGGGTGGTAGACAAGGCAGTTGGCTCTAAGAGTGACCAAATGTTCGGTAACTTGGATAGTCAAATCTCCTTTTGGATCTATGGGCAGTTTACTATCACTCAACCAAGGTGCTATACCTTCTAGTTTGACTTGCGCCCCGGCTAGCAAATCTGAGATAAATTTCTTCGCATCGTCTGGGTTTGCTAAATGGTATCCAGGGGGAGGAAACAATAGCGTTGTGCCCAAACGGAGGTCACCTGTGGTCGTAATTGCAGGCTTGACATCAAGCGCTTCGGCAATGCGGCGGGCCAAATCGTTTACCCCAGCAAGTCCGCCCAAAAGGGGGACAACAGCACTACCATCCTCAGCCACAGCTAGCACTGCTGGTTCCTGTTGTTTATCCGAGAGTACCGGAGCCAGCGTCCTGATCAGAATGCCGGCGGCACAAATGCCAATCAGTGGCGTTCCTTGGGCGAATAATTCGCGCAACGTCTTGCCAAAATTAGTAAAGCTGACATCAACTCCCGATGTGCGACCCGCTAGACCGTATAGCGTCGCCCCTGGTAGGACGGTGATTATTTTGCGTGCTACTGTCACACTATTTTGACCTAGTACTACAATGGCAGGTGCAACGTTGATCATCATAAGTAGATATCTTGCAAAATTTGATATCCTTCAAATGAAACCACAGATTTAGACATGTAGCGACTTCGTGCCAAGTGCGTAAGCGTAACCCGTGTAGACATCGCTTGATAGATAAATAGGTAAAATCCACTTTGTGTCTACGCATACAAACAGCGCCTGAATTCTTGGGCTATAGCACGTTTACTTGCCGATATGCAACGGTTGATTGTCGCGCGATTCCGCAGTTAGTGTGATACAGAGGGTCATTTGCTTGTGTTAAAGCTGATACCTGACGTTGCTTTGTGATGGTTTTTGATTGTCAACGCGAAGAAGCTGTGATTTAAAGTGATGCAGAGGCGATGTCTCACGACAAGCCCTCCGGGTGTGCCAGTCGCTCATGGGGAGCCACTGCGCCCTTCTCCCTACAGCCCTTTGGGCATCCTACGGCAGGCGCTAGCCTCTCCCAATGTGAGAAGGGGAGACGATGCCGCGCATAGCGCAGCGGTAGCGAGCCTGCGTACTCCTACGGAGAAGCAAGCTAGCAAGAGCGTCTCGTAGAGAGCGTCTGCGGTTTCCCGACTTGTACCCCTACTCTTTAAGCTACGCGCAGCGTCTCCCCCTCTCCCTTTGGGAGAAGACCGCGCTGGCTTACCGCTGTGTATTTACGCATTTGGGTCATTAGGGGTGCGATCGCATTTTCTTAAAAAAGGCGACGCCGATAGCGTAAAGCCTGCGGCATGGCAACTCGAAGAAGAGGCTACGCCAACGCTTAGAGCGACGCAGGAACGTCACAGCCCGTCGTAGACATCGCTTCTTGTTTCAATTAGCTTTACGCTCTTTGAGGACTTGATCTAGCAAATTTCTAGCAGGTTGTGCTTTAGTCAACGCTGCTTGATGGTCATTATAAGCACGAACAAGGCGAGAAAGACTGCTCACACCTACCTTGAGTTGCTCAAGTTCTTCACCAGCAACCACTTCCCCATCAAGCATCCGCCCGATCAACGGTTTGATGTCGCCCACTTCCTGCCGGACTTTTTGGAGCTTTTCTAGGTTACTCAGTAAGCTTTTGAGTGAGTTCAAGATGTCGTCAATATCCTGGACATCTTCCACTGGTTCGGCCGAATCTTCAGGCAAATCTTCAATTGTCACTGTATCTTTATCTGAAATTGTTGGCAATTCCTGTGCAGATGTTTCATTTTTAACCCCGTTTGACCGTGCCATCAACGCTTCCTCAAGGAATTTTCCTTAGTGTATCGCTTATCCTTATCTCCTCACACCTAGATGTACAAATAATTTTTAATTATGTAAAGTTAAGTTATATTACGTATTTAAATTTGTATCCTGAACATGCTTAATAATTTATTTTTAGTATTTGATAATAAAAATCAAATACTATCGGGAGATTTTTAAGAATTACCAGAAGTGACTCAATGCTGATCTCAAACTTAAAGACTGAAAATATGTTTGTGGAATTACTTGATCATGAAGAGGAATCTATATCTGGAGGAAAAATTAGCATTACAGCCGATAAACTTAACTTATCATTCACAAATGTAGCTTTAAACATAGACGGTCTTAAGATTTTCCTTAAAGGAGGATTGCTCCAGTTAATTGGAGTAAAAGTAAGTGTTTAGAAGATAAAAGGAGAGCGAGCATCTCAATTTTGCAAAAATAAAAGAATCCCTATATTATTCGTGAGTTTCCATCACGAATAATATAGGGATTCAATCTTGTGGTTCTTCCTGCTCTTGCTCAGATCCAGAAGTAACGATAAATGATCTCCAAATGCTGCCCTCAGCTGTCACTCAGGCAGCATAACACCCCAGTTCAGCCGACGTTTTGCCGTAGCAAAGCCGAGGCAAAACGGTCGGCTGGAGCGCCTTGGAGGGTGCATTGTGTCATTGCATTTTCAACCTTGATTTATTGCGCTTGGCTCCATATAGATAATTTCCCAAATATGGCCATCTAAGTCACCAAACCCATGTCCGTACATGAAACCGTGGTCTTGTGGTTGATTGTAGGTTGTTCCCCCGGCGGTGATTGCCTTACGAACCATTTCATCTACTTCTTCTCGGCTTTGGGAGGATAAACACACAAGCACTTCTGTGCTTTTCGTGGCATCACAGATTTCTTTGGGAGTAAAAGTCTTGAATTTTTCGTGAGTCAATAGCATAACGAATATGTCATCGCTCACGATCATGCTGGTAGACGTCTCGTCAGTAAATTGGGCGTTAAAACTGAAGCCAAGTTTAGTAAAAAACTCCACAGACCGATTGAGGTCTTTTACTGGAAGATTCACGAAAATTTTAGTAGCCATATTTTCTCCTTTTGAAAGCTCATTACGTGTATCAACTGCCCCACCCACTGTTGGGATGGGGCTTGTGATTCAAGTTCCCATTTCTGGGCAGACCACAGTAGGCTGATTGACCGCAGTCCTAAGTTTTAGAAAGTCCTCACGAATATTCATCGCAGTGTTGTAGTCAGTGTGACACTCAAACCCACACCTCTTGTACCAAAACTTAGACTGAGACGGGCGATTCCCTTACTGAATATGTCCATATTGGCTATATTTTTGAGACGTGTAGCCTCGGTTAACAAACCCAACATTCATACCCCTGGCTTTGGCTTTGTAGGTAACAAATGCTTGGAACTGGGCAAAACTCCATCCATGCAATCAGCGCCGTTGAGTCTTTCGTATCTTTGCTCTACTAAGAATGTTCCTAAGGTCTTCAAAAACCAAGGTTGCACCGGACTGAACAGACCGAGCCAATCGCTTACTCAGCATATGGTCACAGTCTTTTCTGAAACGTCTCTGTCTGCCCGACAGCAGACTTCGTGCCTTTAGATTTAAGTTGCAAAGATTAGTGCAAGATCCGGGGCATTGAACCCCATCAGCAAGCGCACCTATCCTTCCCAACCCACAAGGGGATTGGGTTTCCCGGTGACACAATGAAGTATCGGCAAGCCGACCTAATGTTCCGCAGGCGTCCATTGACCGAAGCTAGTCGTAGATGTAACAAATGATTGCTCATCTCACTACTGCCCGATGTTAAGTAATTTCGCCATAGCCAACCGTTGCAGTTTCCCGGTAGCACCACGAGGTAGTTGATCCAAAATGTGAACTTGTTTGGGAACTTTGAAGTCTGCCAGCATGGTTGAACAGTAGGCTAAAAGTTCTTTTTCGCCAGCTTCTGCCTTGAGAACAACAGCGGCGTGGATATCTTCTCCTAAAGATTTGTGAGGGACGGCAAAGGCCAAGGCTTCGGCGACGGCAGGATGGCGCAGCAAGACATCATCCACTTCTAAGGGAGAAATTTTTTCCCCACCCCGGTTAATCAATTCTTTAATGCGTCCAGTCAAGCGGAGGTAGCCGTCTGCATCCAGTGTGCCCTGATCCCCTGTGCGGAACCAACCGTTTACAAAAGCTGTGGCGTTGGCTTGGGGGTTGTTTTCATAGCCATCTATGACATTGGGTGCTTTTACCACCACCTCGCCCAAGCTTCCTTGAGATAGCAGATTGCCTTCAGAGTCCATAATGCCGACTTCCACACCGAAGCCATAACCTACAGTACCTGGTTTGCGAACTTTTGGCGGTAGGGGGTTGGTGGTCATTAAGTGAGATGCTTCAGTCATGCTGTAAGATTCCACCACGGGAGCATTGAGAGTTGCCTCTAGCTGTTCAATGATAATCGGGGGCAAAGAAGCGCTACTAGAGCGAATGAAACGAAAGCGATTAGCTTTGACAATTTCTGTGTTGCGGCTAGCGCGGGCCAAAATTGTCTGGTGCATGGTTGGCGCTGCGGAGTACCAGCTAGGTTTGTAGGTATCTACCAGTTTCCAAAACTCTAGGGCATTAAAACCATTGGGACAAATTAGTGTACCGCCCGATGCCAGGGTTGCCAGCAAACAGCCCACCAATCCGTGAATGTGGAACAGGGGCATTAGGCAAAGTGTAGTGTCAGCTGCTGTGAGTGAGTAAGCAGCAATGATGTTGCCGGCTGAGGCGATTAAGTTGCGATGACGAATCGGCACACGCTTGGGACGACTGGTGGTGCCGCTAGTATGGAGAATCATCGCCAGATCATCGGCGTTGGGGGCTACGGGATTCGAGGATTCTGCTGGTTCTAAGCCTGTTTTGACTAATTCAAAGCTCAATGTGCCGTCAGTGTTTACCTTGGCATTAATCAGCATCATGTTGGGTATGACAGCGGCAATGGCTGCTTCTGGCCCCTCAGACAAAGTAATCAGTGCATTTGCCTGGGTATCTTCGTAGTAGAAGGCAAATTCTTCTTGCTTGTATTTGGGATTCAAGGGTGCAGCAGTACCACACAGGGCGGCAGCCAAAAAGGTAATAGCCATTGGTGAACCATTAGTCATGGCAATGGCAATGCGATCGCCCCGTTTCAATCCAAAGCTGTTGAGTTGGAATACTAGTCCAACAACATTCTCGCGCAATTGCTTATAGGTTAGCGATCGCCCCCCAGGTGTAACTAGGGCTGAATGATTGTCTTCCCCTGCTAAAAGCTCAAATAAGTTCATTAAAAACCTCCAGTAAACCGCATCCTCTTGTGGGACTTGTTAGTAAAAGGGACTGGGCATTGGCAAAGAAACTCTTTCCTTGTCCCCCTTATCCTCCTTGTCCACATTCCCCATGCCCCATGCCCAATTCAACCATTATTTGCTTTCTTTTGTCAGTAAGTTGATGGCAAAAAACAAGAGCTAAAATTAACTAAATAGAGTATCTGTCGTTACTAGAAATCAGAAAAATCTTTTTCAGCAACTAAACCCCATCGATAAAATATGGATCGTCGGAATTTTCTAAAGTATGTCACTTTAGCAGGATCTAGCTTTGCCTTAACGAGTTGTGTTCAAGGCAAAAATTCCAAATCGCAGGGTGAGGTGTCTCCCTCAGCGTCGCCTGTGGCGGTAAATGAACCTCTCAAGGTGGGATTTGTTTATATGGGGTCTGTGGGTGATTTTGGCTGGACTTATGCCCATGATTTAGGTCGCAGAGACATGGAAGCCAACCTTAACGATAAGGTAAAAACTACCTTTGTCGAAAATGTCAACGAAGGTGCTGACGCCCAAAGCGTGATTCGCCAACTAGCATTAGATGGTAACAAGTTGATTTTTACAACTTCCTTCGGGTACATGAACCCAACAATTAAAGTTGCCAGGGACTTTGGTGATGTTGTCTTTGAACACTGTACAGGATACAAACGTGCTGCCAATGTCGGCACTTATCTGGGACGTTTTGAACAACCGCGTTACTTAATCGGCATGATTGCTGGCAAAATGACAAAATCGAATGTAGTTGGTTTTGTTGGCGCATACCCAATTCCAGAAGTAATTCGGGGAATCAGTGCATTCACTCAAGGAGTGCGGCTAACAAATCCTCAAGCAAAAGTTAAGGTACTTTGGGTACAAAGTTGGTACGATCCAGCTAAAGAAAGAGAAGCGGCTCAAGCTTTAGTCAATTTAGGTGCGGATGTACTAACGCAGCATACTGACTCTAGTGCCGTTATCCAATTGGCTGAGGAAAAAGGCATTTATGCTTTTGGCTACAACACTGATATGAGTAAGTTTGGTCAAAAAGCCCACCTGACATCAGCTATTAACAAATGGGGCAAATTCTATACAGATAAAGCCTTGGCTGTAATGACTAATACTTGGAAGTCGCAAGAAGTTTGGGATGGCATTGGTGAAGGAATGGTGGATATTTCCCCAATGAATCAGGCGATTCCGGCGGACGTGCAACAATTAGTGAATGCGAAGCGCGATCAGTTTATTCAGGGTACTGCACATCCTTTTGAGGGCCCGGTGAAAGACCAAAAAGGGGTGGTGCGAGTGCCAACGGGTAAGGTGTTGGATGATCAGGGACAACTGGCGATGGATTGGTATGTTGAGGGAATTGAAGGGTCAATTCCTAAGGGGAAATTATAGTAAACAATTCAAAATTCACTAGAACCTCCCTGGCGTAGAGAGCAATAAAAGAACAAATAATTTTAACCTTGGTTTATCTCAGGCATCTGACCACATTTCAACTTCTTGGCATCCAGTTTGGAGTAAGTGAATCTACAGCAAACGATACATTTATATTTAGAGTTGGAGTAAAAGCGCCAACAGTTGCAACGTCCAGCCAGTGGAATTTTTATAAATTCTATTTGCTCCGATTAAACTTGTGTTTTACGTGCTGAACCCGTTTCTATCGGTAAACCTGTTGATTTAAAAACCTCTAGTAATACAAATCGAGTTGTATTTACTGCTGCATCTGCTAATGGTCTTTTAGCTTGAATTAGAATCTTTGCTAACCTAAATGGGTCAAATTTCAGAAAGTCTTTAATATTTTTAGTCCCTTTTTTTTCTTGGTCATTCTCCATTTAGTCTAAAAGAATGTTTGAAAAGTCGATGAAAGGTATAATTCGTCATTCGGAACGTAACGAAGTGGAGAATCCCAATTTTCCGTTAAATTGTGAGATGCTTCACTACGCTAGCGCTCCGTTGGGCATGACATTTTATACTTTTCAAACATTCTCTAAAGTCCAGTTATTACCCTACAACGATTTGAATCCAGATTAGTAAGAATTGCTTGACCTAGATTAGGGAGAAGTCCCCAAAATCCGATCAAGCAGGTGGCGACATTCAGTGAGTTTAAGAGCGATCGCTTTTAAGTAATAAACCCTGCTATCATCCGACTACAACAGGCTGTAATCCCAACAATGCCTCAATGTAAACAGCTTTGCAATCAGACTAGTTTTATTAGAAGCGTGGATGGGTAGGTGTTGGCAAGAGGGTGAGGACAAAAATGGCTGTATTGCCCTATATGTAAGCAGTTGAGCTTGAAAGCCGCTACTCTCAAGCGGCTTTCTGCTGACTACAGTTCTTGTGTGTCTACTTGTGGGTGATAGTAGTCTTGAACATATTTACTAGTCACTTCTAGCAGTGTGTCGTGACCTTCAGGACTTACCTGTGGGAACGCTGACCGGACGTTGCTGATATAAGAGGTAAAATCAGTTTCACTGGGATTGAAGAACTCTTGCCCGATGACAAGTGCAGCATAAGTTTCAGACATCTTAGTGCTGAATCCGTGCTCGGTGAGTCCATCACCAATGTAGCGAAATAGCCAGTTAGCGTCAGGGTCGTGCTCAATCAATTTAGAAGCGTTTACTATGAAGTCTTGGTATTCTCTCATTGGGGTTACTCCTTTGGTTGTGTTGGCTTTACGAAGTTAACCACTTTTCAGCTAAACACACAAAACACGGGTCAGCTTATAATTCCATAGAATTATAAGCTTTCCACAGATGTCTTAGTTTTGTACCCCTGTAACTATTCCAAAGTCTAAGGTGGAGTACAAGTACCTCACCCCTAACAATCTCAACAGCGATGCCTTCTCTTTTCCCTACAGCCCTTTGGGCATCCTACGGCAGGCGTTAGCCTCTCCCTTTGGGAGAAGGGGAGACGCTACGCGAACGAGAGGCTTCTCTACGAGAGGCTGCGCCCTAAGCGTAGCTATGCCGCAGGCTTTACGCCAACGCCAACGTCTTCTCCTTCAAAGACGCTAACGCGAACGACGAACACTCATCAACATTCATCTGTAATCGTGAAGCAAAATGCTGATGATAACAGACCTAATGATTCGAGTAATTGAAAAAGGGAATAGGGAGTTGGCAGTTAAGAGTTATTATCTTCATCCTCCTCATTTCCCCATTCTGCCTTCTATTACAAGAGGTAAAGATTAAGTTACAACTTTGGGAGCTGCTGAGACAATGTAGAGTATCTTCTAATAATTTAGCAAAGTTATAAGCTTTGGAGGAAAGTAAATGAATGTTAGACTAATCGCTTTCTCTGGCTTTGTGACAGCATTTGTGGGTGCAGGAATTGGTTTTATTGCTGCTGATTTATTTCCTTGTCCCTACACAAGTCAAATGTATAAAGACTTGGATCAAAAATATGCGATTGTCGGTGCAGTTGCTGGTTTGGTGATTGGTTCGAGTCAGGAAATGATTCGAGAACTCAAGCAAGAGCGGGATGCGGAAGAAGACTTGCTGCGGGATTTTAACAAAGCTATTCACTCAAGTACAGATAAAAAAAATTACTGATCTGTTAGTGCAAGACATAGTTCTTTCAAAAGACTTCCCTACTACAACAACACGCTAGTGTGGTGAAAGAAGTTGAAGAGTTGTGCTGCCTAAATTTCCGTCCAAAAATTTGAGACACAAGGGGGCGAGAGTCAAATTAGAAACGCTCTTGTTTTCAATACTTAATACTGCTTAGAGTTTAAGCGAACTGTATTGGCTCGAAAGCGGAGTGGCTCAGACTGCGCTCAGTTTCTGTCTGGGTTTAAATAAAAGCCTGAAACTCTCTTCACTTCTCTACGAGAGGCTGCGCCAACATGACGCTGCGCGGAAAATTTTGAATTTTGAATTTTAAATTGTTAATGGTGTTGTGCATCTAATGCGATCGCAATTTGCATTTCTGATCGCTTTTTGCAATGAGGTGTACCAAGTTAAAAGAGAAGTATCAATGGGATAAGGTAGGAGACAATCCCAAAGAAAAAATTTCAGCCCGAAGCATAAAAATGCGGAAAATATGAAAATGAATGCGTGAACTACTTAAATGAGAAAGCAATCAAGCGTTTTGAGAAACCAAAGTGCCCGTTTGCTTGCTGAATCTACTGAAATGAGAAAGCATTCAAGCATTTTGAGAAAGCAAGATACCTGTTTGCTTGCTGAATCTACCGAAATGAGAAAGCAATCAAGCAAAATGCTTGCTGAATCTACCGAAATGACAAAGCAATCAGGCATTTTGAGAAAGCATTCAAGCAAAATGCTTACTAAATCTACCGAAATGAGAAAGCAAACAGGCATTTTGCTGATTCAACAGGTCGCGCCCAGGATTCCCCAACTTCAGCTTCAGCTTGTTGGGGACGGCAGTTACTCCACTACGCACTGAAAACCTGAAACCTAGATCCCCTCTTAAAAAAGAGGGAACTCTTAAAGCCTCCTTTTTAAGGGGGTTGGGGGATCTTTTATAGGTAAGTCCTATAGATGCACCAGACATAACTTACCAGTGGCAATGGCAGTTAGGTTTCAAGTTAGCGACAAAAGGCATTAAATTGGGTATATCTACACAGTTAAAATATAAGCTCTATAAGTGTGGTATCCAAAAAAAAAGCCAGTCAAATTACTAAAGTCTTTAAGAATCAGCAGAGAGCTAAGGAAGCTTTTACCATAGTGCCAAGACAAACCAACCGTCGCTATGCACTCATGGCATTGATCCTCTGCTTGATAATTGTTGCTTGCACCAACACATATCAATCATCCCCTTCCTCAGTCAATAAGTTATCCAGTCAAAGTACAGATTTAAGGATTTGGTGGGATAAAGGTTCTAATTTAGAAGAGGATGAAGCGCTCAAGTTGCTGATTAGCAACTGGGAAAAACAAAGTGGTAAAAAAGTCAAGCTGACTTTTTACACTAACGATGAACTATCTGAGAAGACTAACAGGGCACTTCAAGCGCATAATCAGCCTGACATCGTAATGAGTAGCAGTGCTGAAAGGGAGTTGATACCGCATCTAGCGTGGGATGGTAAACTGGCAGATGTTTCAGATGTTCTTGAGCCAGTCAAAAGTCTTTATTCTGATACTGTAGTAGAAGCTGTTCATTTTTATAATAACGTTGCTAAAAGTCGTAGTTATTACGCAGTCCCAATTAATCAGTTAACAATTCATATCCACTATTGGCGCGATTTATTAAAGCAAGTCGGTCGGAGTCAAAAAGATATTCCTAAAGATTGGGATGCTTTTTGGGAATTCTGGAAACAAGTGCAAGATGACTTACAAGCACAGCCAAAACAGAATCAAAAACCAAAAATTTACGGCTTAGGTTTTCCTTACTCTGTTGCTTCTGCGGATACATACTACATATTTGAGCAGATTTTAGAAGCATACAATGTTCAAATTTTAGACTCTAAAGGTCAACTTCGTCTTGATGACCCCAACCTGCGAGGCTCAATTGTTAAAAGCTTAGATTGGTATAGCAAATTCTACCAGCAAAACTACGTTCCACCGGATGCAGTCAATTGGTTAAATCCAGATAATAACCGCAGCTTGCTCAACCACGCTGTGGTGATGACACCCAACACCACTCTTTCAATTCCGGCGGCTGTGCGCCAAAATCCTGAGATTTATCGTCATCAGCTTGGCACTATACCGTTTCCCAACAAACCTAATGGCCAGCCAATGCGTTACTTAGTCGCAGTTAATGCCGCAATTTTGTTTGCTGAGTCTGAAAACCAGAAGACAGCCAAGGAATTTTTCAGGTACTTAATTCAACCATCAACGATAGGAAACTACATTAAAGCTGCTGGAGGTCGGTATCTACCAGTAATGACGCCAAATTGGAAAGACCCTTTTTGGACAAACCCAGCCGATCCACACATTTCAACTGCTGCTAAAACATTAATCAAAGGTTCAACGCGCCCATTTTATATTGTCCAAAACCCAGCCTATAGCCTAGTTTTGAAAGATAATGTCTGGGGGAAGGCTCTGAATCGAATTGTTGTAGAGCAAATTTCCCCAGAGCAAGCAGCCGATCAGGCGATCGCACGGATTAAGCAAATTTTTGACCAATGGCAGTGAGCTTTTACAAACATGACATTTAAAACAAAAGCTAATCAAATTGCTAAAAGCTCTCAGAATCAGCCACAATATCACCATTATCGCAAATATGTGTTGATCATATTGACACTCAGCTTGATAATTATTGCTTGTACTAACATCTCTAAATTAAAACAATCTTCAGCAACCCATTCCTCTACTGACAACACAGTTTTAAAAATTTGGTGGGATAAAGGATTTACTGTCGATGAGGATGAAGCAATCCAGCAGTTGGTGAGCAACTGGGAAAAACAAACTGGTAATAAAGTCAAGCTTTCCTTTTATATCGGCGATGAGTTACCGCAGAAAGCGCGTAGGTTCATTCAGGTGGGTAATCCACCTGATATCATGATGAGTTCCGGTGCAGAGAGAGTGTTGAATCCGCATTTGGCTTGGGAAGGAAAACTGGCGGATGTTACGAATGTAATTGAGCCAGTCAAGAATCTTTATCCTGAGTATGCCCTACAAGCTGTTAATTATTATAATAATGCTACAAAAAAGCGAAGCTACTATGCAGTTCCAATTAATCAGTCAACTGTTCACATTTTTTATTGGCGCGACTTGCTAGAGCAAATAGGTCGCACTGAAAGGGATATCCCCAAAGATTGGGATGGTTTTTGGGAGTTTTGGAAACAAGTGCAGAATAATCTCCGGGCGAAACAGCAAAAACAGGATATTTATGGGTTAGGTTTTCCTTTCTCTACTGGAGCTTCTGATACCTATATCTTTTTTGAGCATATTTTAGAAGCATACGATGTGCAAATTCTTGACTCCAAGGGTAAACTCCTGATCGATGACCAAAAGGTCAGACAAAAAATTGTCCAGGTCTTAGACTGGTATACCAAATTTTATCAACAAGGTTATGTGCCACCAGATGCACTTAATTGGTTAAATCCAGATAATAATCGCAGCTTGCTCAACCGTTTGGTAGTGATGACTCCTAACAACACACTCTCAATTCCTTGCTCTGTCCGCCAAGATCCCAACACCTATCGTCATAGGCTTGGCATCTTAAAATTTCCCAACAAACCGAACGGCAAGCCGATGCGTTATATACTCACACTTAGGCAAGCAGTTTTGTTTGCTGATTCCAAGCAACAGAAAAAAGCTTTGGATTTTCTTGCATATCTTATTCAATCACAAGTGATAGATAAGTATCTTAAAGCTGCTGGAGGCTGTAATTTACCAATTATAAAGACACTTTGGCAAGACCCATATTGGAAAGACCCAACCGACCCACACGTTTCAACTGCGGTTAAGACTGTGACAGAGGGTTCAACGCGGCTGTTTTCTTATGTGCAAAACCCAGCATACAGCGTAGTTTTAGAGGAGAATATCTGGGGAAAAGCTCTTAATCGCATAATTGAAGATAAAATTTCTCCAGAGCAAGCAACTAATGAGGCAATTAAGCAGATAAAACAAATTTTTGCTCAATGGTAATTAATAATTATTTATATTAAATAAAGCTACAACAAGCAGGGGAATAAAACCCCCAAACTTTGTTAAAAGAAGAAATATATGAAGTTATGGAATCAGCACTTAACTACTAAAGTTGCCAGTTCCTTCTTATTCCTATCCTTGGTAACTGTAGGTGTAGTGGGAGGATTTGCTTTTATCAATGCGAGGGACGCATTGAAGCAAGCTGCTTTTGAAAAACTCAGTGCTGCTGCCACTCTTAAAGAGGAAGAAATTACCCGTTGGTTTGAAGACCAACAACGAGATTTTCTCCTACTCACTCAGTTTCAAGATGGACAAAATAATTTTCAAATCCTTTTAAATTCTAAAGCCTCCGATGCAAATTATCGTAACGCTTACAAAGTTCTCTCAGATTATCTTGCAAATATGGCTAAAATCAAGCCAAGTCTTGGAGAAATTTATATTATTGATCGGAGTAATCGGGTTATTTTATCTACTAACAAGCAGCGTGAAGGTCAATATGAAATTTCGGCTAACATCACCTATATTGAACAGATTCAGGCAGGAGATTCCTTTGCCCCCATTTTCTATGTCTCACCGATTACTCGCAAGCCATCAGTTACTTTTGCAACACCTCTACGTGATGCAGCCAAGGTACGCCAAGGTGTTCTCTTAGCTGATTTAAATTTAGACCGAATAGATCAGATTGTCCGAGAACGTACAGGCTTAGGTAATAGTGGTGAAACTTATTTGGTTGGTTCTTTAGTAACCAAAAATGCTTTTATTTCTAAAGAGAAAGGTAAAACACCGGACTTTTCTAAAGGAGTTAGCAGCCAAGGTATTGATGCAGCAATGAGTGGAATTAGTGACCAAGGACTTTATCCAAACTATGCCGGAGTGCTAGTAATTGGCGTATATCACTGGCTCAATGACCAAGACCTTGCCTTAATAGTAGAAATGAACCAGGAAGAAGCCTTTGCCTCGGCTCGCCGATTGGCAGGGACGATTATGTTAGTGGGATTATTATCAATGGGATTTCTATTGATTGGAGTGTCTTGGCTAACGCGGCAGTTAAAAATCTCTGGCGAACAGTTAGAGAATTACAGCCATAGATTAGAGATAAAAGCTAAAGAAGCCGAAACTGCCAACCGTGCCAAAAGCGAATTTCTTGCAAACATGAGTCACGAACTCCGTACTCCTCTTAATAGCATCCTTGGTTTTACTCAGCTAATGACCCGCGATTCTTCTATGAATTATTCTCAGTTGGAACATTTAGAAATTATTAGTCGCAGTGGAGAGCATTTGCTGACTTTGATTAATGATGTGTTGTCAATGTCTAAAATTGAGGCGGGTTTAACAACACTGAACAACAACAGCTTTGACTTGTACACTCTACTCGATTCACTTGAAGAGATGTTTCAAATAAAAGCGGAATCTAAAGGTTTACAGTTGATGTTTGAACGAAGACCTGAAGTTCCTAAATATGTGTATACAGATGAAAGTAAATTGCGTCAAGTCTTAATAAACCTCCTTGGTAATGCTATTAAATTTACTCAAGAAGGCGGCGCTAGTTTGCGAGTTAGGATAAAGGAAGAAAGTAAACTACAGCAGCAAGAAGGGGCACAAGCAAGAAAAAATTCCCAGCCCTCATTCTTCTGGCTTCATTTTGAAGTCGAAGACACCGGCCCTGGCATTGAACCTAGTGAAATTGAAAAGTTGTTTAAGCCCTTTGTCCAAACAAAAGCGGGTCGAAAATCTCAGCAAGGTACAGGTTTGGGTCTAACCATTAGCCAACAATTTGTACATCTAATGGGAGGAAATATTACTGTTAGCAGTACTTTAGATCAAGGAACGATTTTTTCTTTTGATCTCCAGATTAGCCTAGCAGAAGTAGCTGAAGCTCCGATTCAACAGTTAAAACGACGAGTAATTGGTTTAGAGCCGAATCAACCAAAATACCGAATCTTAGTAGTTGAAGATAAATGGGAAAATCGCCAACTCTTAGTCAGGATGCTGGTATCCTTTGGCTTCGAGGTGCGTCAAGCTGAAAATGGTCAAGAAGGGGTAGCCCTTTGGGAAACCTGGGAACCGCACCTGATTTGGATGGATATGCGGATGCCGGTGATGGATGGCTATGAAGCCACTAAACAAATCAAAGCGCATTTAAAGGGTCAAGCTACTGTGATCATTGCTCTAACTGCTAGTGCTTTTGACGAAGAACGCTTTATAGTTCTATCGACAGGCTGTAACGATTTTGTGCGTAAGCCTTTCCGAGAGGAAGTAATCTTGAATATGATGTCTAAATATTTGGGGGTGCGTTATGTATATGAACAAGAACCCCTTCAAAAAGATGAATTTGCCGAAAATTCAGACCTGAAACTTTTATCATTAGAAGAGATGCTGGCTCAGATGCCCACTGAATGGGTGACACAGCTACACCAAGCGGCACTGTGTACTGATGAAAAGCTGATTTTCAGCTTGCTTGAGCAAATTCCTGAAGAATCTGCTCTTTTGGCAAACACTCTGTCTGATTGGGTTAATAACTTTCGGATTGATAAAGTTATTGATTTAACACAACCATAAGAAATGATTTATAAAGTGAATCTTTAAAAGATTGAGGATAAGTCATACCGTGGCAATATAAATCAATACACTTGGTTAAGGCTATAACTTTTTATCAAAGTCAAGTTTTTGAACTGAATAAATACTAAACTTAATTGATGTGGATTAATTACATAATTGCTAAAAAAAAGAGAGTAAATTGATGATTAATAAACATAGCTATGAACAATCCCACAATCTTCTTAATAAGCTACAACAAGATATTAATGACCTAATTCTCAAGGTAGATAATCAACTACAACTAGCAGAATTAGATTTAAGAAATGAGCAGATTCAAGATGAACTTGCAAAACAAATTGTTTTATTACAACGCTTTGGAGAATATATTTCAGTAATTCAAACAAGCAAACGTCAGAGTCTGGCTGAATGTATCGCTCTCCAATCAAAGGTTTATGCAGTTAATTTAGCTTTGTCTTTTCTGATAATGAAGAAGACAGAAAAAATAACTTTAGCAAAAAATATCAGATATAGCATTGAGTATTTTTTGAACACCAAAAAGCCCTTGGGTTGGATAGGTAATCTTTTCAAGCGTTCTATTCGAGAATTGCCTACACCAACTAAAGTTCTTTTTGGTCTGGCAATGGCAATACCAGTATATATGATTGCAATTCCAGTTTCCTTTGGGATTGTGAATTATTTAGCAAACAAAGTAGATGCTACTTCTGGAGTATCAAGTCCTAGCCCTACACTTACTGCAAATCCCAGTAAGAATTTACCTGAAAGTAACGAAAATAGAAAGCAACAATTATCTATAAAAATTCATTTCAATAAGGATCATCCGTTAGTTGTCATGGTTGCCTTATCTGGAGCTTTTGGTAGTATAGTTAGTATCTTAATTCGACTGCAAGACTATAAATACAGAGACGAATACGTAGGCTCAGTTACTCCTATTGTAGTTGGCTTTGTCAAGCCCTTGATTGGGACAGCATTTGGCATCTTCGTTTTTGCACTCCTTAGCTCCGGCATTATAAATTTTCCTTCCATACAAAGTAATACCTCAAAACAAAGTAATACCTCAAATCAAACATTACAGGATAATCCGGCTCCTATATATTATTTTTACTTTTCAATTGCATTTCTAGTCGGTTTTAGTGAACGCTTGGATAATGATATAGTCGAACGGGTTGGAGGAAGCTTGGGTCTACAAAAAAGTGCAGTAAAAATTGGAGAAGATGTTCAGCAAAATGCAGTAAAAATTGGAGAAGTTCAGCAAAGTTTAGAAAATATTCGAGAATATATTGAGCAAGCAAATAATTTAGTAAGAAGTAATGCATCAGATCTAAAAAAAGTAACAGAGGATGCAGAAAAAATTTTACCAGAGGTACAAGAAGTGGTAGAAGATATCAAAAAGTCTACACTTGAGTAACCAGCAAATGCTCCCAGTAAATCTTCTCAAGTAGATGGCTGACAATATTCAGATAATAGCTTCTTATTTTTGATACTTATTAATATTTAGTTTTATAAATCAGTTCTAATAAATATGGATAACAATCAAGTTCAGCTACCAAAAGCAAATATTCTTGTTGTAGATGATACACCCGACAATTTACGACTTTTATCTGCCATGCTAACTCAGGTTGGGTATGAAATTCGGAGAGTGATTAATGGATCAACAGCTTTGAAAACAGCACAAGCTGCGCCGCCAGATTTAATTTTGCTTGATATCATGATGCCAGAAATGAATGGCTATGAAGTCTGTCAACACTTGAAAGCTTCGGAGAAAACCCGCGATATTCCAGTGATTTTTATCAGCGCTTTAGATGAAGTATTTGACAAAGTTAAAGCTTTTGCAGTCGGGGGGGTGGATTATATTACCAAACCTTTTAGTGAAGAAGAGGTTTTTGCCCGTGTAGAAAATAACTTGACTATCCGAAAGCTACAAAAGCAACTTACTGAGCAAAATGTACTCTTGCAACAGGAAATTAGCGATCGCCAAAAAGCAGAATCAGCACTGCGGTTAAGCCAATTTTATTTAGACAGGTTTAAAGATCCCATTTTTTTTGTAAATTTGAATGCCCAGTTTGTTTATGTAAATGAAGCAGCTTGCCATATTTTAGGTTATTCTCGCGAACAATTGCTGACCATGACTGTTCACGATATTGATCCAAATTTTCCTGCAAAAACTTGGCACTCACAATGGCAAGAACTTAGAGAAAAAGATTCTTCTAGCTTTGAATCTATTCACCGAACTCAAGATGGTCGAAATCTACATGTAAAAATAACTTTTAGTTATCTAGAGTTCAAAGATCAGCAATATTTATGTACTAGTGCCTACTATCGCAATCCAATACGCTTGGGTTAAAGCCAAAAACCAAAACCAGTGTAGGTTGGGGAGCCAAGAAATGATTCAGGATTGCTATATCTTACTACTTACTAATATTGCGTTTAGTCCATAGTTGATCTAGTAATTGCTTTGAGATACCTGGGCAGTGCTTTTTATACTCGAAAGTTACCATACCCAATCCTAAAACAACTATCAATGCCCAACCGAATGCGCCGATAAAAAATAATCTTTGAAATCTAGCTGCTTTTTGCTCTTGAAGTAGTCTAGCTTTAACTTCTTTAGTTCGTTCTGCTTCTAGCCATGTCTCAACTTGTCGCCGATCAAATTCTTGGCTAGCTGCTAAAAACTGATAATCCAAATCACTCAAGCTTTTGCCTTGTGACCAAGCTAGAGCTTCAAGTAAGGCTCTCCCGCGCAATAGTCGTGAATTATCACGGTGTTCTGAGGCTACCCAAGCATTCAATACTTGGGAGTAGGGTCGCAATTTTGCTAATTGTTTTTCTACCCAAGTTTGGTTGAAAACCTCTTCATAAATGCGGTTCTTTACTACTAGTTGTCCTTGCTGCTTAGTCACCAACCCCGACAACAGTAGTTCTATTTGCTCCTCTCCATCATCACAAGCTATCTGAATCCCTTGTAAAACTTGCTGGTACAGTCCCAGCAAACCTCCAGCACGCTGCTCATTTCTTAGCAAGCGATCGCGGATTGTTTTTAAATGCTCTGGATCATCTTTCGCTTCCCATTTCTCTATAATATGCGTTTGCACTAGTTTTTCTAAAATTAACAATGGAAATTGGTAATAAAAATTTATAAGATGTTGATTAATAATCGGTAAATGGTTATCCAATTTATAACGTTCATCAACTTCTAGACATCTCTGCTCTTGAATATCCTTGCTTCCAGAGTTTCTTTCTTGTACCACTATTTGACAGAGTTTTTGAGTGAGAAATGGCTGACCATTTGTCCAAGCCAAAATTTCTTTGATAACTGCTATCGGATTAGCTACTTTTTTTTCTAAGCCTGCTGCTAATGGCTGAACTTCCGATAAGTTAAAGCCGTGCAGTTCAATAGATTTACCTATATTAAATGGGGTACAGTTGCGATCAGTAATCAAATCGGAAGGCGTTGCTACTCCGAAGAGTGCCCAAGTTAGGCGGTTATATTCTGGATTTTCTGCTCGTTGATTGTAACATGAGCGAATTAGGGTAAAAAAATCGACTACAGGGAAATTAAGACCTAAAACGCTATCAATTTCATCAATAAAAATAAATATTTTTTCAGTTTTGAGTTCAACTAACAAAATGTCTTCAACAAATTGGCTCAATCGCTGTAATGCAGATAAATCTTCTCGCTCCGACCACCAGACTTTTAAATTAACTTTGCTAAAGAGATTAAAGCTCCTTAATAAGTCAACCACTATGCCCTTATACCACTGAGCAGGCGTAATGTTGCCGTTGCCAATCCGAGTCATATCGATAGAAGCACAACTGTAGCCTGCTTGTTCTAATCGATGCCTTGTTTGTAACCGCAAGCTAGACTTACCCATCTGTCGGGAACTAAATACATAACAAAATTCACCTCTAATTAGAGCATTATAAAGTTCAAAGTCAGCCTGCCGTTCAACATAGCTAGGAGCATCGACTTTGAGACTGCCGCCAATTTGATATTCATACTTATTCATAACGTTTAGGTTAATTGCTCTCGGAAATATAGCTGATATAACTCACAGCTAGACACTGCCTGATTTCCTTCAAGTTTTACCAGACCCATACTTTCTAATTTATAGGCAGCGATCGCTTCTAATTGCACACTTGTTGGAGAGGTAACTACCCGTTTGAGTGCTGTCGCGAGTTCTGGATGTTCTTGGAGATTTGCGAGATGATGCCGTAAATAGTTGCTATAGATGCCGGCAATTGTGGGAGCCTCTTTTAGTAGCTGCTCTAGGGTTACTGCTTGATGTCCCAGGTTATAAAGAGCCAGACGAGCTAGATAGGGATGACCACCAATCATCGCTAGTAAAGGAGCCAGCTTTTGCAATCCTTTCTCACCTTTGGCCCAATCCAATCCATGACGCACTGCCAATTCCTGCATCTGCTCTAAACTAAACTCTGGTAACTTAATCGGTAGTCCCACATTGAAAGGGGATTGATTAATATCTAAGGGGATATAAGCTTCAGTGGCATGAACTACTACTAGTCGGAGTTTTTGCCAGATTTCTAATTCGGAAGCATCTTCATACCAGGAGCGCAGTAGCGGGAGAAAGTCGCTAGAGATTTCTGGATACTCGAAAATCCGATTCACTTCATCCAAAGCTAAAACTACCGGAGCGTCGATTTTCTCCAGCAAATACTCCTGTAAATACAATGTGCAACTAACTTTACTGCCAATATCTTCATCCCAATAATCATCCAGTCTGATCTCTAGGTTCAACTGCCGACTGACGTTAGCACAAAACCATCGTAAGAATTTTTCCAAGCTAGTGAAAACTTGACTATCTGCTCTCTGTAAACCGATCTGTAAGGTGTGTACCCCAGTCTGTTTAGCATGAGTAAGAATTCTGTGCATTAGGGATGTTTTTCCCATTTTGCTGGGGGCTTTGATTCTGATTAGGCTTCCAGGTTTATTGATTTCGGCATAGGTGCGTTCTTCAATTGGCGGACGCTCTATGTAAAAAAAGGAATTGAGCGGCACTGAGCCACCAGGATTTTCTAACAAGTCGGGATTAAAAACTGGGGTTTTTCTCTCCTCTTGCTTTTCTATTACCAAAGAAGACGCTGATATCCCATCTTTCGCTGTGATTGTTTGCTGAGACTGTTTCAAGACTGCTGGTACACTTTGTAATTTTTCTGACAAAACGCTATTTTGCGTAGGCAAAGCCTGCCGGCGGCATCGCCGTCTCAATACTGAGCGAAAATTACTTTTTGTCACCTCCTCCCCGAAAGCCTGTGAAAGTAACTTCCATAACTTAGAACCAACATCTTTTATATAATTGGCATCATAACCACAGCTTTCGGCGATATCTGGATAAGTTTGTCCTTCCCAAGCTTTACGAAATACTATTTCCTGAATATCACTTAAGCCATGTTCAAGAAATGTATCTAAAATTGCTAGTGCTTCTTCTATATTCATTTGTAAAAAGCATAAAGTTTGTTTTAAATAAGACTTTAGCGGAATTTTTCAGACTTTTTTGGTTATTTACTTAAATTTAAACAGTTAACTTCATTTCCATCTGCCATTCTCAGATATAAGCGAATTAGGACTTACGCATAACTCTCTGAAACTCTTATTCCTTTGTGTCCTACCCTGCGGGAAGCCACTTCGTGTCTATGCGTCCTTTGCGGTTCGTTTTTTGATTATTTTGCGTAAGTCCTGCGAATGTCAAAAAATTAGGACTTAGAGGCTATGTATAAAGTAAATCTTAAGTAGGGTATATTACGGCAAACGCTCAACTTCTGCTTAGATGCTGACTATTTTAATAAGTGTTCCTTCTCTGGGCGGGCTGTTTCAACCTCTGGAATAGCTTGATCGCTATTGGCAGGCAGCAATCACTGTTTTCGGACTTTGCCAAGCCTCTATTCCTACAACAGATGAAAGCGATCGCAGAGTAACTTGAAATTTTGACATTTCCAAGCTGAACACAATAACAGGCAACTTATACGTGGCACCATCTTCACGATTAACAGTCTGCCAAGCAGACTATGGATCTCATCCAAATTAAGGCTAGACTATATTGTATTTGCAGTTTTTTCTCGTTCTCAGGTTGGAGTCGAGAAACGCCAGCAACGAGTGTAAGTAGGAGATATTCATTTATGCCGAGATGGACTGCACAGGAAAAACAAGCGTATCGAACCGAGGTGATTCAACGCATTACCGCAGCGATGCCCTCAGTAATGCAGGAATATGCCTCAATTAATTGGGCAGAGGAACTCAAAGGCTACCGTACCGACCATGAATATTACCCTGACTACATCCACGTTCCCATTCATGGTGTAAGCGATTCCTACACCAACCCTGAATCGTGCTTAGGTTGGGATGCTGCTATGGATGCGATTATTCCCCTTAGCCACAATGTTAGTTGCCAGCAGTTGCGCGAGAAAATGGCTGAACTAATTCCTGAAGACGCTCAAATTGAGACAGTGCTAGAGCTTGGTGCAGGTACGGCTGGTGGAGCGCTGGCCCTGGCACAGCGGTTTCCCCAGGCCACTTTTCGCATTACTGATGTTTCGCCTTACATGCTGGTGATTAGTCAGCACAAGTTTAATAAGGTTGGATTTAATGAGCGGGCTGAGTTTGAGCAGGTGGACGCTCGTCACACTGGCTACCCTGACAACTCCTTTGATCTTGTCACGTCATCACTACTCTTGCACGAGACGCCTAAAGAGTGGACACCTAAGATTCTTAAGGAGATGTACCGGATCACCAAACCTGGAGGTTGGGTACTATACGCTGACACCTATCGGGGTGAATACGCCCTGAGCGCTTCTTTTCAAGAACCGTGGTTGGATGACTTTATCCATTTCAACTTCGAGTACGAGTTTGCAAAAGCAGGTTTTACAGAACTCAATTACATCCGCTATGCCGTGGGTTTGTGGTATATGGTTGGCCGGAAGCTATAAATGTGAGGATATAGCAAAGTGCTGAGTGCTGTTAGCAGTAGCGGGGCGTTTAACCCGTGCTGAGTAAAACCCCAGTTTTGTCAAGGCTTTAAGCGCTCAACACTGTGCTAACCTATGTGACTACGGCTCTAAAACAAGCACTTTTGATCGCGATCGTATCTCTCAATGTAAGTAGAATAATGAAACGATCGCCCGATCGCCCTCCAAACCTGATTATTTCTAATCTGGAAAAAAACTGGAGACTCAAATGACCCCAGCAACCATAGCAACACCAAAAAAAGAATCACCTCTTCTGTTTGAGGGAATGACCTGGAGAGAGTTCAAAGCAGTTGAGCAATTGTTAGACCGTCCAGGATATCGGCTCTCTTTTGTGGATGGAATTCTGGAGATCCGACGAATGCCTGGAGAACCCCACGAAACCGTTAAAAAGAGGATTGCTGCATTATTGGAGCTTTACCTGCTCATGGCAGGGTTCGACTTTACTCCAACTGGCTCAATGACTCTGGAAAGTGAAACAGTCGCTGTCAAGCGAGAGGCGGATGAATCTTATAAACTTGCTCCTGGTCGGATGCTACCCGATTTGGCGATCGAGGTAGTGTTTTCCAGTGGTGGCATCAACAAACTGGACGCATACAAGCGGTTGAAGATCAAGGAAGTGTGGTTTTGGGAAGATGGTGTGTTAGAAGTCTATCATCTGCGGGGAGAAGGCAATACACTTCACTATGAAAAAATTTCTAGTAGTGAAGAGGTGAAAGGAATCGATCTAGATTTGTTGTTACGTTGCATCAATATGGTGAATCACGTAGAGGCGATCAAGACTTTTCAACAGGCCCTTCAGAAATAGGCGATCGCACATACTTATGGGATATTTATGAGATGCTGGGTTTCACGCTTGAAAACTGCTGTGAAAAACGATTTTGTTCAACGGAGGGATTTTAAGCTTTCAGTCTTTTGCACTAAGAAATCAGTGAAGATACTCATAATGGTGCGGTGACGTAATTTCACATTAGCATTAATGGACATCCCTGATTGCAATGGAATTTGACGCTGATTAATCAGTAACTTCTGCCCATGTAGACGGACTTTTGCGGAAAAACGCCAGAAATTATAAACTTGGTCTGGAGGTAAGGCATCAGAGCCAATTTCAACTAGTTCGCCTTTGATATCGCCATACTCTTGGAAGGGAAAGGAATCAATTCTCACATCCACTTGTTGCCCTTCTTTGACAAAGCCGATGTCGCGGTTGGTGATGTATACCTTAGCAACCAAGTTATCACTGGGAACGAGTTTCAAAATTGGTTCGCTGGAATTAACTACAAATCCTGCTGTTTTGGCTTTGAGTTCAAAGACAGTTCCATCTCCAGGTGCAGTAATTTTCTGATATTTCAGGGTTTGTTGGGCTTGAATTAACTTACTATCAATTTCACCAATCTGACCATTAATTTCATAGATGCGTTTCTGATTATCTACAATTACCTTGGTTAATTGGCTATCAATTTCGGCAATTTTTTTATCATTATCTGTAATTTTGGCTAGTAAGTCTTCTTGAGACAGTGCCGCAGTATTGCGGAATTTTTCATTTGATTGGGCGATCGCTAATTGTAATCGCTGCTGTTCACTATTCAATCGGATCACTTCAGATTGTTTGGTGCTGACATCCTGTTGCTGTTTCAAGTATTGTACTTGGGAAATTGCCCCCTGCTGCGCTAGAGGTTCAAACTTATGGAGAATTTGTTGATTTATTGTCAGCAACTCTTTTGCACTAGCTAACTGCGCTTGAGTCTGGAAAAATTGCTGTTGCGTCTGTCCCGTTTCTAAATTAGCTGTGGCTAAACGTGATTTTAATTCTATTTGGCGATTTTGCAAGCGTAACTGTTGCTCGCTTGTGAGAGGATTTCCAGCAGTCGCACCATTTAACTGTGTGCGGTACAACTGGTTTTCGGCAATAATGGCTGCTCGGCTTTTGGTCAACAAAGCTAGTTCTGGTTTAATTTTCAACAGAGCAGTTTGCTGTGCCACTTCTTGTAGTGATATTTTCCCTTGAAGCTGACGGTGGTAAAAGTCATTTTCTTGCTCTAGCGCCTGTTTGGCAAACAACTGAGCAGCGCGACTTTGTTTTAATGAAGTTAGCTCTGCCTCAGAAGCAGTTTTTTCTAGGCTAACGAGTGTTTCACCTTTTTTGACTCGCTGACCATCTTTGACTAAAATCTCCTTAACCACACCATTAATTGGTGCTTGAATTTCTTTCACTGCACCCTGTGGTTCTAGCTTGCCCGTAGCATGAATTGATTCTTCAATTTGAAACACTGAGGCCCAAATTACTGTGAAGGTGCTAACTCCAACAATAGTCCAGGCGATCGCTCGTGACCAACTAGAAGTCTGTTGTAAAAGTACTGGTTGATCAAATTTATATTGAATATTCATAGGTCAAAGTGCTGTGTTCTATGTTCTAAGCCTGAGTTTCCAAGTTATAATCTCGACATTTCGAGTTCTGAGGTTGAGGTTTTGAGGTCAAAGGTCGGAGTTTTGAGTTCAAAGGTCGAAGTTCCAAGTTCAAAGGTCGAAGTTCCGAGGTCAAAGGTCGAAGTTCCGAG
>NZ_CALMFY010000198.1:60349-82980 GCF_937863485.1 uncultured Nostoc sp. | reverse complement strand
ATTCACTTTATCAACAACTGTGATTTTTCACAACTCATTTAGGATTGCTATATTATAAGTAGCTATTGACAACCCATTGCCAAAGTCTAAGTCAAGGTTAATCGTCTGCAATCCTTCAATGCGTCGTTCAGCTTTAGTCAGTGCAAACGAGTTTCGTCTCCGTTGCGCCATAAAGTTTTCCTTTTTGGATTAATTTAATATAGAGAACTCTGATAGTGTTTTACACTGAATTCTTTATATACCATAAAGTACGCAATAAACGGATGCACCAGCCTGAGTAAAGCTACAGAACTTTTAGAGCATGGTACACATGATAAATGCAGGTATATTTGCTGAAATTTGTTGAAATTAATAGGTTTAGAAGTTCAAAACTCGATTTAGAAGTTCAAAACTCGATTTAGAAGTTCAAAACCAGCTTGTAGGGTCAGTTGTCGCGCAGCGCAATGCACCAAATCAATCATCGCAGCACGATATCACCTCACAACCAAATCTGTGACAAAATAATATTGTTGTCTTATGGCCAATGTAGATCGCCTACGACCTATGATTTCTACCATCTCGCGCCGCTACAGCTTGGATGAATATCGCGCGATCGAAGAAAAAGCGGAAGGACGCATTTCTTTGGATTCAGTTGCGATCGCATTATCGATGGCAGAAATTTATCGCGGCGTTATTTTTGAGTAAATATTTTCGTTATATCTCTGCATAACATATATGTTTGTGTAGCCCCAGTATCTAGTATAGGTAGGGTGTGTTGTCGCGTAGCGCAACGCACCACATCAATTATGGGCATCCTAAAAACAAACGCCATTTCCTCACGCCCATGCCCAACTACCGTAGACCCCATATTCTTGGTGGCACCTACTTTATCACTCAAGTTACCTACCAACGACAACCTTGGCTTTGCTCCGATATCGGGCGCACTGCTCTCCGTGCCGCGCTTAATCATATCCGCAAGAATTACCCTTTTTCTATTGATGCCTTTGTTTTACTACCAGATCACTTTCATAGTCTATGGACTTTGCCTGAAGGAGATAGGAATATATCGATACGAATGCTCTTGATCAAACGCTTTGTGACCAAATACTATGGGCATCAGCTAGGGCTTGATATAGGTATCTTCCGTTCACGAGAAAAGCGAAAAGAAGGAAACTTATGGCAACGCCGTTTTTGGGAGCATTTAATTCGAGATGATGTTGATTTTACTAATCATTGTGACTACATCCACTATAATCCTGTGCGGCATCAGCTTTGTGAATCACCGCAGCAATGGACTTTTTCGAGTATTCATCGTTTTATTCAACAAAAGATTTACCCGTTAGATTGGGGCGGTGATGGTCAGGTTCAGCTTTCGTCGGATATTTGGGATGTTTGAAACGATGGTGCGTTGCGCTTTGCGACAACGCACCCTACATTAGAGATGCGATCGCACTATATACCGAAAATATCAGCTTATATTGACTCTTTAGGTGCTGCGATCGAGGAAAGTATTTAAAAGTAGGGTGTGTTGTCGCGTAGCGCAACGCACCACATCAATTTTCTTAGCAAATTTAACTACACTTATAAACCATTTCCATTTTCAATTTCTCAATTTCAAGCCTCAACTTATCATTCTCCATGCTCAACTTAGCATTCTCCTCCCTAATCAACTCAACTTCATTCCTCTTACTCAAAGCCTGATTAATCGCTAATTTCCGCATATCTAACGAAAACCAACGCTGATAAGTTTGCGTGTGAACCTGCACACTATGCCCCAAATTATCCGCCGCCGCTTTGATTGGTATCCCCAAAATATGCGCCCGAATTGCCCAAGCGTGGCGTAAATCATAGGGTTTAAAATCCAATCCTATTTTGCGAAACCACCAGCTAACTCGCTGTGTTAACGCCGTTATCTCAGCATGATTAGTGTTATCTTTTTTAGCGATCGCACTCCCCAACATCTCTAAATATTTAGGGTTTCTCAAATCAAAGTCCGAAATCCATTGCCTATATAATGGTAATGCTTCTCTTTCCCCAGTCTTACAATCCTTATGAACTTTCCATGTCAAATCTGCATTTTCTTGACTTAACCACCAATCAATATCAGGATTAATAAAAAGTTCTCGTGGCCGTAAACCAAAAACCGCTAACATTCCATACGTCCAACGCCAAAGCTGCCAGCTATCTTGAAGGTTTTGATTAACTTGATTACCTCTGCTATTAATGTAATCTTCAAACTTGAGAATTCCCTCAGCTATTTCCGCATCTGTAGGTATATTGCGGGAATTATTCTCCGGCATTTTGGAATACTTAGATAAATCAATTTCGATTTTAAATGTCATACAAAATGCCGATATCGCTCTAGCTGCATTATATTTAGCCCATTCTTTATCGATTTGTTCAATTGAACTTATCAGATTTTCCGCAGTCGCTACATCTTTGGCATTAGTGAATCGTTTAGTTCGGGAAAAGTAATAAAAAAAAGTATGTTTACTTTTAGTAGTCCGTTGATGGGTTTTAAAATATTCTTCTTCAAATTGTTCGAGTAATTCGCCTATTGTTTGAAACTCTTTTTTAATTGCCTCATTACCTAAATATTTATCATTCCATTCAAAAGTTTTACGAGCGATTAACTTCCCTAATTCATAAGCTTCTTCCTCAGCCGTCTTCAGTCCATCCAAGTTAGCAGGAATATTCAAACTGAGATTGTATTGCTTTCTCCCAGTACCACTGCTATCTTTGTCTCCCGGTTTAATTGGTAACGTCGCCCGTAATTGCAGACTTCCATTCGATTCTCTAATTGTCACCTTTGCTTTTGCAGACTTTAAACGCAGATTAACTTTCTCTAATTCCAGTAGTACTTTCGTTCTGATCATGCGCTCTTTGTTGCTGTGATTGCAGAGATGAACACAAACACCCTGTCTCAGGACAACATTTAGATGATGCGTGAGTCCTAAACCTGATTATGCATCGCTATATTTTTAGCCTATATTTAGCCTAAAAATAAATGTGTTATCAGCGAACAATGTTTAGCACAGACATTGTTTACTGCAAACATTAGGCTGTTTAGAGCTATTGAACCACAAAAAGGATTACTCCGGTCCTTATCACGGTTACGATGGCTTCGCCATCTTCGCACGCGACATGGACTTGGCACTCAACAGCCCAACCTGGGGATTAATTGGCGCTCCTTGGAATGAAAAAGCTCAGGCTAAGAAGGCTGTAGCAAAAGCTGAAGCTAAGGTTAAGGCTGCCGTCTAGGGAAATGTGAGAGAGAGATAAGTAGGGATAGTCTGGGGCTAAAACCCCAGCGGGGAGTTGGGAATCCAAAATTCAAAATTAAAAATGAAAATTAATTTTGGTTTTTGAACTTTGAATTTTGAATCATATTCCCACTTCCCACTCCCGTCTCAAATTCTCATTCCTCGATAAGTAAAGAATTCAGTAAGCTTGGAGATCCAGAAATGCCTCAGAATCCAGAAAAAATTCAAGACCACGTAGAGTTATTCCACCAACCAGAGTACAAACAGCTATTTCAAAACAAAAAGCAGTTTGAAAATGGTCACGAAGGCGAAGAAGTAGAACGGGTTGCAGAATGGACGAAGAGTTGGGATTATCGTGAAAAAAACTTCGCTCGTGAAGCTTTAACCGTTAACCCTGCTAAAGCCTGCCAACCATTGGGAGCAATCTTTGCTGCTGTTGGTTTTGAAGGCACTCTACCTTTTGTTCAAGGTTCTCAAGGTTGCGTTTCTTACTTCCGCAGCCACTTAACCCGTCACTACAAAGAACCATTCTCTGGTGTATCTTCTTCAATGACTGAAGATGCAGCCGTGTTTGGTGGTCTGCAAAACATGATTGACGGGTTGGCGAACTCTTACCAACTCTACAAGCCCAAGATGATTGCTGTCTGCACCACCTGTATGGCAGAAGTAATTGGTGATGACTTACAGTCTTTCATCAACAACGCTAAGGAAGCTGGTTCAGTTCCTCAAGATTTCCCAGTACCCTACGCTCACACCCCTAGCTTTGTCGGTTCCCACATCACTGGTTACGACAACATGATGAAGGGAATTCTTTCTAACCTGACAGCAGGTCATAAGAAAGAAACCAGCAATGGTAAGATCAACTTCATCCCAGGTTTTGACACCTATGTAGGTAATAACCGGGAAATCAAGCGGATTGCTTCCTTGTTCGGTTTAGACTACACCCTTCTAGCTGACAACAGCGACTACCTGGATTCACCAAACACAGGTGAGTTCGATATGTATCCAACTGCAACAAAGCTAGAAGATGCAGCAGATTCAATTAATGCTATAGCTACAATTGCTCTGCAATCACACTCCACTCTCAAAACCCGCGAGTACATTCAAAAAGAGTGGAAGCAACCAACCGCAGTTTGCCGTCCTTGGGGTATTAAGGGTACTGATGAGTTATTGATGAAAATCAGCGAACTGAGTGGTTTACCCATTCCCGAAGAATTGGAAAATGAACGCGGTCGGGCAGTTGATGCCATGACTGACTCCCACTCATGGATTCACGGCAAGCGCTTTGCTATCTTCGGTGAACCAGATTTAGTATACTGCGTAGTTGGCTTTATGCTAGAAATGGGTGCTGAACCTGTGCATATCTTGGTTCACAACAGCAACGATGTATTTGAAGCAGAAATGAAAGAACTGCTTGCTTCTAGCCCCTTCGGTAGGAATGCAACTCTTTGGCCAGGTAAAGACTTGTGGCACATGCGTTCTCTAATGTTCACCGAACCTGTAGACTTTCTTGTCGGTAACACCTACGGTAAGTACCTGTGGCGCGACACCAAGATTCCCCTCGTGAGAATCGGCTACCCGATCATGGATCGTCACCACTTACACCGCTACGCCACCATTGGTTACCAAGGTATAATCAACCTCCTCAACTGGACTGTAAATACCCTGTTTGAAGAAATCGATCGCAACACCAACATTCCTTCTAAGACAGATATTTCTTACGATTTGATTCGTTAGAAATTGCGTAGAAACACAACGCGTTAATTAAGGGCGGAAATAATTCGTAATTCGTAATTCGTAATGACGCTCTCTACGAGACGCTCTTGCTAGCTTGCTTCCCCGTAGGGGTACGCGGACTCGCTAACGTAATTCGTAATTATGAATTATTTCCGCCTTTTTATTTCTAGCATTTACCCAAGGTATCTATAAATGGAAACCATCAATCACACTCACGAACACACTCACACTCATCCGAATTACCATCCACCTAACTATAAAAAACCAGGGAAGTTCAACAATCTTCTTAATCCCTTGCGTCGTGTGGTGGATGAAATTCAGGTTAAAAATAATCGCTTCGCTCATCTAATTTGCCAAACAATTCCTTGTTGCTGTCCCTTTGAGCGACAAATTAAATTATTTGGGCGGTCTATTGATATCCCACCACTGTGTAAACTCAATCCTTTATATGACGAATTTGTAGGATTGCGTTTCCGTGCTTTATCTTACCTTGCCGATGTATGTGGAGAGGATGTCAAAAAATACATTTGCTAATTATTAGTTATTGGTCATTAGTTATTCAAATGACAAATGACAAAGAAAACTTCCATCGAACACGAAAAGAGAGATGAAAATCACCCAAGGCAAAATCAACGAGCTGCTGACTGAGACAGGATGCGAGCATAATCAGCACAAACAATCCGAAAAGAAAAACAAGTCTTGCGCCCAACAGGCACAACCTGGCGCAGCTCAAGGGGGCTGCGCCTTTGATGGTGCAATGATTGCCCTAGTGCCGATCGCAGATGCTGCTCATTTAGTCCACGGTCCTATAGCCTGTGCTGGTAATTCCTGGGGCAGTCGTGGTAGTCTTTCTTCTGGCCCTCAACTCTACAAAATGGGCTTTACCACTGACTTGGGTGAAAATGATGTCATCTTCGGTGGCGAAAAGAAGCTTTACAAAGCGATTCTGGAACTCAAAGAGCGCTACCAACCAGCAGCAGTATTCGTCTACGCTACCTGTGTTACAGCCTTAATTGGTGATGATATTGATGCTGTCTGCAAAGCAGCAGCTGAAAAAATCGGTACTCCTGTTATTCCCGTCATTGCACCAGGATTCATTGGCAGTAAAAATCTCGGCAACCGTTTTGGTGGTGAATCTTTATTGGAATATGTTGTCGGCACAGCAGAACCGGAACAGACAACGCCCTATGATATTAACTTAATCGGTGAATACAATATCGCCGGGGAAATGTGGGGAGTAACACCACTGCTAGAAAAATTAGGCATCCGTATTTTATCTAAAATTACGGGCGATGCTCGCTACAATGAAATTCGCTACGCCCACCGTGCCAAGCTCAACGTCATGATCTGCTCACGAGCGTTGCTCAACATGGCGAGAAAGATGGAGGAGCGTTACAACATCCCCTACATTGAAGAGTCTTTCTACGGCATCGATGATATGAATCGTTGTCTGCGAAATATCGCTGCTAAATTAGGCGACGCTGATTTGCAGGAGCGTACAGAAAAGCTGATTGCAGAAGAAACGGCTGCTTTAGATTTGGCATTGGCTCCCTATCGCGCTCGACTCAAAGGGAAGCGGGTTATTTTATATACAGGTGGTGTGAAGAGTTGGTCGATTATCTCTGCTGCTAAAGACTTGGGGATTGAAGTTGTTGCTACCAGTACTAGAAAAAGTACTGAGGAAGATAAAGCTAAAATCAAGAAATTACTCGGCAACGATGGCATCATGTTGGAGAAGGGTAACGCTCAGGAATTGCTACAGGTGGTTAAAGACACTCGCGCAGATATGCTGATTGCTGGTGGTCGTAACCAATACACCGCTTTGAAAGCTCGAATTCCTTTCCTTGATATCAACCAAGAACGTCACCATCCTTATGCAGGTTATGTAGGGATGATTGAGATGGCGCGGGAACTGTACGAAGCTCTTTATAGCCCAATTTGGGAGCAAATACGTAAGCCCGCTCCTTGGGAAGAAGAGGCAGTTTAATGGCTCTTATACCCTCGTTCCCAGGCGGAACCTGGGAACGCATTCCGGGAGGGCTGCTGCTCTTCGTTTTAAAGCAGATGAGGCAAAGCCTCACTGTCAGCATTCCCCGGCAGAGCCAGGGAACGAGAAAGTCCGCCCTGTGGAATGAGGAGGTATTGTAATGGCGATCGTCACTGTTTCTAACAAATCACTGACAGTTAATCCCCTCAAGCAAAGTCAAGCTTTGGGTGCAACCTTAGCCTTTTTGGGATTGAAAGGGACGATGCCCTTATTCCACGGTTCTCAAGGTTGTACTGCTTTCGCCAAAGTTGTCCTAGTGCGACATTTCCGGGAAGCGATTCCCTTAGCTACGACAGCGATGACGGAAGTCACCACTATCTTAGGTGGTGAAGAGAATGTAGAACAAGCAATTCTCACCTTGGTGGAAAAGGCTAACCCGGAAATTATTGGTTTATGTACCACGGGATTGACTGAAACCAGAGGTGATGACATTGAGGGCTTTGTTAAAGCAATCCGCGATCGCCATCCAGAATTGAATGATTTAGCGATCGTTTTTGCACCTACCCCAGATTTTAAAGGGGCGTTGCAAGATGGCTTTGCTGTTGCTGTGGAAAGCATAGTTAAGGAAATTCCTCAACCAGGTGAACTCAGAACTGAACAAGTCACGGTTTTGGCGGGTTCTGCCTTCACACCAGGGGATGTACAAGAAATCAAAGAGATACTCACAGCCTTTGGACTAGTGCCTATCTTTGTACCTGACCTTGGGGCTTCCTTAGATGGACACTTAGAGGATGGTTATAGTGCGGTTACAGTCAGTGGGACTACCTTAAAACAGCTACGAGAAGTAGGTAGTTCTGCTTTTACCCTGGCATTGGGTGAAAGTATGCGGGATGCTGCAAAGATTCTAGAAGAACGCTTTGGCACACCTTATGAGGTGTTTGGCGAACTGACTGGATTAGAACCGATAGATGAGTTTATCCAAGCATTAGCGATTCTGAGTGGTAACAGCGTACCCGAAAAATACCGCCGCCAACGCCGTCAGTTGCAAGATGCAATGTTGGACACTCACTTTTACTTCGGTGCAAAACGAGTTTCCCTAGCGCTAGAACCAGATTTGCTGTGGTCAACAGTGCATTTCCTGCAATCGATGGGAGCGCAGATTCACGCTGCGGTGACTACCACGCGATCGCACTTACTAGAAAAACTCTCAGTTAAAAGCATCACCATCGGTGATTTGGAAGATTTTGAGAGTCTAGCAGACGGTTCTGATTTGCTGATTGGTAACTCGAATGTAAGTGCGATCGCTAAACGGCTTTCGGTTCCTCTTTATCGTCTCGGACTGCCAATTTATGATCGTTTAGGTAATGGTCAGTTTACCAAAGTTGGCTATCGAGGCACGATGGAACTTTTGTTTGGCATAGGCAACTTGTTTTTAGAACAAGAAGAGTCATTAGTAGAGACACGATTAATCGCGTCTGTACTGGATTGATTGCGTCTGTACAATAGACGCGATTAATCGCGTCTGTACAATAATCATTCGTCAGTAGTCACTAGTCATTAGCAACTGACAACTAACAATTGACAAAGGACAAACCACGATGAAAATTGCCTTTACGACAAGTGACCGAGTTCATATTAATACTCACTTTGGAGGGTCAGAAGAAATTGATGTTTATGAAATTTCCGATGAGGGATATCACTTTCTAGAAACTATCAAATTTAATTATGAAATCAAAGAAGAGAATAATGAGAGTAAACTCGCGCCGAAAATTGAAGCATTAGGTGATTGCACAATTATTTATGTTTTAGCAATTGGCGGGAGTGCTGCGGCTCGGTTAATCAAGAAAGGTGTTACCCCAGTGAAGGCGCGATCGGAAGAAGAAGAAGTTAGTGAAGTGCTAACTAAGCTAGTGAAAACCCTCAAAGGTAATCCCCCACCTTGGTTACGTAAAGCTTTACAGCCAAAAACCAAAAACTTTGCCGATGAAGTTGAAAATGAAGCAACGGTATGACGACAAATAATAGTGTTAATGGAACTGCTACAACTGAAGTCTTGAACTCGCCTTTCCTTAAGGTATTAATTAAACAAATTCGGGGTCAAGACAATTATGGAGTTTATCGTAGTTGGTCGGATGAGTTGATTCTCAAACCCTTTATTGTTACCAAACAAAAGAAACGGGAAATCTCCATTGAGGGTGAAGTTGATCCGATAACTCAAGCACGAATTATGGCTTTTTTTCGAGCTGTAGCTGCTGGGATTGAACAGGAAACAGGTTTAATATCCCAGGTTGTAGTTGATTTGAGCCATGAAGGATTTGGCTGGGCGCTAGTATTTTCTGGTCGTCTTTTGCTAACTGTGAAAACCTTGCGAGATGCTCAACGCTTTGGTTTTGACTCGCTCGATAAATTAGCAGAAGAGGGAGAAAACTACGTCAAAAAAGGCATTGATTTGGCGAAACGCTTTCCGGAAGTTGGCAACCTGTAACAATTTTAGATTTTGGATTTTGGATTTTGGATGTCAAGTTTTAATCACTAGTACACTGTGGCGTCAGTTTGCCTACCTTTAACAAACAAGGGGATTTTGTCCCTTGTCCGGTTAATTGAGATGGTAGCTAGATTTCTGCCGTGTTGTACTACTCTCATCATTATTTGATTAAAACAATATCATCCAATCCAAAATTTAAAATCTAAAATCCAAAATCCAATGTGGAGTGGCTGATTGTGCAAGCAGAAGAAACCAGTATTGAGGAACTACAAGGACAAATCAGACGGCTTAACAGCAAAGCAGGTCAAATGAAAATGGATCTGCATGATTTAGCTGAAGGTCTGCCAACAGATTACAAACAACTTATGGATGTTGCAGCTGCAACTTATGAAGTCTATCGCAAGTTAGATGAGCTTAAGCAACATCTGAAACAATTGGAGAATGCTAAATGACTGGAACAATTGATGAATTCAATAAGCTCGTAGATGCAGAAGAATTTTTTCAATTCTTTAATATGTCTTACGACTTAGAAGTTGTAAATGTAAATCGTCTACATATTCTGAAAAAGTTTTCTCAATATATGAGGGAAATTGATGATCAGTCTCCTGACTTGAGTCAAGAAGAGAAATTAAATCAATATTCTTTGGCTTTACAAAAAGCCTATCAGGTATTTATTGAATCAACACCCCACGAACAAAAGCTGTTCAAAGTGTTTAACGACAAGCCGAAAAATGTAGTCACACTGACAGAAATCACTTCTGATTAGGAGGTATAAATTGGTTAACCTAACGCCTACCGAATTAGAACGCTATCGTCGCCAAATGATGCTTCCGAATTTTGGCGAAACAGCACAGAACCGCTTGAAGTCAGCGACAGTTCTGGTTACAGGTGTGGGGGGATTAGGCGGTACAGCGGCGCTTTACTTAACAGTAGCGGGCGTTGGGCGGCTAATCCTAGTCCGGGGTGGTGACTTACGGTTGGATGATATGAATCGTCAGGTTCTGATGACGGATGATTGGGTAGGTAAGCCAAGAGTATTCAAAGCTAAAGAAACTCTGGATGCAATTAATCCTGATGTCCAAGTGGAAACTGTTCATGATTACATTACCCCGGAAAATGTAGATTCATTAGTGCAGTCCGCTGATATGGCTCTTGATTGCGCCCACAACTTTACAGAGCGCAATTTGTTGAATGAAGCCTGCGTGCGCTGGCGTAAGCCAATGGTAGAAGCCGCAATGGACGGGATGGAGGCTTACTTGACGACGATTATTCCTGGTGTGACTCCTTGTTTGTCTTGTTTGTTTCCAGAAAAGCCTGATTGGGATCGGCGCGGCTTTTCAGTTATAGGCGCTGTTTCTGGGACACTGGCTTGTTTAGCAGCGCTGGAGGCGATCAAGCTGATCACCGGGTTTAGTCAGCCTCTATTGTCACAATTGCTGACAATCGATCTGAATCGGATGGAATTTGCTAAACGCCGTTCTCACCGCGATCGCTCTTGTCCAGTATGCGGTAATAGTGCGCCTTGGAGACACGCGCAATCCAATTCGATGGAACCCACGGGTATTGCACAAAATAGTTGATTTCCGTCCCCACCTGAAATCAGAACAACTAATCGCTATAAATCAGGAGACCTAATGGGCGTTATTTTATCAGAAAAAGCAGAATTACATCTGCGGGGATTGCTCCAAGGTTCCGCACCCAACGCTAATGGCGCAACTAAAGGTATCCGCATCTCTGTAAAAGATGGTGGTTGCAGTGGCCATGAATATGCAATGGATATCACCAGCAAGCCCCAACCAGATGATTTGGTAAGCCAGCAAGGCAAAGTGCTGGTTTACGTTGATGCCAAAAGTGCGTCGTTATTAGAAGGAATTGTGGTTGACTTCGTTGAGGGAGTGATGGAAAGCGGTTTTAAGTTCACCAACCCCAATGCAACTGATAAATGCGGTGGTTGTGGAAAGTCCCAAAAAGCAGGTGACAGTAAGCCTACTGGTGTACCTTGCAGCTAACATCATTCCGTTAAGCAATTTTGGATTTTGGATTGCCGATTTTGGATTGAAAGAAACCACTCCAGAAGAGTTGGGGCTTGAGGATTTAAAATTTTGGATAAAAGGATTTGTTCCGCCTACACAATGTCGGGGCATGAACCGAAATAATTTTTAATTCTTCAATTCTTTCTTCTATTATCTAAAATTTAAAATCTAAAATTGGCACAGTCAATTGTAGAGGTTTCCCATAGATGCGATCGCCTTGCCTTGAGGTAGCTTCTAGTTCGTGTTGCATCCTTTACCGATATAGAGAAGCCAACTAAGCGTAGTATCTCCGTAAAAAGAAGGGAAGCAAAAAGTAGGATAGGTTGCTCAAAAACTTCGTAAATTAGACCAACTGTATAACATTTGAGGAGAATCGGAAAATGGCTTCCTACCAAGTTAGATTAATCAGCAAAAAAGAAAACCTCGACACCACAATTGAAGTTGACGAAGAGACCACCATTTTGGACGCAGCGCACGACAATGATATTGACTTGCCGGCTTCTTGTCAAGCAGGTTCTTGCTCTAGTTGTGTTGGCAAGGTCGTTGAAGGTGAAATTGATCAAGAAGATCAAAACTTCCTAGATGACGAGCAGATTTCTAAAGGATTCGCTCTACTTTGTGTAACATATCCTCGTTCTAATTGCACAATTAAGACACATCAAGAACCCTATCTTGTCTAAACTATTACTTTGGTTGCTACCTTTGACAACCAAATAAAAGATGAAGGATGAAGGATGAAAATATACTTCCTTCTTCCCTTCACAATTCCTAATTTATAATTATTAAAATTATTGATAATGCAAGAGCGAGGAATCGTTACCTTCTATAAAACTCAGGATGAAACAATCTTCAAACAACTTATATCAATGGGGGTAACACTAGGAACTACTATCACTTTATAACAAAACTTTCTCTAATTAATTATTAAAGTAGGAAACACATTTTTAGCAGTAGATATAGAAAGTATTCGCGCTATTTATATCCACAATATTGATAATTGAATTAATTAACATCTATAGAATATCCTCTTGACCTCACTCCTTTCCTAATTAATTCCACGAGTGAGGTCACTCAATTTATCGATATGAATGCAATTTCGTATTAGAGATACCGCTTGCAAAAAAAAGGGCAACTTGCCTATTTTTTATTCAACAGCAAGCATCACATCTGATGATTTAATCACGGCATAAGCCTGCTTACCTTCTACAAGTCCCAGATTTTCCGCTGATGATTTTGTGATTATTGACACTAACTCTACACCTGATGCCACTTCTAAAGTTATCTCAGTATTAACTGAACCATGTACAATTTTTTTGACAGTGCCTTGGATAGAGTTACGAGCGCTAATTTCCATTTTTTGTCTGTGTTTTACTTCGTACTTAAACAAACTAACATTTTTTTTTGAAAAGAGGAAAACTTTTGATATTTCTTAATAACTGTCAAGGATATAAAGGAAATTTCAGCGTTATATCTCTGTTTTATTAGACACAAGATTCAATGGAAACATTACATCAAATTTGAGCAAGATAAGACAATGGGCAAAATCCCATTATTAAAGCTAGGCACACTGACGCTATAGCGGACTAGTAACTATTTACGCAAAAGTTATATCTGTTATTACTCTAGATGATGAAATAATATTGTAAAAAATACTGCATTTAAATTGTATTTTAATATTTTTATGAGATATATCTAGGCATCTTTATAAATGATTCATAATTCAAAATTATCATAGTGATAATATATAACTAAGCTAAATTGTTGCTAATCAACTTAGTACTCGACCAATCCAAAATTGCTGGATGAGGGCGGGGAGTAGGGAGTGGTAAAATATTTATTTCATTTTACCAAACTTTTTAATACCTGGGAAAGTTGCTTAGGTAAACTACTAGACTTCAGCTACTCGTATAGCATTTTAAAATAATGGTGGGTATTGCCCACCATTAAGTTTTACCAGCAATTTTATGCTAAGGAATTACTTAAACTTATGACATTTAAAGAACAATTATGAGTCAAGTTAGCAAGCAAGATTTGAGTGAAGCAACAACCCAATGGCTAATAGCAAAAGGCTATAATCCTGGGAATTTAAATCAGCCAGGTGAAAATGGCGATACAGCATTGATGAAAGCTACCAGAGAGGGAGTTTATGCAGTCGTTAAAGAACTGATTAATGCAGGTGTGGATATTAATGCTAAAAATAGCGATCACAACAATGCTTTGTGGTTTGCTTGTTTTGGAAACCACTACGATTTAATTAATTTGCTGCTGGCTGTCAACATTAACATTGACAACCAAAATGATAATGGTGCAACTGTTTTAATGTATGCAGCATCATCTGGAAAGACAGAAGTCGTCAAGTTACTTTTACCACATCATCCTAACTTAGATTTAAAAAACTTAGACGACTATAAAGCTATCGATTTTGCCAGCAATGTAGAAGTTTTAAGGATACTTAAAGATGCCACAAAGTAAGATATCTAGCAAAGGTTATCATGACGCTACCAAGCATTCTTACTTATCAGTACAAATTGATCCAAATTATGTAGATGCCTCAACACAGCCATCTGCATTTAAAGTTTATCCCAAATTTTATCGGAGAGTGAAATTAAATCTCAATAATCCTGTTCATTCTTTTATCTCGTTAACCAGTGCGATAACTCTGGAAAAAGTGTATAAAGATGGCTCTTCTAAACTGCGAGTGAATCCATCAGCAGGCGCTTTGTATCCCACGGAAGTTTATGTACAGGTTCGTGGTATTGAAGGAATAGTAGATGGTATATATCATCTAGAAGTTGAGAATAATTATCTAACACTCATCTATGAATTAATTGATGATGGGTTAGAGAGTTATATTATACCGGGTAAAAGTATCAACGGATTCATCTTTTTAATTAGTTGTGTTTATTATAGGTCTAGCTGGAAATATCAAAATAGGAGCATGAGATATTGCTTCTTAGATAGCGGACACCATTTAGGTGCGATCGCAGCTTCAGCTTTTCTCCACAACCGAGATATACAACTAATTTTTGACTTTGACAAACTCACTCTCAATTCAGATTTGGGATTTGAGAATAAGGAGTTTATCACTGCTTGTGCGGTATCAGGAGAACTACAAGACAAGAAAATCAGACACTTAAGGCTGAAAGTTCCTTTTGTCTGCGGTACTGATTATTTTGAATCCAATCAATTTATTGAAGATACTTACCAGGCAACTACTCTAGAAAAGAGTCGCCAGCAGAAATTAGAGTATCCTCAATTTGACTTTGACAAGGAGAAATTTTTTCAAATAGTTTGGAATAGACGTTCTATTAGACGTTTCCGGAAAGAGTCTATTTCTCAAGAAGATTATTTATATATAGTACAGCAACTTGAGCAGTTAATACCGACAGAAAATTATGAGGAAATAGAAATTTACTCAGTTGTGCATCGAGTAGAGGGAATGACACCTGGGTTATATAAAGGTACGTATCTGGTTAAGACGGGTAATTTTAGTGAAAAGACAGGTTACTTATGCATTAATCAAGCTATTGCTAAAGATGGCGCTGTAACTTTATTTTTTGTGTCAGATTATTTAAATTATCAAACTGCTATGCAAATAGCTGGTTTTATAGGACAGAGACTTTATTTAACTAGTAATTATTTGGGAATTCAGTGTAGTGGAATAGGTGCTTATTATGATCAGGAAACCCAGGAATTATTAGAAACAAATAAAGATGTACTTTATGGAATGGTAATTGGAATATAAGTAGGAAGCTAAAGAGAGATGCCTAGAAAGATGTATTACTGTAATGGTGATGACTCACATCCTATGCAACCGACATCGGCAGATATTATCCTGCGACAGCAACTAGAGGATTCTATTAGTAGATACTTTTATGAGGCTTGCGATCGCACGATTCAAAATCTTCTATCTAATTGTCGGTGGTATGTCACAACCCATGCAAATGCTCTGACATTGGTAATTGAATGTCCCGATCAAGTTACTAATTGGCGTATTTTGCAAAAAATAGTGCCAATGGGGACATTACTCTACGGAGTTGTCAGCAGTGCTAAAATCCGTGTTTGTCCGCCAGAGATTCAAGGTGTACCTTTTGAAATGAGGGTAGATGAACTTTCTGTTTATCGAGATTGGGCGTGATTCAATTTTAGATTTTAGATTTTGGATTTTGGATTAGTTAATATTCTGTTTGATAAGTGCAGCTACCTCTTCAAAAACCAAATCAGCAGAATGTTTGATAGCAGGACTTAACTCTAGTCCAAAAGCCAGATTTGCTGCCTCAATTAAATAAACTGTCACGTCTTCGGGAAAGTCATTCTGAAATATTTTCCGTCCGGCGGCTAAAGCATTATCCCAGCGAAAATCGTGCAAGTTATAACTAGGTTCTGGCAAAGCTTCCAGTTCTTTTCCTGGAACTTTAAACACAGCACCCGGTTCAGAACCAGTCGAACTTGCATCAATAATTACTAATTGTTTACTACCTCTAGCTTGAAACATTACTTCCATCCCTGCGGTGCCACAGTCATAAACACGCACATCAGGATGAGGGTTTTCAGCTAGATATTTTTGTAAGCGTTGGGCGATGATTACGCCTACTGCGTCGTCACTGCGATTGAGATTACCGCAACCGATAATAGTTAGCATAGAATGAGATTAAAACTACACAAGCTTTTAGGCTTTTTTTAGTGCCATTCCACTAAGAGTGGTTGAATAAATAGGTTGACATTTCTTGCCAGTTGTAAATGCAGAGAGTAGTTGAAGAAATATCATTGAAAGCATGGCCTGCTTTTGAAACTATCAACCATCGTGGTTGGCTGATGCGTTTTGCTGATGGCTACACCAAGCGAGCAAATTCAGTGACAGTTCTGGATGAAATTGGTTTAGACATTGAAGAAAAGATTACTTATTGCGAGTCCCAATATCGAGCGCGTAAACAAAACCCTATTTTCCGCTTGCTCTCATTCACTAACCCGGAGGTATTAGATGAACGGCTAGCCACAAGGGGATATCAACTAATTGAGCCATCCCTAGTAATGGGCATGACATTATCAGAGCGATCGCTTAATAACACATCTGTTATAAATCAGAAAACTTTGAATGATTGGTTGCTTGCTTACCATAATTTGAAAGCTTTAAAAGAGCAGCAATTAAGTACTCATCGGATGATATTGGCAGGAATACAGTCAGAAATATTGTTTGTGTCATTCAAGCAAGATGAAGAAATTGTTGCCTGTGGGATAGGTGTTTTAGAAAGCGGTTATTTAGGCATTTTTGACCTTGTTACGAGTCCGATGCAAAGACGGCGCGGCTATGCCACAGCAATTATTCAGGGTTTGCTTCAATGGGGTATTGATAAAAGAGCTTACTTTTCTTATATACAAGTAGTGAAGGCAAATATTCCAGCTTGCAACCTGTATGAAAAACTCGGCTATGAACCAATGTATGAGTATTGGTATCGAGTAGGCTGTAGATCAGACAATCGGTAGTGACTGAAACAGAGGCTTTGACTAATAATACAGACAAAGCCTCTGAAAAAATAAATTATCAGCAGGAAACTAGAACTCTACACCATGTTTCTTAGCAATTTCAGTAAGTTTCTCAGACTGATGTTGCGATGCTTTAGTCAAGAGTTCTTCAGCTTGTTCTCTAGTACTTCCCTCTTTAGGGATTAAGTACTTGACATAAAGGGATACAAAATCGGCAGCGATCGCTAAACCGGATAAAGCATGTTTGTCAGCTTCCTTACCAGCGATCGCTGATACTAGACCTGCTCTAATTGGGTCTGGTTTAACTTTCATGAACTGCTCGACAAGTTTAGGGACGTATTCTGCTGGCAGCAGATTATTTAACTTACTTCTATCTGGAGTAAAGTTACATTCTGCGGCTTTCGCTTGCTCTAAAACACACCATTCTATGTATTCTTGCAATGCGGCATCGGGAACGCGAGGGAGATATTCGTGTAGCGCTAAATCAGACACAAGCTTACCCTGTAAATTTCTATTTTGTTGAAGTGAATTAAGGCCAGCCTAACGCACTGTTTCTATAAGTTTTAGTGTGTTACGCTACGAGTTTTGAATAAAAGGGCATTGGGCATTGGGAATTGGGCATGAGGCAATGAGCAATTGATGCAAGACCCCAAAGCGGTTAAAAAGTTTATTGCGACATTTTTACTAGGTTAAAAGAGTTGATGCAGCGATCGCCGAAGTAACAAATGCGAACGCCGAAGTAACAAATGCGAACGCCGAAATAGCAAATGCGTAGGCGTAGCCAGCCGTAGGCATCGCTGACCTAAAAAGAGAGCGATCGCTAATCCCATCTACTTTTGTCGTCGTTCTTTTAGGTTGCGGCTGAGAGCTAATTTAATCTCAATTAAAGTGGTTTATTCTGGTGTGAGTTCTAAAAATTCTGAAACTGTGCCAATTTTCCAGCCCATTTAGTGTTGGAGGGGCGATGTCTACGACGGGCTACGCCTACGCTCAGGTGGATGACCGATCCAGTAAGCTTTGACACTCCCCACAATAGTTAGAAAGTCTTGCCTAATTGCATGAAAGCAAGAATTGATAATCTCTATACGCTTACCGAATAAATGTGCGATCGCGTAATATGTAGGCAAAGAGTCGCCATCATGCCCTATGACAGTAACACCAACCCTAACAAAGCAGTATATTGAACAACGAGGTGAAGGTTACTGGATCGTACAGACGCGCATTTCCCTCGATTCAGTTGTGTATGCTTTCTTAAATGGAGAATCCCCAGAAAGCATTGCTCATGACTTCCCTTTGCTCTCGCTGGAGAAGGTTTATGGAGCCATAGCCTTCTATCTTGCCAACCGAGAGTTAGTTGATGCGTACTTAAAGGAAGGTGAAGCAGAGTTTGAGAAACTGCAACAGTCCTGTAGAGACAAGAATCCGCTTCTGTATCAAAAGTTAAAAGCCGCTCAAACACAGAAGCAGAACAAGGTATGACATCAGTTCGATTTCAAGCAGATGCTGACCTTAAGCAAGCGATCGTAACTGGTGCAGTACGCAGACAACCAAATCTTGATTTTCAATCAGCCTATGCAGCAGGACTTGAAGGCAAGAAAGACTCAGAGGTATTGGCGATAGCAGCACAGAATAGCAGAGTTCTTGTAACCCATGATCGTAAGACTATGCCTGCTGAATTTGGTCAGTTCATTATCTCACAAACTAGTTGTGGGGTTCTGGTTCTCTCTCAAAATCTCTCAATCAGTGAAGCCCTTGAAGCAGTCATCCTGGTTTGGGAAGTTTCTACCGCCGAGGAGTGGGTCAATCAAATAATGTCTATTCCATTCTAAGGAGCAACAGGAGAGTTCATAATATTTAACATGCTAAAAAACACAGCTAATGACTAACTGAAAAATAATTAGCCATTAGCTATTAGAAATTAGCATCTTTTAAGCTGTCCGAAAACGCGCCAACTCTTCACCAGTCTTAGCATCGTGGGCGTGAACTGTACACACTAAACATGAATCAAACGATCGCGCTACATGACCAACTTCCACCGGGTCGCTAGAATCGTAAATGGGTGTGCCAATTAAAGCTTCTTCAATGGGGCCGCGAATTCCTTCACCGTCACGAGGGCCAATATTCCATGTACCTGGGGCAATCACCTGGTAATTCTTAATCTTACCGCCCTCCACTTCTACCCAGTGAGACAAGGAACCGCGTGCTGCTTCCGTTGCACCCCAACCGCGACCATCTTTTTCTTTGGGTTTGATATACCAGGGGTCGTTTAATTTGAATTCGCGCAAACAGTGTTCGGCTTGGCGATATAACTTGACAATTTCGTGAAGTCGTGCAAGCTGACGCACATGAATACTAGCGCCACCCATCCGTTTGAATACATCAAGGATAAAGCCGTCGTAGTGCTGCCAAGATTCACCATGTTTGCCACCTGCAACTAATTGCCGCGCTAAGGGGCCAACTTCCAAACGTCCGAAGTCTTTGTGCAGGACTGCACTCGACCAAGAGTAGGCGTTATCGAAATCTTTTGTATTATTCGCAGTGGGTTTAGTGGTGCGATCGCTAGGATGAATGTCTGCTGTCCCTTCATCGTACCAGGAGTGAGTTGTATTCTCGCGGGTAAATGACTGATCCATTAAGGTGTGAGTGTGTGTGAAGCTGTCATACACTCCACTTTTCATGATCATCGCCGCATTTCGTCCTTCGATAGTCGGCTTTTGGTATTTATCTTCATGGGCTAAATATCCCCAAGTGACATATTTACCAACACCAGCACCATATCTATCTAGACCGATATCTAAACCCATGCGCCAATAAAAACCTAAGTCGGAATCTCGATGATTTCGGTTTTCATCCAGCCAATCCCTGAAGTCGTCATAAGTCTCGATTTGTTCATAGCGTTCTAATGAACAACCCAACCACACTGGTTCTAACCAATTGGTGCGGAAATATTCCAGAATCGCCCAAGCGCGGGTGATGTCTGTGAGGGTAGGGGCGCACATCACGCCACCGGGAACCATGTAGCTAGAATGGGGCCATTGTCCGCCTAATAGTGCATAAATTTCTACGGGTTTAGCAGAAATTGTTATGCCTAGTTCGTAAGATTTGCCAGTGAAAGCAGCAAAGCGTCTCACAGCTTCTTGATAGAAACGGCTATTTCGGTATTTTTTATTGGTCAAGTCAATGGCAAATAGACCATAAAAATAGCGAGGGATGCTTTGGATTGTCTCGACAATTTGACCGAGATTTCTCGCCAAAATTGCATTGCGAGGAACTTCTGTTTCCCAAGCTGTATCTAATGCCCAAGATGCACAAGTCAGGTGAGAACCGCCGCAAATGCCGCAAATGCGAGGTGTAACAATTAATCCGGCTTGGGGGTCTTTACCGCGGAGGATAACTTCAAATCCTCGGAAAAGTTCGGCATGTGTCCAGGCGTTGACTACGCGTCCATTATCAATGTCAACTCGGACATCTAAATCGCCTTCAACTCTACCGACGGGCGAAATGTCTAATGATTGAATTGCCATTCTCTTCTCCTGTTTTTGATAAGCACTTTAGTGCTTACTACGAACTAAACTGTAAAAAAGTAGTTTTGTAGGGTGCGTTACGGACTTTTGTCCTAACGCACCTAAAATTTGAGGTGGTGCGTTACGCTACGCGATAACACAACGCCAGTTGCTACAACGGATAGCGCAGCGTTAGCGAGTCATCGAGCGTCGGGAACCTCCGCAACGCACTGGCTCCCCTACAAAATTTAATGACTAAACTGTGAAAAAGTCTTCTTCTGCCCAAGGTGGTGCAGCATCTTTGGCGATCATTGTGAGTAAAGCGTAGTCTTTTTTGTTCACCCCTGGCGGTAATTCTTTGGGAACTCCCATCACTGTTTGGGTTTTAAATACGGTTCCGGGTTTGAGGTCAAAGAAAGGAAATTCTGGTTCGGTACAACCTAAACAAGGCATTCCGGCGCGAGTTTTGGAAGAGACGCGGTTCCATAAGATGCGGTTGCAGGAAGAATGGGTCATGGGGCCGCGACAACCCAAGTCATAAAATAGGCATCCTTTACGCTGACCAAATTCGGCGGTTGATGCTTTGTAGGCAAAGTGGACGTTGCGGGTACAACCTGTTTGGGTATAGCTGTTGAAGAAGGTTTGGGGACGATTTAGTTCGTCGAAAGCAATGTCTGCTATGCGTCCAGTAGTGATCGCAACTAATATCTGCGTAATCCAGTCGGGATGCGAGGGACATCCAGGTATATTAATTACAGGTAATCCGGCTTGAGACAAGAAGTCTTTACCTAAAAAGCCGCCTTCTTGACGCTTGAGAAATTGCAAACCTTCCGACTCGGTGGGGTTGGGTGACATGGCGGGAATTCCTCCCCATGTGGCACAGTCTCCCACGGCGACGATAAAATGAGCAACTTTGGCGAGGTCTGCTAACCAATCTTTCATGGCGCGATCGGCAAACCGATTCCATTCGCCTGTGCCATTGGGGGCATTAACAACGCTGCCTTCAAATACCAAGATATCTAAAGGAATTGCGCCAGAAATGCAATCCCACAGCATTGTTTGCAAGTTGTTGCCTATTTCCAATCCCAAGGATGGATGCCAAAGTAAGTTGATGCCAAAGTCGGCAATTAAATCGCAGACTGTCGGTTCTTCGGCGTTGAGAAATGACATGGTGTTGCCTGAACAAGCACCACCCTGTAGCCATAGTACGTTAGTCATCAGCTAGGTGTTTTTCTATTGTTTAACATGCATGATGTAGGTGATAATGCTTGTAAAACCTCACCTGTTTATCAATATTTATTTTTCAATTCTAAGATATTTTTTGATTTAATTCACTTCCATTAAAAAAGAATTAATCATTAAGAATAACTGAAATCTCATCAAAATTATTTTTAAGGGATCTGGATGTTAAATGTGTTACACATTTAATTAAGAAAAAATATTAAAAATTAAATTGTATTTTACTTTTAACTACTGACCTTAAACAACCTCGACGTGCCAAATTGATTGCGGTTAAACTCTGTGATGATTAATAAAAATTATTATCAACTGCTAATCTGGGTGAGGTGATGAGTATTTTAATCCGTCATATTTTAATGCAATAACTGAGTCAAATACAGTAAAATATCGGGGCACAAAACTTTGCGCCCCGACCTAGCAGTTTATTGTTTTAGGATTTTGGTTGTGCAGTTTGCCTAACAACTTGTTCGTCCAAACTTAACGCTTGAGCTATCTGCTCAATACTTAAACCCAACCCTAATAACTGGGGTATCGTTTCTAACTTAGCTTCTTGTTTACCTTCTGCAAAAACATCTTGGTAAAATCTAGTTTGCTTTAACTCATTTGATCCAAACATTTTTCCGATCTCCTCCTGGCTTAATCGCGGCAACTTGTAGATTAATATCGTCTTTATTAAACGCACTGTTAAGCCTTCGCGCACCCTATTGTTTTAAGATTTCGGTTGTACAGCTTGCCTAACAACTTGTTCGTCCAAACCTAACGCTTGAGCTATCTGCTCAATACTCAACCCCAGCGTTAATAACTGGGGTATCGTTTCTAACTTACCTTCTTGTCTACCTTCTTGTTTACCTTCTGCAAAAACATCCTGGTAAAATCTAGTTTGCTTTAACTCATTTGATCCAAACATTTTTCCTATCTCCT
>NZ_CALMFY010000198.1:0-60249 GCF_937863485.1 uncultured Nostoc sp. | reverse complement strand
TGGTAAAATCTAGTTTGCTTTAACTCATTTGATCCAAACATTTTTCCTATCTCCTGCTGGCTCAATCGCGGCAACTTGTAGATTAATATTGTCTCTATCAATTGTATAATTTCCCTAATAGTAGCAACATCTAAAATTTGCTGTCGGGCGCTGTTGACTATTTCGATAGCTCTTGTTGTCGCGGTTGATTCGGGTTCGATGATCAGTTTAACTGTCTCGATGCCGATTGATGATGCCTCAATTGAGCTTAATTCGTCAAGATAGACGCGAGTCACTCGTTGTGAGTTGAGTAATTCTGTATATCTTTCGGTATCTCCAGTATCAACGCTGTGGTTGGGGAAGATGACTACACCACGCCAATTGTTGGTTAATTCGGTTTTGTCGAGATAGTTAAAGATTTCAGTGAACAAACGTGAGTAGAGTTTTTTGTCTGGTTGAAATTGCACTTCGGCAAAATAGATGGGTAGTTCTGCTGCATTTGGCAGGAAGACGCCATCGATTCTAAACGCCAGTTGTTTGACTTCTACTGAAGAAAATTGGTAAGTACTAGCTAGTTGCGGTGGTTGGTTAATCAATTCAAAGAAAGTGCTGGGAATACTTTGGAAGATGCGATAGAAGATACTGTCTGTTTTCAAAAGAGCTAGTTTTACAGTTGATGAATATATTTTACACTTCGACGATCCCGTAGCGACTCTTTGGAGTACACAAAAATTGCCTAAAGATAGTGCATAATATATGTATGTCAACAATTCAATAAATAATATTTGAATTGTATTAGGTAATGATACAAAAAATATTTTTAAAATATTAGGTGTTTAAAGCTGACATTAATATTAGCAATTTCACCCTAGAATTTTATAAATAGGGTGTTTTATAGTATTTTATTGGGCATGGTATAGGACATTGGCTATAGGGGATTAAGTTTCTTCCCTAGTTCCTAGTCCCTAATCCTAGCCTCAGACAAAAAAGGGGAATTCCGCCTAAAGGACTCGAAGCCTGCGTAAATCAGTATGGCCCGTGATCAGATGCGAAAGCGTGTCTTGATCATTCGTGGGCGTTGACAGACTCAATTCCCAATTGGCTAGAGTACGGCAGAGTTATGACCCCTAGCATTACAGATTCAGCGGTGAAGGCTGCGATCGCAGCTGTTGCATCGGAGTCAGCCTCAACAGAGGAAAAAATCCAGATGCTGATCGAGATAGCACAGGGCTTTCAAAAAAAGCCCAAAGCTGCCCAAGACTTGCGAAATGCAGTTGGGTTATATTACCGGGCCTATGAGATGTGTGGTGAGGAATATCCCCTGCTGAAAGCCAGGGCGCAAGTGGGCATGGCAGGGACGTTACAGGCAATACCGGATGCTGAGTACCAACTGCTGCTGCAAGCGAAAGCAGGTTATGAAGAAGCGCTACCGATTTTACAACAATTAGCAACGCCTCAGGAAGTGGCAGAGACGCAAATGAATTTTGGGCTGGTGTTGCAGTCGCTTGTACCGTTCAATTTGGCACGGATAACCGACAGCATCCAAGCTTATCACGAAGCGTTGCGGGTGTTTACTTGGGACGATTACCCCCAAGAATACGCGATTTTATATAACAATATTGCGATCGCTTACCTTTCTATGCCCTTAGCATCGGAACGAGAATACTTGCGTCAAGGGTTAGCAGTGCAATCATTTGAGGTGGCACTAAAGCATATTAATTTGATTGACCATCCCAGAGAATATGCGATGTTGCAAAACAATTTGGGTAACGCTTTGCAATATTTAGTGAGTTCCCATCCTGTGGAGAATAATTTAAAGGCGATCGCAGCTTATGACGAAGCGTTAAAAGTGCGTAATCCCAAAGATACACCTCTAGAGTACGCTAACACAATTTCTAACAAAGCTAACGCCCTCTTCAACTTACCAGACGACCAGGAAAAACCAGAAGCTGGTAATCCTAAAAATCTTTTGCAAGCGCGTATCTACTATCAAGACGCTTTAGAAATATTTACAAAATATCAACAAATGGAACAAGCAGAGGTAGTAGTCCAAGCGCTACAAGATGTGGAAGTAGAAATGAATGGTTAGGAGTTATAAGTTATGGCTCTAATTTCATTCCTAACTCTTAACTTTTCACTCTTCACTTTAATCAAGAGGAAAAAACAGGATGAGAGATATTTTTACCTATGCAAATGTGATAAATTTTCTCACAAGTTTAGCAGATGGTGACCTGAACATAGCAACAGAATTCGTGTGGGTAATCATAGCAACAGCCTTGTCTATGGTCGGCGGTGCAATTGGTGGAATGCTGTTAGCTGGAAAAGATATAGGCTATCAGTTTTCAGCAATGCTTGGTGCATTATTTGCTCCTGCCGGTGTAATTCCCGCCATTATCTTAGGGCTTGCTGTATTAAATTTATTGACAAATTATTAGGAGAAAATATGTTAGAAATCGGGTGGTTTTCTGTCAAGTTATTTTTAAAAGGAAAGCTCCTACGCAACCCAATGTTTTTTATCAAGCAAACTACTATTGGTGTTGCTGTAGGTTTCTTACTATTAGTGTTACTCGCACAAGCCCCAATTCCCTTCTACTTCCCAATAATATTATCTAGCTTAGTAACGGGTATGATGATGCCATATCTCCTCAAGGATTTCAAAATGAAGTGAATTGTCCTTTGTGAATAATTAATAACCAATGCCTAAGTAGGTAGGCGCAAATAATTAGAAAATGGTGTAGGGTGTGTTACGGCTTGCGTAACGCACCGAAAACCTGAAATGGTGCGTTACGCTAACGCGGTAACACACCCTACAGTTACTAAAGCCTAATGCCCAATCACCAATGACTAACCTTGAAGAATTAGTTCAGGAAATTAACCGCTTTGAGACAATTATATCCGAGTGGGATGAAAGCCAACGGTGTGTAGCAGTAGGTCTAAAAAGAGCAATTGAAGCTTTGCATAAAGCTGCTTTGACTAGTTTGATTAAAAGCCTGAAACAAGAATCAATGTCAGCTTTACGTCATGCTGTTACTGATGAAGTAGTGTATGCAGTGCTACTGTATCACGAATTAGTTAAACCACCAAAACCACCATTAGCACAACGTGTTGAGACAGCACTTGAAGAAGTTCGCCCAGATTTAAAAAGCCATAATGGGGATGTAGAACTAATGGCAATTAAGCTACCAGATACAGTAGAAGTCAGATTAATCGGAACTTGCAGTAGTTGTCCGGCTTCTACTTTGACTTTATCTCAAGGAGTAGAACAGGCAATCAAAAACCATTGTCCCGAAATTACCAAAGTAGTTGCAGTCAATAACAACCCTACTGTTAATAACGCGAATTCTGGTTTAATCAGTCCCTTTTCTTCAAAAATAACTTCTACTTGGATGAAAGTGGCGACTATTGATCAAGTTCCGGAATTTAGTGTGTTGGCAGTACAACTTGCTGGGAATTTACTAATTTTACATCGTCAAGGTGTTAGGGTAACATGTTACCGTAATGCTTGCACTCATCTAGGATCTCCCTTAGAAAAGGGTAAGGTTGAAAATGGTATTATTACCTGTCCTTCCCACGGATTCCAGTACAAGTTAGAGACAGGTGAATGCTTAACTGCACCTGATATTTCGCTTCAGTCGTATCCAGTACAGATTAAGGAGGATAAGGTTTTTGTAAAAATCTAAAAATCATCATGCGAAGCTAACATCTCAGCAAATATACTTGACGATTAGGAAATCACGGCTATATTGCTTTTTAATTTCAATACTTCGCGCATTCATTTTAGTGTTTTGTGCAAATAAAAAGGTAGATTTCTTTCTCAATATATCTGAATTGTTTCTCATTTGTGTAATTCAGTTATTCATTTTAGTGTTTTGAGAAAGCAAAATGGCTAAATGCTTTCTCAAAATGTCTGATTGCTTTCTCATTTTGGTGTTTTCCGCAAGCAAAATGGCTAAATGCTTTCTCAAAATGCCTGATTGCTTTCTCATTTCAGTAGATTTAGCAAGCATTTCGGTAGATTCAGCAAGCAAAAAGGCATATTGCTTTCTCAAAATGCTTGATTGCTTTCTCATTTCAGTACATCCCGCACTCATGACAAATATTGCTATGTAGCAAAAGCCACTGAAGATTTGCATAAATCTTTTAATATTGATTAATACGGAAGTTTTTTAAAGATTTTTACTTAATCCAAAATAAAAACATATCCAAAATTGTTAGTGTTGTTACATGTTTATCAACATTAATGATTTTAAATAATTATCAGCGTCTATCTGCGGTTCATGGATATCCCAATCAAAATTAATCCCACATCACAATTACCGCCAGAAGCAACAGAAATTTCTCAAGAATTACCTCTATCACCTCAAGGTGCAAAGGTAATTTTAGGCAACATTATTGAACCACAAGGATTAGTGATACCTGTAGCACCCAGTCCCACAACAATGTTCGGCCCTCGTGCTGCTTGTTTGTTATCAGAAACTGGCCCCTTATGGGTATCAGATACGGGACATCATCGATTATTGGGATGGCAGAATTTACCCACGAGAGATAGTCAACCTGCTGATTGGGTAATTGGACAACCTGACTTTTATCATGAAGGACAAAATGCTAAAAATACACCAGGAAGGGCAACCCTAAGTGTACCAACAGGGATTTGTGCTTGCGGCAAAGGATTAGCTGTAGCAGATGCTTGGAATCATCGGGTTTTGATTTGGAAAAACTTACCAGAAGATAGCAATGTTCCAGCGGATTTTGTGTTAGGACAAGTTAATTTTACTAATAATGAACCAAATCGAGGAAATCAAGCAGCATCAGCCAATACAATGCACTGGCCCTATGGTGTTTTCTATCATCAAGGACGACTATTTATTGCTGACACTGGTAATCGAAGGGTATTAATTTGGGATCAATTACCAACAGAAAATGGTCAAGCTGCTGATTTAGTTTTGGGACAACCGGATATGATATCTCGCAATGAAAACGGCGGTGATTCTCCAACCGCAGCGAGTATGCGTTGGTGTCACGATATCACCTTTTGGGGAGAAAATCTGGTTATCAGCGATGCAGGTAATCACCGGATAATGATTTGGCAGGGAATACCAACAGAAAATAATACCCCTTGTGCAGTGGTTTTAGGGCAACAAAACTTTGATTTTGTGGAAATGAATCAAGGAGTTTATTATCCTAGTGCTAGTAGTTTGAGTATGCCTTATGGTGTGGGGGTAACTAAGGATTGGTTAGTAGTTGCAGATACTGCTAATTCTCGTTTGTTAGGATGGAGAAAACTAGAATCAATTTTATCACTGCAAGGTGCAGTAGCAAATGGGTTAGCAGGACAAACAAATTTTCAAAGTAAAGGTGAAAATCGTAATTTCGGACTACCTAAACGAGATAGCTTAAATTGGTGTTACGGAATTAAAATTTGTGGCAATACAGCGATAATAGCTGATTCTGGAAATAACCGAATATTGCTGTGGCAGTTTAACTATGCCAACTGAAGAAATTAGAGTTTGTGGTACTGTTCAAGGAGTAGGATTTCGCCCTACTGTATATCGTCTTGCTAAAGCCTGTGGTTTGCAGGGAGATGTTTGTAATGATGGTCAAGGTGTTTTAATTAGGGTATCTGGTAGCGAGGAAGCATTAACAGAATTTGTTGCCAGATTGCAAACAGAATGTCCACCGTTGGCAAGAATTAATCAACTAACAAGAATTATTTATGAAGGTGAATTGAAATTTGATAATTTTGTGATTTCTACTAGTGTCAGTAATGCCATGAAAACAGAAATTACCCCTGATGCAGCCACTTGTCCGCAATGTCAACAAGAAATATTCGACCCCTTTAGCCGCTTTTATCGCTACCCCTTTACTAACTGCACTCATTGCGGCCCCCGCCTGAGTATTATTCGTGCCATTCCTTACGACAGATGCAATACCAGTATGTCTGCGTTTGCCATGTGTTCAGAATGTGCAAAGGAATACCACGATGTCGAAAACCGCCGTTTTCACGCCCAACCCGTCGCTTGTCATGCTTGCGGCCCCACAGCTTGGTTAGAACGCGCTGATGGTAAATCGGTTACTGCTTCCATGTTCTCCATGATGGATGATGTCGATGCCGTTTGTACCTTGTTGCAAAAAGGTGAGATTGTGGGAATTAAAGGGTTAGGTGGTATTCATCTGGCTTGCGATGCAACTCAGGAAACTGCTGTACAAAAACTGCGTCAGCGCAAAAGGCGCTATCACAAACCCTTTGCTTTAATGGCGCGAGATATTGAGATAATTGCAGAATACTGCACTGTCAATGCCAAAGAAAAAGAATTATTGACAAGTCCTGCTGCACCAATTGTTTTACTACAAGCGACAGGTAAAAAAGTAGTAGCACCATCAATAGCATCGGGGCAGAATACCCTCGGTTTCATGCTACCTTATACGCCTTTACATCATTTAATTCTGCGGCGGATGAATCGCCCAATTGTTTTAACAAGTGGCAATCTTGCTGATGAACCACAATGTATTGATAATGACGAAGCAAGAGAAAAATTAGGGAAAATTGCTGATTATTTTCTCTTTCACAATCGAGAGATTATTAATCGGGTAGATGATTCAGTTGTGCGGGTTATCGGTGATAAAATCCAAACAATTCGCCGTGCCAGAGGATATGCACCAGCACCGATTAGTTTACCATTAGGATTTCAGAATGTGCCGCAAATTTTAGCAATGGGTAGTGAGTTAAAAAATACCTTTTGCCTATTGCGTGAAGGAGAAGCAATTCTTTCTCAACATTTGGGAGATTTAGAAAATGGTGCGACTTTCAATGCTTACCAAGATACTTTGAATTTATACTTAAATTTATTTGAACATCAACCAGAAGTAATTGCTATCGATAAACACCCGGAATACCTCTCTAGCAAACTTGGGAAAGAACTTGCAGATACAAATCAAATCAAAATTTATCAAATCCAACATCATCACGCGCATATCGCTGCTTGCATGGCAGAAAATGGTATTCCTATAGATTCACCTCCGGTATTAGGCATCGCTTTAGATGGTTTAGGTTACGGTGATGATGGTACACTCTGGGGCGGAGAATTTATTTTAGCTAATTACCGAAAATTTCAGCGACTAGCAACATTTAAACCAGTAGTAATGGTAGGTGGGGAACAAGCAATTTATCAGCCTTGGCGTAATACCTATGCTCAATTAATATCTGCTAACCTTTGGAATGATTGCCAACAACAATATAGTGATTTAGAAATCGTAAAATTTCTGAATAAAAAACCACTAAAGCTACTCAATCAACTTATGGATAAAGGGATTAACTCTCCTCCAGCTTCCTCAGTGGGGCGGTTGTTCGATGCAATGGCAGCGGCTATCGGTATTTATAGAGAAGAATGTAACTATGAAGGGCAAGCTGCGATCGCAATGGAAGCTATAGTAGATGTTAGCAGCTTAAATAATTATAAAGAAACGCCAAAATATCCTTTTAACTTTATATTTTCAGATAGGATTTATTGTATAGACCCGCGCCCAATGTGGCAAGCCTTGCTCAATGACTTACAGCAGCAAATTCCAGAACCAGTTATGGCTGCAAAATTTCACAAAGGTTTAGCTAATGCGATTGTGGAAATGGTTAAGCATCTTTGTCAAGAAAATCTGATTAATCAGGTTGTCCTAACAGGAGGAGTATTTCAAAATTGTATATTGTTAGAGCAAGTTACCAAACGATTACAAACCTTGGGAATAAAAGTACTTACTCACAGCTTAGTTCCAGCTAATGACGGCGGGTTATCTTTAGGACAAGCAGTTATTGCAGCCGCACAATTAATACATGAGTGTTAATATTTGGCAAACTGTTTCCTCAGAAATAATTCTCTCTGCATTCTCTCTTACCTCGTGTGGTTCCTTTATCTTAAAAAATAAAAATGTGCTTAGGAATCCCCGGACAAATTATAGAAATTACCAATGTTAACCATAAATTAGCCATAGTTAACATTGGTGGTGTTAAGCGCGAAGTAAATATTGCTTGTATCGTAGATGAACAACATCCCCCCGAAGCTTGTATTGGGGATTGGGTATTAGTACATGTTGGCTTTGCCATGAATCGAATTAACGAACAAGAAGCCGCAGAAACATTAGAACTATTGCAAGAATTAGCAGCAGCACAAACAGGGATTAGTACTTAAATAATAGAGCTTTTTTGTTTCACACAGAAGCGTAGAGGTGTAGAGAAAGAGTCAAAAACTCATGCCTTTCTTTCTTCCTTCGCGCCCTACCCTGCGGGAAGCCGCTTTGCGTCTACGTTAAAAAAAACTTTATACCACAAAAGCGAAATTAACTATTCGCCAATCCTTATGAAATATGTTGACGAATTCCGCGAACCTGAAAAAGCTGAAGCCATCCGCCGCGAAATCGCCAAATTATGCAACCAGCTAGAAAAACCCATCAAAATCATGGAAGTATGCGGCGGACATACCCACTCCATATTTAAATATGGTATTGAAGAAATATTACCCGAAGCCATTGAACTAATTCATGGGCCTGGTTGTCCAGTATGCGTTATGCCAAAAGGGAGATTAGATGATGCGATCGCAATCTCCCAAAATCATAACGTCATCTTTGCTACCTTTGGCGACGCAATGCGAGTTCCTGGTTCCAATACCACTTTACTGCAAGCTAGGGCACAAGGTGCAGACATCCGTATGGTGTACTCTCCCCTAGACAGTCTGCAAATTGCTAGAGATAACCCCGATAAAGAAGTAGTCTTCTTCGCCTTAGGCTTTGAAACCACAGCCCCCAGCACCGCCTTCACCATCCTGCAAGCCGCAGCCGAAGGAATTCATAACTTTAGTATGTTTTGCAACCACGTCCTCGTGGTTCCCGCCCTCAAAGCACTATTAGATAATCCCGACTTGCAACTGGATGGATTTGTTGGCCCTGGCCATGTCAGCATGGTAATTGGCACTGACCCTTATGAATTTATTTCCGAACAATATAATAAGCCAATAGTCGTCTCAGGATTTGAACCCTTAGATATTCTTCAATCCATTTGGATGCTATTGCAACAGCTAGTAGAAAATCGTTGTGAAGTCGAAAACCAATATAACCGAATTGTCCAAAAAAGCGGGAACACAGTAGCGCTACAAGCAATAAACAAAGTTTTCGCCATGCGAGATAGTTTTGATTGGCGTGGCTTGGGTGATATTCCCTATTCAGGATTACAAATTCAACCTGAATATGCCCAATTTGATGCCGAACTTAAATTTACCATTCCTAATCTCAAAGTAGCTGACCATAAAGCTTGTAAATGTGGAGAAATCCTCAAAGGAGTCTTAAAGCCTTGGGAGTGCCAAGTATTCGGTACAGCTTGCACACCAGAAACACCCATTGGTACTTGCATGGTATCTTCTGAAGGTGCTTGTGCAGCCTATTACAAATATGGGCGACTCTCCACTATTGCCAAAAGAACAATCGCCCAAAAACCAAAAGTAGCTATAACTCAAGAACCTCTCCCCGCCTGCGGCTTCTCTTCCGACTAATACATCTCACAAATACTCTGCGTACCTTTGCGCTTCCCTCTGCGTACCTTTGCGTTAAAAAAAAGTCAATTTTAATATGGATTTATCCTCCAAGAATCAAGTACAAAATCCTCTATTCCAGAAAATGGAACAAGTCCGCCGTCGCCAAGGAAAAGTGCGAGATACTCATATAACTCTTGCACATGGTAGCGGTGGTAAAGCCATGCGTGATTTAATAGATGATATCTTTGTCAGTAATTTTGATAACCTAATTCTCTCACAATTAGAAGACCAAGCCAGCTTCAACTTAGCCCCTCTCTTGCAACAAGGAGACAGACTTGCATTTACTACAGATTCCTATGTCGTAGACCCCTTATTTTTTCCCGGTAGTGATATAGGAGAATTAGCTATCAACGGCACAGTTAATGATTTAGCTGTCAGCGGTGCTAAACCTTTATATTTAACTTGTAGCGTCATTTTAGAAGAAGGATTACCCGTAGAAACCTTACGACGTGTAGCAGCCAGTATGAAAGCAGCCGCGAAAAAAGCTGGTATTCAAATTGTCACTGGTGACACAAAAGTTGTACATCGAGGTGCTGCCGATAAACTGTTTATTAATACTGCTGGTATTGGTATTATCCCGCGAGGTGTTAATATTTCCGCCCACAATATTCAACCTGGAGATGCCGTAATTGTTAATGGTGAATTAGGTAATCATGGGGCAGCAATTTTAATTGCTCGTGGGGAATTAGCCTTAGAAACTAATATTGAAAGTGACTGTCAGTCGTTGCATAGTTTAGTGGAAACTATTCTCCATGCATGTCCCCAAGTTCATGCTATGCGAGATGCTACACGCGGTGGTTTAGCTACAGTCTTAAATGAATTTGCTCTCAGTTCCGATGTAGGAATTCGTCTCTACGAAGAATCTATCCCAGTACGTGAAGAAGTTAACGGAGTTTGTGAAATTCTCGGTTTAGACCCATTGTATTTAGCTAATGAAGGTAAGTTAGTTGTGGTGGTTTCAAAAGAGAATGCTAACAAAATTTTATCAGCTATGAAATCCCATCCAGCAGGCAAAGATGCTTGTATTATTGGCGAAGTTATTACCTCACCTCCAGGTATCGTATTGTTACAAACAGTTTTTGGTGCGGAAAGGATTGTTGATATGTTGGTAGGCGACCAATTGCCACGAATTTGTTAATCTTTTAATAGTATGCACGAACTTGGAATTACCCAAAATATTGTAGCAATTGTAGCTGAACACGCCAAAGGTGCAAAAGTGCAACGAGTTTTATTAGAAATCGGCAAACTTTCAGCTATTATGCCCGACGCTATCCGATTTTGTTTTGATATTTGCACTCAAGGTACAGTTTTAGAAGGGGCGACATTAGAAATTTTGGAAATTCCTGGCTTAGGGCGATGTCGCCAATGCAGTGCAGAAATTTATTTAGATAAACCATTTGGTATTTGTAACTGCGGTAGCGGGCAATTAGATTTAATTACTGGTGAAGAACTGAAAATTAAAGAAATAGAAATAGAGGAATTATGTGTGTAACTTGCGGTTGTTCTGATGATGGCGAAACTAAAATTACCAATCTGGAAACAGGTAAAGCTGAAGATAATCACCATCATCATACTCACACTTTACTAAATGGGACTGTAATCACTCATTCCCACAGTCATGATCCTCATATAGAAGCACCTCAAATTCATGCTAAAATACACAACACAACAATATCCTTAGAACAAGATATATTAGCAAAAAATAACTTGTTAGCTGCCCAAAATCGAGGATGGTTCAAAGGTCGAAATATTCTCGCCTTAAATTTAATGAGTTCTCCCGGTGCAGGGAAAACAACTCTTTTAACGCGAACCATTAATGATTTAAAGTATCAATTATCTATCAGTGTTATTGAAGGTGACCAAGAAACTGCTAACGATGCCAAAAAAATTAAAGAAACAGGTTCTAAAGTCATCCAAATCAATACCGGAACAGGCTGTCATTTAGATGCATCAATGATAGACAGGGGTTTACAACAACTGAATCCGCAGCTGAATTCAGTTGTGATGATTGAAAATGTGGGAAATTTGGTTTGTCCAGCTTTATTTGATTTAGGAGAAAATGCAAAAGTCGTGATTCTCTCTGTCACGGAAGGAGAAGATAAGCCGATAAAATACCCGCATATGTTCCGTGCTAGTGATATCATGATTCTCACTAAAATTGATTTGCTACCTTATGTAGATTTTGATGTTAAAAAATGCATAGAATATGCTAAAGAAGTAAATCCTAAAATTCAGATTTTTCAAGTTTCTGCAACTACTGGTGCTGGCTTAGAGAATTGGTATGCGTGGCTAACTGAAAAGGTAACAAGCTTGTCAACACTAATCTCTTCCCAGTTGACGAATAGCTAAATTTTTTTGAACATAGACAATATTGTAACTGTTATAAAATTGCAACACCCTGCACTTTAGGAGTACAGGGTGGAAGACAGCGATAAGGATGAATAAGCTATATTTTGTGTGATTCCCAGTTCGTACTTATTTACCTCAAAGCCAATCTCGATAAGCTGATATTTCATTTATGCTGATTTCAAACGGCATCCCTTTGCCAAATGGGGGATAAACGCGGATTTTGCCATTTGTAGCAAACCGCTCTAACCTATTACCTAACTGGGGAATATTGCTGACTATATGCCAGTAAGATAAGATGTCAGGGCAGTCAATTATTAGTGTGAGGATGCTAGCATTTGTTGTCAGATACCACTGACAATTAGATAACAGTACTCGTGTAATGCGATCGCAAGCTTGAAAAAAGCATCTGCCAGTAGACTGTTCTAGTTCCATCTGCAACATTCCATCCTGTTTTGTTACCTCAGCGGGAGGTAAATCATCGGGAGGAAGCAGGTATAGTTTAGAAGACATAATTTCGCACCTCTTGGTTGTAGCGCGTCAAACTCTCTAGGTTTTTTTGCATATCTGAAGACGAGGGTTTGAGTGCTAGCGTACCTAAATTTAATTCGTCCTGAAATTTCTTGATTTTGTCTCGACAAGTCTCCACATCACCAATAATTGAGTTCTCAATCAAATAATCTTCGTCGAAACAAATGTTTGTGCGATCAAATGGTTTTTGGTTGGGATTGGTACTATTTTGCAATAATTGAGCCGAATTAGCTTTCATTTTCTGGCTAAATTGGCGGATGAAAGGTAACGCTTCACTCACTGCCTCATCAGATGTTTTGCCAACATAAAAAAAGCGTGCCAGCACGAAGTTTTCTGCACCACCAGAATTTAAGGCTCGATATTTAGCAAGAGTATCCTTCAATCTCTCCAGAGAAAACGGCGGCCCACCCATCAAGCTGAAGGAATGTTTAGCGGCAAACTCGATACCATCATCACCGCCAGTGGCAACATACACTGGTATTTGACTCTGCAATGGTTTTGGATAAATTGTCAGGCGATCGCATTGATAATGTTGCCCATTAAATGATACATCAGTTTCATATAACAGCTTCTGAATCAATGCGATCGCTTCTAGCATCTTGGGACGGGATTCACTTGGGAGTGTCGCAAAATGCTTGTTTTGTTGGGGGAAGGGCCCGCCTTTGGCAACTCCAAATAATAATCGTCCATTGCACAGGTTATCCAGCGTGGCGATATCTTCCGCGACTCTAATCGGGTTATGGAATGGCAGTAACACCGCCGCAGTGCCTAATTGGATGGTTGAAGTCAATCCTGCTAGGTGTGCCATTAAAACCAACATCGACGGGCTGAGATTGGATTCACTAAAATGGTGCTCACTCACCCAGGCTTCCTCAAAACCTAAGCTTTCTGCCTGTTTTACTAGCGCGACTTGCTCAAAGATGGCACGACGAGCATCTTGGTGATGATTATCGTAATTGCAGAAAATTCCAGTTTTCATTACTTATTTGTGATCGCTATTTTAGGTGGCAACCCACTGCAACTCCAACCATAGGCGTGGGTTGTTTTGTTTGAGCTTCGACATCGGATCGCGCAACAATCGCTTGGCATTCATGCAGACTACTTGCACTAGACCCATGTTGTCTGCTACTTCTCTGAGTATTTCTTTGTGGGCTTGCACATAGGAAATCATTTCGTCAGAACAATAAATTCCTATATATTGCAAGCGTCTGGCAGGCAGTCCCCAAAAACAGGTGATAACTTTCACATAACACCCATCTAGTAATTCCCCAACTTGCGGGTAGTAATGGTTGAGGACTTTTGTAAATTCCTTGGCTAAGATGTCTTCAGCAATCATTTGAAATGATATTTATGTAGCGTCTATCACGCTATTTAATATAACATAATTTGTCAGTTAAATATGACAAAATAGCTGATATGCTTGGAATAAAATATTAAATATTCAATTTTACATTACATAAAAAAAGAGGTGTACCTTGTTTGGTTTCACCTCATATTTGCATCAAGCACTATTATTAGAAATTAAATATAAAAGTATTGGGGTTAAGGCAGAAAAGAGGTATCCTAAAATTACCTAATTCCCAAACACAAATTACATTCAATTGAAAATTATGAATTCAAACAAAGTGCATTGAAGTAGCACATTTAAATTTGGAATTCCGAAAATTAAATTATTAAGTTTTCTTATCGAGTATTCCGTTCACAAACTAAGACCTCTGCTATAATATCTGGCACATTTTTGACGTCTGTGAATCCTTCAGAACCACCGATAGGTGATATAAATGTATAGTTTGGATCACATACTCCATTGTCATATACTTGAAGAAACCATCTATCTGGAAATCCTTGTACACCTAGTTCCACAGTGTACCAACTCTCGCCAATTAGACGAGAGTTAAAGATTGTGAACCACTCCCTATTCTCTTCTGAAATGTTCCAATCTGCCATGAGCAGTTCTAAAGCTATCTGTCCCGCATCCGTTGAAGTCAACAGCATTTTTACTCCTTATTTGCAGTTTCAGGATTTGCAACTTCAGTATTGGGAACTTCCGGGTATAAACCGAGTTCTTTAGCTAGCTCACGCCCTACAAAAAATAAGAATTTTGCACCATCTTGATTGCCTTCATGGGCAAACATGGTTGCGACTTGTAGGATTGCTTCTACTAAGCCAGAATCAATCAATTCTGGGTGAGATTCTAAAACTTCTGGTTCCTGACCATTAGGGCATTTAAGTAATTCATCAATCAGATTAAAATACAGTTGTTCGCGTTGTTCTGTCATGGTATTTTTGTTGAGTTGAGTGAGTAAATTGCAAATCGGTTACTGTTCGATACTTTGCTGCCACAGTCTTTCCAACATTTCAACTTGTTCTTTTAAAACAGCTGCACGATGAACAAGATATCTGTCGTAAAAGAGAATCCCTAACCCAATACAAATAGGGGTTAACAAGAAGAACCATTGCAGGATAGTGGTAAATTTATATTGTTCAGCAACAGTCAGCATTTGATGAACTACATTACGGTCAGAGAATTGGATGCTAGTCTGAGGGGAATGTGTACTTTCTGTCTGGGGAGCCAAGGCGGGAGCATCTCTACTAGTCTTGTTAACTTCGCAGGCTAAATTCTGGGATTTTACTAACTCCAGATGTCGCTCCCAAACTATGCCAAGTACTATTAGTTCTGGAGAAAGCACTGCTAAGGTAACTACGCAAACTATAAGAACATTTAAAAGTTTGGCTTTCATCTTGGCTCTCCCTTGCTAGGTAGTATGCACCCAGTAAGAAAATATCTTTTGCTGTTTATCCAAAGTAGTTATATATTTCTACCTTTCAAACAGTTTTGATATTAAAATATATGTAATAGGTAATTTTCACAATCATTAGTGGCCAGTTATTTTTCTAATTACCACTGACCACTGACCACTGACCACTGAAAAGTTACCAACCTTATCACAAAATGTAGGATTATTCAGTCATAAATAACGCACTCAGATTCAAAGAATATGGTTTCATCCTACTCTCAAAAGAGAGATTAAGAAGTCCCCCCTAGTTCACTAAGCTTTCACTCAGGAATGTTGGGGGGTAGAGGGGAATCTCTGCGTAAATCCTATATGATTTATATCAGCCGCTCTCCACAAAACAGTTTACTCTAGCCCCGTTAAGATTATTAAATTTATTAGAATAGTACTCAAAGCTTGTAATTCCCATCTGATAAGTCTTACAAAAATTTATTGGGGTATGGGTGCTAGTGTTTTTAGGACGGGGTTCTAGTATTTACGAGGTGGGGTTCTGGTATTTCTGCACTCAATCTCAAAGCAGTGTAGGCAATGGTTAAGGACTGTTTTTGATGCAATTTTGAGCAAACAAAACCTGCACTCAAAATCAAATATCAATATCTCTTGATAAAGATAGACTAATAAATTAGGAAAAACAATTAAATGTTTTGAAAGCAAATTATATTTCCATAACAAATAGAAAATGGTAAAAATTATATATATACAGAATTAGAGAAATTGAATTTCAGCCAAGAGGCAATAGTCAGCAATTCCAAATGGTAAAATAGAAGTATGGCTTGCCAGACCTCTGCTGAAGTGAGAATCAATGGGAACATCGGATAAAAGTTCTTCCTAAACTTTCGTTTTTTGTGGTTGAGTTAGAATATATAGTATATGCACTCATGGACGCTAAACTAAAAATTAAATACACAAAAGCTTACTGTTATAAGTAAATACTCTGTACTTAGATTTAGGATTTTAGGAGTTAAATAATGCGAATTGCTCAAGATGTAACAGAACTTATCGGACGAACTCCTTTAGTTCAACTGAACAAGATTCCTCAAGCTGAGGGAGTAGTAGCAAGAATAGTTGTCAAATTAGAAGGTATGAACCCAGCGGCTTCGGTGAAAGACCGCATTGGGTTAAGTATGGTGCTCTCAGCAGAAGCAGCTGGCTCAATTTTCCCTGGAAAAACCATTTTAGTAGAGCCTACCTCAGGTAATACAGGAATTGCTCTAGCGATGGTAGCAGCGGCGCGTGGCTACCGTTTGATTTTGACAATGCCAGAGACGATGAGCCAAGAACGACGAGCTATGCTCAGAGCTTATGGTGCGTCTTTAGAATTGACACCAGGTGTTGAGGGGATGCGGGGAGCTATTCGCAAAGCCGAAGAAATTGTGGCTAATACTCCCAATGCTTTTATGCTGCAACAGTTCCGCAACCCTGCTAATCCCAAAGTTCACCAAGAAACTACCGCAGAAGAAATTTGGACAGATACAGACGGGGAAGTGGATATCGTTATTGCTGGGGTAGGTACTGGTGGGACAATTACTGGTATTGCAGAAGTAATCAAACAGCGCAAGCAGACTTTTCAGGCGATCGCAATTGAACCCAGCAACAGCCCAGTTCTCTCTGGTGGTGAAGCCGGGCCCCATAAAATTCAAGGTATTGGTGCCGGATTTATCCCAGATGTTCTCCGTCTGGAATTGGTTGATGAAGTAATTAGAGTCAGCGATGAACAAGCGATCGCTTATGGACGACGTTTAGCAAAAGAAGAAGGCTTATTGTCTGGGATATCCTCTGGTGCAGCTTTGTGCGCCGCAATTCAAGTAGGTAAACGTCCAGAAAATGCCGGACGTTTAATTGTGATGATTCAGCCTTCCTTTGGAGAACGTTACCTCAGCACACCCATGTTTCAAGACTTGTCTTTAGAAACTGCTGCCGTCCGTTAAGGAAACTTGAACAGATCCAACAAGTTAGGAGCCAGAAGACTCGTGAATTCTGGCTCCTAAATGATATTTACATATACTTTCGACTACCTAACTCTACTGTTTAGTTAGCTATATACCTTAACGGTGTTTTTGGGCGATCGCTAGTTGAACTCCAACACTAGTTGAGGCCAAAACGATATTTTTCTCTACCTTAAGATAGATTTTAAAAGTTAACAGGAACAAATATGCTGTTACAAGCTACATTTTTGTTCCTGATAGATCATTTATAAAGTAAATTTTAAGAGCTTAACTGATATTTATTTTCGGTTAGGTTGGTGTTCCCGTATCCAGCAAAATTAAGTAAATGTTAGATTTTGGTTTGTGATAATCAAAGTTATTTTTAGCTTGCCAACCCATCTAGGTGCTGGCTCCCTAACCTACACAGGCTTAATCTTTACCTTATAAGTCATCTTTGATCAGAGCGATCATTTAGATTGTTCTCCAGTCTTTTTGACGACACATTTAGTATTTACTAAGCACTGGCAATGATGAAAAATTCGTTCTTCCTCAAGAGTGCATCTGTTGCATATCTGCTTGCTTTGACTGTTATTCCAGCGGCTTTTGCTCAGGTTCCCAATCAGCCTGATAGTGTACGCTTCAACCCTAAAGATACTTTCACGAATCCGCAGTTTCCAACAAGCTTAGATGATTCGCAGATTGTTGCTCCTACTGCTCCCAACTGGGTGATCCCCCAGAATCCGGTGAGAAGATTTGACAAGTTCATCCTTCCCGCACCGCCCTCTAATACCTCTGTCCAAACCGCAGATGAACTGAGGGAATTGAACCAATTGGCAGCTACTCGTAACAATCCTAATGTCATCAAAATTATCACTCGTTGGAACTTTGACCCACCTGCTTCAAACTATAACTACTATTTTGACCATTTAGTTCAACTTTATAAATACAGTCCACCCTTGGCAGCACGTTGTAGCGCCATGCTGAACGAAGGCATTTATGCTGGTCTTCTATCTGCGTGGTACAACAAATTCATCTACCTGCGTCCCCGCCCTGATCAAGTAACTGGTTATACTTTCAAAGCTGATAATCCGAAGCTACCCACACCTTACCACCCGTCTTACCCCTCTGGTCATTCCACCTCCGCTGGCGTATTTATGGCTGTGGGTCCAGCATGTTTTCCTGAAGAACCAGTGGAGAACTTCGTTGCCTTGGGTAGAGAAGCCTCCCTTGCCCGCAGGCAAGGAGGTGTACACTACTACTCTGACTCAGTAGCTGGTGAAGCCTTGGGGTATACCGTTGGTAGTACAGTAGTCAGGGGTTATAGAGACGACGGTTCTCCACTTGGTGGCAATACTGCTATTTCTGTGTATAGTCGTCCACCATCCTTTAATTCTAATGGTACGCCGACTACTACACTCGTGCAAAAGAAAGCCACCATTACTGTAGGACCACAACTGAGTTCAGACCCAAGTAATCCTGGCAAACTGAGGATCATCTTGGTACCCATCAGACAAAACGGACAGTTTTCAACTGCTCCTGTGGTGAAGAATCCACCTGACCCACTGTTCAATATCCCGGCAGCTAGTACAACACAACTTGGCCCTGTTACACCAACAACTGTCAACCCGACTGGAAGAGAAAGGAACGCCCCAGCTAGTTTCTCTGATCCAAAACCAGTCCCCGGTACAGGGAATGTAAATAAGTCTGCCCCTCTGCCCTCCTTAAATCAGATAGATTCCGCTCCCTCAAGCAAATAAATTTCCCAAAGCATTGGTTTATAAACCGTTTAAAATCAGCTGCTGTGTATTTAACTGGCATACACAGCAGCGTTTTAAAGAAAATTAGGAGTGAAAAGTTAAAAATCAAGAATTTATAACTCTAATTCCTGTACAGACGCGATTAATCGCGTCTCTCCTTAGCACAGACGCGATTAATCGCGTCTCTCCTTACTATTGACTTCCATACAAAAGATAATCCCAATGAAATTGCGGCTTCATTTGTGCCTTATGGTATTTAGTCTCACAGCTACCGCTATACCCTCAATAGCTCAAACTCCCACCTCCAGACAGAATCAAGTTCATACTCAGTCCCAAGCTGATCACAAACCGTCCTTTTTGCCAAAAATCCTCACTGATATTAAGATTGAACGTCAACCGCTTAAATCTAGTTTGTTATACGAAGGTATGACGCAAACTGAGATTGAAAAGGTGATGGGAAAACCAACTGATATCAAGGTGTTCTCCAACTCAGATTTGCACATTGAAATCCTGAATTATCGCCAAGAGCCAATTATCACCAAAGTCTCAATGATTGATGGTTATCTGTCGGGCGTTACTAGTGAACTCAAAACTATAACTACTAATAATATTCCTCGTTTTGCTCAGGGCATTAAAATTGGGATGAGCCGTCAAGAGGTGCTGAAGTTGATGGGCGAGCCTTTCTCTGAGCAGCGCAATGACATTTCTATTTACAAGCTTGAGCGACTCGCATATGTAAAAGATGGCCAGCTACCAGTAAATATAATTCTTACAGATGGTCGAGTCGAGGGTATGAACGTTGGATTGGAAACTCCAGATAAAATTTTGGGAGTCATATTGCCAGCAGAACCAGCCATGCCCAAAAGCGGGCCTGTTTACCAACGCATCCGGATTGGGATGAACCCGCAGCAGGTAATATCAATTTATGGTCAGCCTACTTTTGTGCAACCTTCAGTGTTTAAGCAGCAGCAGGTAGTAGACTTCGTGTACGCGACACTCAATACAGATGCTTCCACTAGGTTTACATTTATCAATAACGTGCTGACACGCTTCTCTTTTATTCCCCAAGCAAATTTATACCATTCTAAGTAGTGGGGCGCGAGTAGCAAATTCAGTTAATGTCGGCTTTTGCATGAATATAATTTTCTAATTTTCTGGAAAATCATAAGGAATAACGAGGTGATCTACTAGCTCCAAAATCTATATTCGTAAGTGAATGCGATCGCTCAAAATTGAAAAATTACTCAAAAATCGCTAGCGGACTTTTCAGGCGATCGTTATCTCAGCATTATCCCGATATGCCCCGATTAACAATAAATATTTGCGATCGCTATCTGTCATCAATAAGGATTGAAATGCTTGAATCAACGATGCATAGGGAATATTGCGCTTGAGCTAACCTCCCCGCTTGCGGGGAGGGGTTGGGGGTGGGTTCTTATGGGTAATTTGGCGGATATGATATCAGGTTTTAGGGACTTCCAGTTAAAATAACATCCCATTGTAGGGGCGCAAGGTCAAGATCCCCTACAAATGTACAAATAATTTTGGATAATTTATTTTTTGTCAGTCCCTTAACAGATTACATCACTGCAAAAATCCTGTATTAATGGTTGCAGCTGCCTTGCTTTTGATGTTGCTGAGAACCCTGACCGTGATTACAATCACCTTGTTTCTTAGGCTGATTATGACCGTGGGAGCAGTTTTGCAAATCTTGCTTCATCAGGTTTTCGCTCATTTCCTGCAAGGATTCATCCGCAGGCTTTAAGCCAATCCAAGCATCAATCTTTTGTACATCGAATCCTACCTCGCGGCGATTGTCTATTTCTAACAAAGGACGGCGAATTAACAGTGGCTCTCTCAACATCAACTGCAAAGCGGTTTCTGCATCAGTTTTTTCAGGAACTATTTCACCAGATTTTATCTTTGGAGAGGAAGGATTAAACCATTCGGCTACGGGGCGATCGCCAAAAAATGAACGCAAACGCTCAACTGTCCAAGGTTCTGTTAGCATGTCGTATGCTACCACCTCATGACCCGCAGCTGTTAGCAAAACTTTTTGCTTAGTACCACCTTGACAGCCTGGTTTACTATAAAAAATTACTCTTGCCATATTAACTACCTCCTAATTACTCAATTGTTTGTAGTTGGTGCTGCGTTAACTACGAAGCGATGAAATTAATCCTGACGATTCCTAATCAGGACTTACGCACTGAAAACCTGAAACCTAGATCCCCCCTTCCCTTATCTACGGTGTACACACAAGTCGGAAAACCTCATCCACTAAGACTTGTATAGACCGTAACCTTAAAAAGGGGGAACCGTAAAAGCGCACTTTTTAAGGGGGTTGGGGAATCTCTTATGCGTAAGTCCTAGTAATTAAAAATTCCTAGCCTTATCGGTAACTGAGTCAAACTCAAATCTCTCTTTCGGATCAGTTTCGCCGTAAACATTAAAAGTCACAGTTGGTTGATCACCGACTGCTTCTACACAATGAATTGCATCGGGAACGAAGCTGATAATATCCCCTGGAAATAGAGTTATCTCTCCCGTAGGTTCAATTTTGTCCTGAAATTCTGGGCTATGGGTGCGTCGCCAAAAAGTATTTTTTTCTTGACCTTTTAACACCGCCACTATTCCCCATGTCCCATGATTATGAATGGTTGATCGGGTTCCCGGTGCAAATGTTACTGTTTGCACTGTCAACGGAAAACCCAATTCATCGTATAGGAGTGAAACAGAGGTTCCCGTTTTGGGCGAAGGCTCTAAATATTGACTTCGCACCCAGTAAGAATTTACTATCAAGCGCCTTACGAGCATCTGAAGTTCTGGTAGACGACTGGCTTCATCGTCAACGCTATTGAGAACATCTTCCACCTCAGTTAAAAACCGATAAAGGCGGTAATTTTCTCTCAATAAATCCCATGCTCTCACAGATTTACAGGCTTGATACTGACCGTCCCCCGTTAGCAGCCAATCCTTACCTTTCATAACTTTTAAAATGATAGCTTATAAGATTGGAGGACAATGATTGGAGAGACATTAGGAACACTGCCTACATCAAGCTTAGTAGGTATGTTAATAGGAGGAATGATAGAGTTACTATTAGTACCCGCTCCCAAGAGGGAGTAAGAGGAATACGATGTAGTAGATAACCAATTGTTCATGATTGTTCACCTTGATACTTAACTAATTAATCATCTTCTTCTGCTGGACGTGTCAAAATATCCAGGAGAATTCCAGCTCCAAAATCATTCTTTTCGTCTATCTCTTTGACTTTGGTGCTGATTTCTTTTGCTTGCTCAAGTTCTCCTAAATTTGCTAGTACTAATCCAGAAGCGGCATAAGCATTTAAGTACAATCGGATTTGTGGGTCTTCTTTGCGATTGACTAATATAGGCTTAAGTTGCTCCCAGTCATCAGGAAATTTCTCTCGTTCTTTAATTTTATCTAATAATTTGACTGTTGTTTGCAAAGCAAGAGAATAATTATTTTTATAATAGAAATATCTATATGCTGCTACCAATACATCTGTATTTTCACCAGTCTCGGCTAAAGCTTGTTGAATATACTTTTCAGATTCTGATGTATTCTCCCAGCTTTGTGCAGCTAAAATTAATAAATTTTTGATGTCCTCTGGAACCTGAAACCATGAGAATTTGTTTGCATCAAGTTGCATAATAAACTCCTGGAGATGGAGAGTTAGGAGTAGAGACGCGATTAATCGCGTCTGTACAGGAGTTAAGAGTGAGGAGTTAGAAATTCTTAACTTCTAACTCCTAACTTTTGTTAAAACAGAGTCAGAACGTACACCAAGGTGAATAATACAATCCAGATAATGTCTACGAAGTGCCAGTAAATTTCTGTCATTTCGATGAAAGTATGATTGGTTGCAGAATATTCACCGGGACGGCGCGATCGCCACAATACACGTAATATCAATAACAGTCCCACAAAAACGTGCAAACCGTGGAACCCAGTCATGATATAAAAGCAGTTGGCGAAGACGTTGGTAGTCAGACCATATCCTAAAGTCGAGTACTCATAAACCTGACCACCCAAGAAAATTGCACCCATGATTGCAGTAATTCCATACCACAGTTGCATTCCCTTGACATCATTCTTTTTAATCGCCGTATCACCGAAGTGAATCACGAAACTACTGGACACTAGAATAATGGTGTTAATCGTCGGTACAAGTAGTTCTACTTCACTCCCTTCTGGAGGCCAAACGGCTGTAGTACCTCTAAAAAACAAATAAGTGGCAAAAAATCCCCCAAACATAAGGGATTCAGAGGCGAGGAAGGTTAACAGTCCCCAAACTCTTAAATCTGGATGTTCTTCGTGTCCTACACTGTGATCTTCGCTCGTTGTTGTAGCTATAGTCATAGATTTATTGACAATATTATCCACTGTGTCTGTTGTGGAAGTTTGAATAAAGAATGAAGTCTGAAGCGGCAAATTTTCATTCCTCATCCAAAATCCTTATTTAACCAAACTCTTCACTTGTTCAGAAATTCTCAAAATTCCGAGTTTCAAGTTCCAAGCTCGGAGTTCCGAGTTCTAATCTCGGAGTTCCGAATAATAATGCTCAAGTTTCGAGTTCCAAGCTTGGAGTTCCGAGTTCCAAGCTCGGAGTTTCGAGTTCCAAGCTCGGAGTTTCGAGTTCCAAGCTTGAAGTTCCAAGTTCCAAGCTTGGAGTTTCGAGTAATAATGCTCAAGTTCCGAGTTCCAAGCTTGGAGTTTCGAGTTTTCAAATCAAATAACTAGAAATTGCAGTCACCTTGAGTGCGATCGCAGTACTCACTCTACTAACTAAGCAGTAGCTTCCGGCGTTGCAGATGGCTGTATTTTAGTACTGTGACCATTACCATAGTCATAAGGGCCATGAGTCACAACCGGCAACACTTCCCAGTTTTCAATTGCAGGTGGTGAGCTAGTTGTCCATTCTAAGGTCAAAGCTTGCCAAGGATTATCACCTGCCAAGGGCCCCTTTAGCCAACTATAGATAATATTGATCGCAAAGGGAATTACCGATATCCCCAAAACAATTGAACCATAGGTACAAATTTTATTGAGGTCGATAAATTGGGGGTCATACATTGCCACTCGTCGCGGCATTCCTTGCAAACCCAACTCGTGCATGGGTAAAAAGGTCAGATTTGTGCCGATGAAGGTGAGGGCAAAGTGAATGCGACCCCAGGTTTCATTCAGCATTCGTCCGGTCATTTTGGGGAACCAATGATAAATGCCGGCGTAAATGCCAAACACGGAACCGCCAAACAGAACGTAGTGGAAATGTCCTACTACATAATATGTATCGTGGACATGAACATCAAAGGGGGCTGTTCCCATCGTCACACCACTTAAGCCGCCCATGACAAACATGGACAATAAGCCAATGGCGAAAAGCATCGCGCTGGTGAAGCGGATTTTACCACCCCAAAGGGTAGCAACCCAGGCAAAAATTTTAACGCCAGTGGGAACTGCAACTATCAGTGTGGAGATGGTGAAGAACATCCGCATCCAACCGGGTGTGCCACTGGTAAACATATGGTGTACCCAGACGAACAAACCCACAACGCAGATTGCCACACTAGAATAAGCGATCGCTTTATAGCCAAAGATTGGCTTGCGGGAGTGAACTGGAATTACCTCCGACATGATGCCGAAGATGGGCAGAATCATTAAATATACTGCCGGGTGAGAATAAAACCAGAATAAGTGTTGATAAATTACAACGTTACCGCCTGCATCTGGTTTAAAGAAGGAAGTACCAAAGTTGAGGTCAAACAACAGCAGAATTAAACCCGCTGCTAATACAGGTGTGGAGAGAAGTGCTAGCAGGGAGGTTGCCAAGATTGCCCAGCAAAACAAGGGCACTTGATCCCATTTCATGCTAGGAACCTTCATCAACAAAATGGTGATCACAAAGTTCAGCGAACCCAAAATTGAGGAAGTTCCCACCAAGACGATCGCAAGTATCCACATAGTTTGAGCGATTGGTGCTGTCACCAAGCTCAAGGGTGGATAAGCTGTCCAACCCGATTGCGAACCGCCAAAGATGAAACTACCTAATATCAGCGCACCTGCTGGTGGATTTAACCAAAAGGCGATCGCATTCAGCTTCGGGAAAGCCATATCCCTAGCACCGACCATCAAGGGCACCAAAAAGTTACCAAATCCCCCAATGGCGCTGGGGACAATCCACAGGAAGATCATAATCGTCCCGTGATTGGTCATGAAAGCGTTATACAGATTGGGGTCGAGGAAGTCTGCATCTGGTGTTGCTAATTCGACACGGAGAGCGATCGCCATCAGTCCGCCGATCAGATAGAACACGAACGCCGTCACTAGGTATTGGATACCAATAACCTTGTGGTCAACATTAAATGTAAAATAGTCTTGCCATTTCCACGCCTGCGGATGGGAGGTGTGGCCAACTACCATTTTCGGTTTATTTTCTTCTGGTGGAGTATTCCGTGGAAATTCTACCTGCGTCATATTTTTTCCCGTTATGCAAAGTCCAGGGTCAAACTTTTGACTCTTGTACAGACGCGATTAATCGCATCTCTACTCTTGACTCTTGTACAGACGCGATTAATCGCGTCTGTACTCTTGACTCATGACTACTGACTCTAGAGTTGCTGCACTAATTCCCATATCATGGGTGTGGGGCGCGAGAAACTCTGATATTGATAAGTCGGCTGGATTAACTGCAACGACTTGATTTAGGTTTTCCTTTTGAGCAATCTGGTTTTCTGTCCGCCAGCTTTTATATTCTTCCGGTGTGTGGACAATTACCTGTGTCCGCATTGAACCGTGATAACCACCGCACAACTCAGCACAAACTACGGGATATGTACCTGGTTTGGTGGCAACAAATCGTAGTTCAGTAGGGATACCGGGAAGTGCATCTTGCTTCAAGCGGAAGTTTGGCACCCAGAATGAGTGAATTACATCTTGTGCTGAAAGGTTGAGTTGGACATCAGCACCGACGGGAATGTGCAATTCCCCAGAGGTAATGCCACTATCAGGGTAGTTAAATAACCAGGCGTACTGCATCCCTTTGACATCAACAACTAAGTCGGCTGGTTTGTTTAAGGTTTGAGGAGACGCGCCGATACCAATTGTTGGGGCAATTGACGGGGCAGTTGTCGCTTGGGAAGTATCGCTTAATGTGGCAGCCAGAGCGGTTCCCGGCATCTGAGCAACATGAGCTGCTGAATGAGGATGACCCGCAGGATCAAAGCCTCCCATTCGGTTAAAAACATCTACACTGTAGATGCCCAAGAGGAGGACAATCACTGTTGGAATTGCTGTCCAAAAGACTTCTAAGGGCAAGTTACCTTCTATTGACACCCCATCGGTATCGTCACCCCGACGGCGACGAAACTGAATCAAAAAAACTACAATTGTTCCTTCTACCACTAAGAAGAGTGCGATCGCAATGGTAAACATGACGTTGAAAAAACCGTCTACCAAAGGCGCTTGTAGCGATGCTTGCACCGGCATGAGAGTGTGGTTTTGACCAATCCAAATGCTGATTGCTGTAACTACTATCCCAGCAACCAGAGTCCATAGTGAAACAGGAACTTGTTGCATACATGCTACCTGCTTTGTAAACCGTCTTTTAAGGTGTGATTTTCTGGGTTTTGGGCATTGGGCATTGTTATCTATTCCCTATTCCCCATTTCCCATTCCCTGTTTGTAACTACTAGGTTTTACATTTTCACAGGGCAGCGTTTTTTTGTTTTCACTTATTAACTTTCTAACGTGCAGCTAGAAAAAAGGGGGGAAACTTCCAGATTTTTTCCATATCTTTCCCCCATAAAATTACAAATTATATTTCCACTCCTATGACAAAGGTAGCCCCCTGCTTCCAGAAAAGCTAGTTGTTCCAAGAGGGCACTGTTAGTCCTAATATTGATTAGGCTATATTAGCAGCAAGTTTAAATTTGTTAATAGCTAACAATTTGCGATTTACGGATTTGTTTACTGTGAACTTTTTATCTAGCTCCAGTAAATATTGAGTATTCCCCTCAAGTTACCTTGCCTAGCACATTTGCGCTTTATACAAACAGTGCCTCCTTGAATGAACAACAATTTTGACTAACTCCAAAAACTTTAATTGCTTAATTCAACATGGGTGTAGCAGTTCTTGGGACAAATCCGTGAACACGCTTCACAACCAATACAGTTATCTGGAGAAGTAACTGCCATTACTTTCCGTTCAACTTCTTCTTCATCTTCATCTTCCACAAATTCCCCTTCTTCATTGAGTGCCTTTAAACCTAGCACATTGTACCCGCATACTTTAACGCATCTGCCACAGCCGATACATTTTTCCTTGTCAATTTCCTGAGCAAATTTTGGTGTCCAAGTCTTACCGCCAAATGTCAAACCAGTGAGTTGTGCCATGAAGAAATCCTCGGCAATTTTGCCTGTCAATCTGTTTGGACTTTAATCATATTATCCTAATATTTTATTTATTTATATTCAAAACTTACTTTTGTCTCATCAAATTTCGATAACCTTGAACACAATTTTACATCCTTTTTTATTTCAAATAATAGATGAAATTTATTCCTAATAATAATTACGAATGTTTAAGTTTTCCTCGTTCCCATGCTCCGCATGGGAACGCATTCATAGAGTCTCTGACTCAATGTATGACTGGAGGCAGCAGCCCCTAATCAAACAACCATAGGAACGAGAGAAGGAGAAATTGAGGGTTTCCAACCTACCTCCGTGAGTAAAGCCTTATGTAAATTCAGTTTCTAACCGCCGATTTAACTATTATTTCTAGCAAATACAACTATATCTATAAGAGTAATGATATTATTTTTCAACTATATTTATATTTTGGCAAACAAATCTAGATAAACAGTATATTTATATACAAAACCAAATGTTTATTAGTTACAATTTCATATCTGCAATATGTATTTTATAAAGCAACAATAATCATCAATTTAGTTTGATTTAAATATTTAGGTAAATGCTGACAAAACAAATATTGCTTTTTGCCATAAATAAACAAAATCAATTTATAAATTAACTGTAATTTTTATGGCAGAATATTATTAGATATTAAATATTAAAATTATTAATAAGTCAGGTAAAATATAATTAGAATAGATTTAAATATTTTCTATAAACAGTTTGTAGTCAAAATTAAAATGTTCATTAAGTGCGTAATTAAATAAATGTTAAGTTTTTTTTCTAAGCTCAGGACGAACAAACTCATCATTTTTTTTATGAAATGTATAGTTAATAAAGAAGTTTTATTAGGCTATGTTTTCAAGCCTTAAATAGCTTTTAATTGGATACAAAGTAAAAATATGGATGTGGGGAGTGAGTGTGGTGAGAAAATATTATTCTCGCCAGAAAAATAATGTGGTAGCGAGTCATGAATAAACAGGACTCATCCAGGGGAGACCTGAGCCAGACATCTCAACGATTAGAGTGGGAAAAGAGCCATATGCCTTATACAATTCCTAACAACAGTTGCGTTGGATGTGACAACTGCCGCCCCCAATGTCCTACGGGTGCAATCAAAATAGAGAACAATGAATACTGGGTTGATCCTGGTCTTTGTAATAATTGTGAGGGCTATTATTCAGAACCCCAATGTGTGATAGCTTGTCCAACTAATTCTCCAATTCCCTGGCAGGCGAAAAAGGGGAGATGCAAAGTTGAACCTAGAGATGCTACCAGCTTAGACTTGTTTTCTAACGGCAAGAATAACCCATTTGCTTCGGCGATCGCTATTTGGGAAGCTTGTAATGTATTGGCGCAACGCACATCGCTACATTGGGAAGCTGATGAAGAAGGCTACCTATCTTATGGGCGACAAGTCAACCAAGGCCGAGGTGCGATCGCCTTTCACATCCAAGATCCATTCAAAGTTAGCGACAAGGCCACAGATTTAGCAGCAATTGAGGGACTTGACATTAGAGCCGCTTGCATACATCTGATTTTTGCAGCTTATGCCACAGCCTTAGAGCAACCTTGGGAGCAAGAATTTGCGATCGACGAGCGACAAATTGAGAAATATTTGGGGATGGAGAAACGCAAAGACTTGAGCAAAGCTGCCAAGCTGGCTTTAATGAAAAATATCGTTCAGCAAGCTTGCTCACTGATTATCTCGATTGATTGGCCTCAACAAGGTCGAATTAACGGATTCTCTATTACAGGCAGCCGCTTATGGCATCTGGTGGACATTCAGCACCACTTTCAAGAAGACAATCTTGGATGCAAATATCTTGTTGGGCTAACTTTTAAAGTAAAAGCAGGCATTTGGGCACAATATTTCTTAAACAAACAAGCATGTAAAGAGCGAACTGCATTCTATCAATACGGCAGTCTCCCCAAAACGCTGTTAACCACAGTCATGAGCATTTGGCAGCAACATGAAGGTGCAGTCCGACTAATGCTGTGGCTGCTGTTTAAAACCAAAATGGGCAAAGAACAACGCATTACTATTCCTACCTTGCTGCGGATTGCTTACGGTGAAGAAAAAGTCGCCCTTGCATCCAGACAACGGGAAGAACGCAAACGTCTACTGCGAACTTTTGAAAGCGATTTGGAAATTCTTAATCATTATGGAATGAAACCACTTTTCGACCCAGTTACTTACCCACCAGAAATTCAACCTTTGTGGGCGAAGTTAGTTGATCTTCCTGAAGATCCAGATGAAGCATTAGAATTTTGGACTAATGACGGTGGTGCTGAAACTCGCCTCACAGACACAGGCCCCCGTGGTAAGTGGAATTTGCTAATGAATGCGCGGATTTTGGCTTTTGAACTCCCACCAGAGTGGGAACAGCAAATCTCAGAATCAGAAAAAAAGAAAACAAGAACTGCTAAAGCCAAAAGGAAGCCCAAAACTACAAACGATTTGCTGGGTGAACAGATTTTGCAGGCGCGAAAAAATTTGAATCTCTCCCAGAGGGAGTTGGCAAAGCTTACAGGTAAAAGCCAAAGCTGGATTCGAGATATCGAAAATGGTCGTTTAAAAGTCAAATTAGAAGACCAAGTACTGCTACGAAAAGTGCTAAATATGGATCAATCTTGATTTTGGATTTTGAATTTGGATTCTAAATGAGGAGTTATACCAATTTTCTAAAATCAGGCTACAGGTACAAGCCTGGAAACCCAGATGAAATCTGACTGACTTTCTTAATTACGTTAGCGAGTCTGCGTACCACTACGGGGAAGTAAACTACACGCAGCGTCTTATAGAGAGCGTCAGCCCCTTCCCTACGGGACGCTCTTGCGTTCGGGGAAGTCAAAAGTCACTCATTCAAAAGTCACTCATTCAAACATTTTGAACCCCATAAATAAATTTAGTTGCTCTGAGTCAACTGACGTAGTATTTCTTGTACTACGTATCTCGAAATACATTTTTTTTATTTTCCATAAATAAATTTAGGGGCTTGTACCTTTTTCTTTCTGGTCATTACAAATTACAAATTAGGTAGATGCATACCCTTAGCTTTTTATACACTATAACTCATCACTTTACTAGAACTAAGCCAAAGACTAGCTACAGCATATTTAGTGACGACCAACTCTTGTGTAGCATTGCATGAACTCTTCAGTTGTTGAGTTTTAGTTTCATCTTTCACAAGTTTAGCCTGGTAAGTGTAGAGAGAACCAGAAGGTTGTTCAAAACTTAGCTCACCCAGAATAGTATTATTGTCTAAACTTTGCTCCAAAATTTTGCCTGCAACTTTGTAGTTAAACCAATCCCATCCATTGCAGAGGATTAATTCTCTTTCCAAAATCTGAAGTGCAGCAGGCAAAATTCCCCAGCCTCGATAGACTTTATTTAAGCATTGAATATCGCCAGTCCGAGTCAAAATTGATCTAAATGAATCTTGATCGATACGACCATAGTATCTTCCTTCTGGCAAGTCTATGATTGTTGGTGCAAACCGATGTCCACCAAAGTGCGATGATTTCCAAACTCGCACATTGTCCAAGCACAAATCAGCATTACTCCCTGTAACATTGAAATAAAAGGGAGCGCCATATCTGGCACAGCACTTATCATGGCTACCGTGGGTACACACTAAAATATCTTTAGTTGCACTGGTTTCTACCTCAGAATTAGAACTGATACCCCATAACCATTTTTGGACAACTGCTGCTACTTGCTCAATATTTGCTAGCTTAAACTCTTGCTTATGGCATCCAGTACTTAGTCCCTCTTCTTTTTGATAAATCAAAAGCGTAGTGTGGTTTATTTTGTGTGATACATCATTAGCAATTAAGAGGAATCTAATCGGTAGTTTAGCACGCTTCACTTCCTTCACCAAAATCCTCAAATTCTCAGGTACCCATTTGGAATTAAAGGCTTCTGACGTCCAAGGTAAAGGACATTCAACTAAAATATAAGCTTGATAATTGGTGGCGCTACCAATAACATCTTCTCCCGCTTGCTGTGAATCATCAGAACAAAAAAAAGTATTCATCTCGCTGCACTCATTAGCATATTTTATGGACAAAAGGTATTACAAAATACAATTGTGTTTTTAGCTACAATATCCTTAGCTAAAGGAGATAAAAAAGAACAATATTCATTTCCCATTTAAAACTAGGTAGCCACTTAATAACATCATTATTGCTCAAGGTCTTTCCGGTTAATAAATTATCCATAATAGAGATAAACAGCGTCAAGATAGATTTTTCCGTATGAGCAGTGTTAATTTTGTATGTAGTTTTATTGCTATTTGGTATTTTATAAATTTTCACTTGTTGAAACTCGGCTTTTCTGAACTTGGTTTCTTTCTCAAAATCAAATATGTTCAATTTTGTGCAATCCCTTGGAGAGTAATAGGCAATAAACTCGCTTATAATATCGATGTAGCTGATATTACAATCAAAAATATTCCTATAGCAATATAGTTATTTGAAGTTTTGCTGAAATTATCTACATAGCTATCTACAGTAATTTTTTACACATAAAAATTTATTTTTGTACTGATGTTGTGATAAATATATTTCTAAAGATAGATGCGATAACACATGACAAAAATGTAATTCTTTGGTAGTCCAATACTGCTTTAAAACTTTTTCCCCACTATCTGCTTTTAATGCATTTTTCCATATAGCCATATTGCAAATAATTCTCAATTGATTGAAAAAAATAAAAACAATTAAGTTAGGGGTAAATGCTTTAGTGCCCCGTATTTCATGCCCCATAAGTTAATGTTCAAAACTAGTGACTAATTATTAGCAGCGTCACTAACATCAACATTAACAAACCTGTTATTTACCCTTCTACCTAATCTAACTTCCTGAAGCTCATGTCAGGGTTTCATTATAGGCATCTGACTTGACTGTAACTGAACTCAATAATAAATGCAAGTATTTGAGAATCTTTATAATTTCTTTACACTTTGTCGCCTCTAAAAGGTTAGTTAAATCAAGGTTAACGGGCATTGTATAGTGAAGATAGCTCACTTGAGTAAGCATTGATTCTTTCAAGACAATAGATAAAGTTTAGCAATTGTGACAAATTGTTGCCAGTAGGGGTACACACCTGTGCTACCCTACTAATCCAAATATCTGTAGCTATGGCGATCGCATATTTCTATTTTCATGCAGAATTGAATCATTTTTTACCACGGCATCACAAGCAAGTGAGAATCTCCCATTTTTTTGAGGAGAAAGCCTCAATTAAGGACATGATTGAGTCTTTGGGTGTCCCTCATCCAGAAGTTGATTTTATAAATGTTAATGGTGAATATGTAAATTTTTCTTACATAGTTTCGGATGGAGATACGATTAATGTTTATCCAATTTCAGCTAGGGGTGTTATTATACCAAGCGTTTCGGTTCTACCAAAACCGCTCAGTATTATTCGTTTTGTTTTAGATATTCATTTAGGTAAACTAGCGACATCTCTACGACTTTTAGGCTTTGATACTTTATACCGCAATGACTATGAGGATGAAAAATTAGCCCAAATATCCTCTAGCCAAGGGCGGATTCTCTTGACTCGTGATAAAGGTCTATTGATGCGTAGTTTGGTAACGCATGGGTATTACGTTAGAAACACTAACCCTGAACAACAAATCTTAGAAGTACTGCAACGCTTTGACTTGTTTAAATTAATCTCACCATTTAAACGGTGTTTGCGTTGCAATGGGTTATTAGAATCTGTAGATAAGCAATCGATCATTGACCAAGTGCCAGAAAATGTCCGATCGCAGATTGATCAATTCCAGTGTTGTCAAGACTGCGATCGCATTTATTGGAAAGGTTCGCATTATGAACGATTACAACAGTTTATTGATGGAGTACTTAACTCCCAAAGAGATAAGTAACTTAGTAATGGCAATTATTTAACCAGCTGAAACATTGCCACTAATTATTTGACTACCCCCAATTCTGGGATCTTCATCTTGGCGATTCAAATCATCAGGAGTGGGGTTTTGCTTACTCTGTCCACTAACTTCGTCTGGTTCAATGGGATCTGCTTCTTGAGCTTTATGGATATCAAGAGAGCGAGGAGGTTCTTTGGCGTGAGAGAAATCTATAAGTGGATTGGGTTGATCGGGAGTCATAAGTGGCTAAATGATCTAGTTTTCTTTAGTGTTGAATTTATTTTGCTTGCAAACATCTTTCTTGAGAAAGAAACCACGTATTGTAATAATTCAAAAGAGGTATAAAAAACTATGACATTAATTTTAGCTCTCGATTTTGGTGGAACTAAGCTGGCGGCAGCATTGGTAAATATCGGTTCTAGAAAGTGGTTGCGTTATGAACGTCATCTCTCGCCAGCGAATGCAAATGCTAGTACTGACTTGGAAATTATGCGATCGCTCATTTACTCTTTGCTGGAAGACACAAAACCTGCTGCGATCGGTGTCAGCTTTGGTGGCCCAGTAGACGCTTCTACGGGGACGGTGCGACTATCTCATCATGTCGTTGGATGGGAAAACATTCCCCTCAAAGCGTTGTTGGAGGAGGAGTTTGGTGTTCCTGTGGGTGTAGACAACGATGCCAATGTTGCTGCTTTGGGAGAACATCGTTTTGGTGCGGGACAGGGATACGATAGTTTGTTTTACATCACTGTCAGCACTGGTGTGGGTGGTGGTTGGATACTCAACGGTAAACCTTGGCGGGGTGCTGGTGGAATGGCTGGCGAAATTGGCCACATGGTTGTAGATCCTGCTGGGCCAGTTTGTTTATGTGGCAAGCGGGGATGTGTGGAACGTTTGGCTTCTGGGCCTTATATGGCGCAAAATGCTAGGGAAATTTTGGAAAATGTAGACGCACCAGCGGCTTCCCCGAGGGTACCGCAGAGGCGCAAAGGACTCAGAGATGGAGAAGTTTTGAGGGGTTTGGTGGGGGATAATTTAACGCTGTTAACGGGACAGTTGGTGGCTGAAGCTGCGGTGGCTGGAGATGATTTGGCTAAGGAAGTTTTGCACAAGGCTGCTTGGGCGCTGGGTGTAGGTATTGGTAATGTGGCGAACCTGATGAATCCACAGCGCTTTGTTTTGGGAGGCGGTGTAACGAAGGCGGGGGAGGATTTCTGGCAGGTGATGCGTCAAGTGGCGCGGGAGACGGCTTTGCCAGAAGTTGATTTTGAAATTGTGCCGGCGGTACTAGGTGATGATGCGCCGTTGTGGGGGGCTGTGGCGATCGCTTCTATGTTAGTCTGACATCTGCTGTAAGATATTTAATGCAGCTACAGTTTCTACAAAATTTTATGGCTGAACGAGAAATTATTCAAGAAATCATATTCCGTGAGAGCGTGCTATCTGAGGCGGAGTTATTGAAACAAGTTGAGCAAGCACCCGTATACCCATCCAATCCAAGTTGACAGTGGTTCGGCATACACAACTTAGTACAGCTTTGCATTAATTCGTAGCGCTATAGATAGATGTCATTCTGAACGTAGCCAAGCAGAGTGAAAAATCTCAGTCTACATTTGTTGAATACCCTGGCGAAACTCTCTAATTGCTTCTAAGGGAGACGATAACAAAAGACAACGATTGAGCAGGGATAAATCTAATTCTGCTAGCAACTCACTTTTAACAACTTTCTCATATTCTTGTTCTCGTAACCGATAAACCTCAAATGTCCCATCTTCCCAAAACCAAACTTCTGGGACTTGCATTAATTTGTACTTCTGTAATTTGATGGGACTACCGCTAGTAATCACTACTTCAATGCAGAGGTCTGGTACAGGTTTATCGGTTCCAAAGCAATAAGATAAGTCAGCTTGATATTCCACTATCTTGGGAATAACTTGGCTAAAACTCCCACTGGGGAAAAATTCAATACCCTGTTCCACGAAATACTGCCCCAAGAGCAAACCAATTAAACACTTAATCGCCTCATGAGGCTTACCAATACTTACAATTTCTAAAATTCCCTCACAATAAAACAGACGCACCCCTGGTACATTTTCAAAGCTAGCTTGAATCGCTTTGAACTGTTCCCAAGTTAATCCATGCCTGAAGAAGCGTTGTTCTTCTGGTAAGTTAATAGCATTTTCTAACGTTTGAGTCATAATATTTTTTACTCTCCCAGTTAGTAGTCACGAAATTTATCTTATTTACATCTTAAGTCAAAACCAAATTATCCCGGTGAATCACAGTTTCTACACCGACATAACCTAAAATAGTCGAAATTTCCCGTGAATGATGTCCACAAATCTTTTGCAGTTCATTGCTGTTGTAATTTACAAGTCCTCTACCAATTTCGTTACCGTTGGTGTCACACAATTGCACGGCGTCTTGTGCGTCAAACTTTCCTTCTAGTGCCTTAATTCCAGCTGCTAATAACGATTTTCCCGCTAGAGAAATTGCCGCGATCGCACCTTCATCTAAATACAATTTACCCGCAGGTAGAAGACCGTAAGCTATCCAACGTTTACGCGCAGAAGTTGGTTCAGGTTGCGGTTCAAAATGCGTCCCAATAAGTTCACCTTGGATAATTTTTTCTATATTTCGGGGAAATCGCCCTTGGGTAATTACAGTCCGCACTCCAGCAGCAATCGCAATCCTTGCAGCCGAAATTTTTGTCACCATACCGCCAGTACCCCACTGAGAACCTTGGGAACTTGTTTGTATCTGTAATTGAGCCAATTCTTTAATGCTACTAACTAAAGCGATCGGTTGAGCATCTGGCACGGAACGCGGATCGGCTGAGTACAGCCTATCGACATCTGTGAGCAAAAATAGCCAATCTGCTTTTACTAGGCTGGCAACCAATGCCGAAAGGGTGTCATTGTCGCCAAATTTTAGTTCGTCTATTGCTACGGTATCATTTTCATTGACTATAGGAATCACTCCCAGTCCCAGTAATTCTTTAAAAGTGTTGTAGACATTGAGATAGCGGCTGCGCTGTACCAAGTCATTCCGAGTTAGTAATACTTGAGCAATTGGCTGTTGTAAAGTAGTAAATAAATCATCGTATACCCGGATTAACCTGCCTTGTCCAACTGCTGCTACAGCCTGTTTTAGAGCGATCGCTTTGGGACGTTCAGTTAAGCCCAACCGCGCACAACCCACGCCCACAGCCCCAGAAGAAACCAAAATTACCCGGTGTCCCTGGTGTCTCAAATGGCAGAGTGTTTCCGCCAAAGTGGCGATCGTAGAAAGTGCTAATTGTCCTGTTTCTGGTTGAGTTAGGCTAGAAGTGCCGATTTTGACAACAATTGTTAGTGACATCTTTCAATTTTAGATTTTAGATTTTAGATTTTAGATTTTAGATTAGACATCTTGTATAAGTTTTTTTAGACTTGCCTACGCTAACAAACTAAAGCCTATGGAAACAGCCTTTTAGGCTTTAAATCCACCCACAAAGAAGTCTATTTTAGATTCAATCCAAAATCTAAAATCCAAAATTGTAAAGCGCCAATCCTTCTATAGTGAAGGCTGACGCTTTAGGGGTGTATATTTACTTAGTATGATTTAGGGTCTTTTTTGGCTGACCCCATGTTATTAATACTTATAATCCCCGATTTGTTGCTTCCAATAAGATTCCTTAATCATTTTTTTAGATTTACTTTCCTGACGATTTCTCAACTTTTGTGAATCTTGGTTTTCTTGGGGGTAATAGAGGCTCCGAGAATTTCAGATATCCAGACTTCAAAGTTGCGGATGGGATGAGAACGCAGAGCTGCATCTGCATGAACAATCGGTTCGACTAAAATGGTAAACATTCCCAGGCGATTACCTGCTAAAACATCGGTAAATAAGCGATCGCCTACCATCCCCACTTGATGCACTGGTAGATCCATTGCCCTAAGTGCTGCCCTAATTTTGCGTCGGGAAGGCTTGGCTGCACCTAAGTAGTAAGGTAGGTTGAGCGATCGCGCGATTCCACCAATTCGCGCTTCACTGAGGTTGTTACTGACTAAGCACAATGCAGTACTGGCACGAATTTGCTCTACCCAGCGTTGTAGTTCTGGTGAAGCCACCCCTACTCTAAAGGGTACTAAGGTTTCATCTACATCCAATACCAGCCCCTTCAGGCCATATTTTTGGATAATATCTGGTGTTAGGTTCAACACTGAACCTTCTAAAATCAAGTCAGGCTGTAAAAGATTGTTCCAGATCATAGTCAACAGTCAAATGTAGATAGCTCAGACAAATGAGCATAACCCAATATAGTTTAGTTAATCGAACTCCATCCTGGAATATCTCCCTGAACACTTTGAGATAAAATTCCTAAAATCTTATCTATCTCTTTGATGTAATAATTACTCAAATCAATAAATATATCGTTTTCTTCTAACTTCAAAAACTTCCAAATATCCCCTGTTGTTACCGCACCGTAAATTTTTCTGATTTCATTTCCTTCTTGTTGATTAAACAATTGTGCTGCCAACATTGCGGCCGCACATTCACCTAATCCACCTTTAATATTTTCATTTTTTGCTTCAATAATAACTACCACAGGCACATTAATTGTTAGTTGCTCTTTAAGAACGACTGATGATAAAGTCACAATAGCCATTCAGAGCTTTTTCTACATCTACATTAAAATCTGTTCCTGAAAATAAACTAATTGGATAATTAGCCCTGCGCCTTACCTCCAACAATATCGCAGTGATAATCATTTCTGAACGCGCTTTTTCAGTATTAATTGCTAAAGCCAGTTCTGTAGTTTCTTCTACGGAGTTTGTGAGTTTCTCGCTTGGCTGTAAAGGTTCTATGTCGGCACATAAATCAGTTTCTTCATCAATACGGATGCTAAATGACTTTTTAAATTTACTTAATGTAAAGTCGCTATAAGCCATTTTCAGCACCTCATACCAATTTTGGATTTTAGGTCGCACCTTTCGTGCGCTTCCAGCGCAACTTGAATTTTAGATTGAAAAGCCTTGCAAAAATGCTTTTTTCCAAATCTTAAAGAACACAAACTATCCCAATTTTGTGTCAATGTTTCATTGCTTCCACATTTAATGGGACATGACAAAAGGTTTAAGTAGATTTTGATTACAATGAAAATTCTCAATTAAAAAATTCAAAATGAAAATGTAACATTTTGAATTTTTAATCTTATTCCACTTCATTAAAAAGATGTTCCTCTAACAGAGGTTGCACTTGGCGAAACTCCTCTGGAGAGAGTAATTCAGGTTCACCTGTTTTTGCTATCCGTGCAAAAAACAACAGGGGATCGAGGGGTGTATAAATTGCATACTCCTGATCTTCATCATAGAAGCTAGCGAGTAGCTGTAATTGCTCTGGCTCTAAATCTGCCTCTTCGTCTTCGATTTCTAAGGTAAAGAGTTCTGATTCTTCAACTGGCGGTAAATCACCTGCAACTGTCAAAGCGTAGGCTGTGTTCTTCAGTATCAGGTTCTGCTCAGATAGTACAGCTTGGGCATTAGCAAAAATTTGATCAATGGTAGTGTCATCTTCTACCAGAACCGCTTCTTCTTCCTCACCGTCACCTTCCCAAGAAAAAATTTCTACAGGTGAATCTACAGGAAGAAGCAAAACGTATTCTTGTCCATCTACCTCCAGGGAATGCTCTATGTAACATTCGAGCGATCGCCCTTTGTCATCGGTTAAAGTGATGGAACCCGCATGAGCGTTATCATTTTCTTCAGGGAATGGAGAGGAAAACATAGCCGAAATGTAGAAGTTTAATAAATACCAGCAAGTTTGTCAATCGCTGAACTGCTTAATCACATATTATGTCAATCAAATAGCTTTATACGTAGATACAACTGCTGGCTAATCGTTTTCAGAATATCATGTTAAAAGGTATCAATACTCAATAGCCGCCACTGAACTGCGGGATTTAGCGCGCTTAACATCCAACCATTGTTGTAAAATCAAAGCGGCTGCCTTGCGGTCAATCAAACCTTTATGGCGTGACGGGGAGCGGTTCTCAGCTATCAGCAGTTGCTCTGCTTGAAATGAAGTTAATCGCTCATCCACATATTCCACAGGCAGTTTTAGTGCTCTAGCAAGTCTTATAGTAAATTTCTGAACTTGACGTGCCTGAAATCCTATTGAGCCATCCATTGAATAAGGTAAGCCCATAACTAGGATTTGCACCTCACGTTCATTAACTATTTGCCGGATTTGCTCGACATCCTGCTCAAAAGATGTACGATCAATTGTGGTGATCCCCGTGGCAATTAAACCCGTGCGATCGCACCCTGCTATTCCAATCCGCTTGCGACCGAAATCTAGTCCCAACGCTGAAATAAACGGTTTTGGTTGCTCTTGGGATATCACACTAATTCTCCTGCTGTGCATCTGCTGATTCAGGAATCGGCGATGCTTCCATGCTAGGGTTTTTTATCGAAAAGTTAATCGTTTCTGACTTGCTTGGCAGTGGTTTCTCTGACGATGGCAGCTTTGGTGGTTGTATCCATGACATCCCGCCTGGTATTGGTTTACGGGCCGGTTGTAAACCTTGCAGCATATCAGTCCACTGAATTCCTTCTAAGGAGACAAATTTAGACTCCCGTAGCTTGTGCCACACAGAGCGAGACATAACTAATGTGTGTTCTATGCGTTTTGCTCCAATTCGTTCCAAATACTCTTCTCGCTCTGCCTGATAGTCTGAGGAAGCTAATTGTAACCCTTGCTGGGGAAAATCTTGAGCAATCCGAGCCAGTTGAGATAGTAACTCTGGATACAGCCAGGTGTAAGCAGGATGAACCGTCAGCGTTGCCACGTGGGGAACTTCACCCTTACGGTCAAGTTGCACCTGAAAATACCCGATCGCAGCTTTGCGTTGGGGTTCAAATACGTAACCACTGACTACTTCTGTTTTGGTCAGCCATTGCTTGACTGCATCAGTTAAAGCGCCAAACAAACTGGTTTTAAAATCACGGGTATTGCGGTCAAAAACCTGACGTACCAGAGGTGGCATAGATGCCGTATCAAGTTGATACAGCAACTGGGCATCAGCATTACTCACCGGCAAGAGATTAGGCAAATCTGGCTCTGCTTGTGCCAATTCAACCAGTAATTCTGGCCTAATTTCCCAGTACGTCATTTCTGCCAGACGCTGGAATCCATTTTGTCGATATAGTGCCAGCGCCTCAATATCGTTGATGTTAACTTCCAGTAGCCAAGTGCGAGCTTCCAAAATCGATTCAAAGCAATGACGCAAAAGTTGCGAGCCAATTCCTTGTTTATCGACACCACGCTCTAACAAGACTTGATCAATGCGCCAAGTGCTGTGTGTCCGGTTAAAGGGTGACACTTGAATCATCCCTACAAGCATCCGCCCTTGTTCTGCTACATAGGCACAGAGGCGATACTGTAGCGGGTTAGGAAACCAACTCAAAAATTTGAGTAATCCATACCAGCGACGCAGCCTTTGCATCTGGCTTATAGCAAAACCTCCTCCTTGGGGAGTATGGGCTGCGAATGACTCTTGAGTTATGCGCTCAATGCCGTCCAGATCCCGGTATTGGACTGGTCGGATAACAACGCTGAGGTTTCGGGGAAGTAATGAAGTCATTTTAATTCGAGCCGCCATTCAGCTTTAACTAACTGCTCTTCAAAGGAACTGCTGCAATAATATTAACTAGTTTCTGCCCCTTACTATTGCGCCAAAAGGGTGATTTTAGTAACTCAATACTTAAAAAAAGCAGAAAAAGCAGACCTTGTGAGAACACCATTGGCATTGACCCAACAACATCTGCCTTTATTTTATTTGAATTTTGATTAAAATTTGTATATATTTACAGCCCTTGTCGAGAAACTAGCTTTTCAAAGTGGGCTTGGGTTTGATGGAGTAATTGCTGGCGACTATCTACCAGTGTTTGCTTCAGGGTTGGAACAAGATTGCGAGCTTGCAGAGTCATATGAAGTTGCAGGTTGGCGACATATTCACTGAAATCTTGATTCACTTCATCTGCGCCCGCATTTGTTAATAAATTTGATTCCATTGCCACTGTGTTCTCCTGTGTTAATCCTGTGCTGTCTCTCTTCAATAACCAAAAACTATCACGTTGTTTGGACTAACTTATGAATTTGCAATGAAGTTTAACGCTTTTTAGGGATAGCGATCGCTCTAGGGTTTTCATCTGCCCATTAAAATCTCAAACCAACACCACCTTGTACGGAGATAGCTGTACCACCGCTATCACGGTAGGCATCAAAAGCAATGATGGCGTTGCCAAAAAGGACAGTATTGCTATTTGGGATCATATAATCAATGCCCGGTTGTAAAGCAAAGCTAATTTTGTCGCCCACAGGAGAAGAACCACCACCACCAGCCAACACTAACCCAGCACCCAGGTAGGCATCAGCTTGCCAGTTAAGGGGGAAATCGTAAGAAACCGTTGGTACAACTGCCGTATTATTACCAATTAATACTTGGGCGCGGAGTGAAATTGGCGCTTCCAAAAGCTTGTAGCGTCCCGCTATAACTCCCCCGAATTGGATACCATCCGTAAAACCAATAGTGGGGCCTATACCGATATAGCTGCCATAGGCTACCTGAGCTTGTGCTGGTTTAGTACTCGCCAGACTCAAGACCAAGCCAGCCCCTAAAACTGAAACCAAATATGGAATATACTTCATAACCGAACTCCTCACACCATTTTGTTATTGGGCATTGGGCAATTCAATTTTAGATAATGCAATTGACGATAGCGCAGCGTAAAGCCTGCGGCATGGCAACTCTTAGAGAGTCTGCGTACTCCTACGGAGAAGCAAGCTAGCAAGAGCGTCTCGTAGAGAGCGTCTTTTGGATTAAACTTCAATTCTTTAATCCAAAATCTAAAATCTAAAATTCTTGCTCCCCTGCCCCCTCCATTCTACGGGCAACGGGGATGAATGCCTCCTTGAGTACAAATGTACGCTAATTGCTTGGCATCTAAATTTTTGGCTTGAGAAAAATCAACGCCTTGGACTACGGCAGATACTGAGCCTAAATCTGGGGTTTGGACAAATTGATCTGCTGGATCTTGTTTGCTAGGGGCGAGAATTGCCCCCTTAAAATCTGCTCCTGCTACATTTGCCCCTCGTAAATCTGCAAGACTCAAGTCGGCATTTTGCAAGTTGACGTTTTCCATCTGGGCAGAGCGCAAAACAGCACCAGCCAGACGTGTGGCGCTCAGGTTGGCATTGCTGAGATTAGCACGATCCAAATAGGCTCCTGATAAATCTGCCCCTTGCCAATCAGTGTTAGTTAAGTTGGCAAAGGATAATTGTGTTCCGATAGCAGTGACGCGACCTAAACGCGCAGCGTACAGATTGGCTTCGTTCAATTTAGCGTCGCCTAAATCTGCTCCAGTCAAGCTGGCTTTTTCCAAAACTGCGTTTCGCAGATCGGCTCCTACTAGTTGGGTGCTGTTGAGTTTAGCGTCAAATAGACGCGCGTTGGATAAGTTGGCTCTGTTAAGAGTGGCGCGGCTCAAATCGATCCGGTTCATCAAGACGCGACTGAGGTTAGCATCAGTAAGATTGGCTTGCTGCAACTGAGCTTGGCTTAAATCAGCCATCACATCGTCGTAGGTATCCCAGCGTCCATCTTCACCCGCACTCCGGAAGCGGCTACCCTTCAAACTGGCTTGGTTAAGATTTGCAGATTTTAACTTAACTCCTGATAAATCAACGTTGTCTAATACCAAGTTGAAGAAGGAACTTCCCGGAGTACCGCTTTGACCTAATTGGGTGCTACTAAGGTCAACGCCCTCGATTTTACCACTGTAAACAGAGAGAATCTTGTTGATCGTCCGCTGGTTTCTTTGTAGCCGCCCTTGCCGCAATTCCCGCTCTTGGGTTGCAGTACTACCCACAGACTCCAGTTTACCCACCAAAAACAGATTCTTATTTTTTAGTTCCGGGATGGCTTTGGGCCCGACAGTTGTCAAAGCTTGTTGAATCGTATCCACGAGGCTGGGGTTGGTTTCGCTAACTAAGAGATCCGCCAGAAATTTAATGGATTGTGGGTCATTAAGACCACCCATAGCCAGAATTGCACTTTGGCGTTGCTCGTTAGTCGCCCCAGAGTTGGGACTCAATTGTTTGACGAGTTCGAGGAACTGTTGGCTGTTGATTTGCTTAGTTGCTCGCTGGGATTGTTGAATTTGGATATAGACTTGAGTGCCGATTAAAGTTGCCAACACAGCAGTCATGCTTGTAAGCCCTACCCCAAACAAAGTCAGATTAGGATTTTGCTGGATCTGCCGCCATAAATTAGGCGACTGGTTGGTTTGGGCTGCTGCTAATTCTTCATTTCCCTCTTGCCATTCTTCTGCTTGATCATTACCGCCAGCAGACTGAGCTTGTCTGTTGTTAGCCAAGAGTGAGGAGGGCAAGGGGCGAGCCGCATCTATTGTATAAGTGCCTGCAAGTTGATCATGTAGTGCGCGACGCCCCCGGCGTGATGGTAAGCCTATCCCTTCACCCACAATCATTAACAAAGACAAAAATGTGAATAATCCTAAATTAGGAAAAGCAAAGCTGTAGCGCCACAGCAGATAGGCGATGGAAATAGGTACAGTCCAACGCCCAACTCCTTCTCTAATTACAACTGCCCCCAATCCGGGTGGCTTGCCTTGCTCGTTGACAACCCGCACTTTTAACCAACGTTTAGGAATTGTGCTACCAGTCTTAGCCAGTAAATACAATTGCCACCACGAGAGAGTTACAGGCGCTAACAGGGCGATTGTCCACAAAATATTAGTCGGCCATGCTACGTTACGGATGCCATAGCTCACAGGCAGAGCCAGGGGTCTAGCGATTGCTCTTTCGGTGACTACCAGTATGGGGTTAAGCGGCACTCGATTAAAATCGCTTCTAGAATTGGCATAGACACCAATGCCAAAGGGAATCAACCCACTGGTAACTACTAGTGTGATTTCAGCCGCCCAAGCAGCAAAACGCCTACTTGATAGCAACAGCGAATTGGCTCTTTCCGGTTTTTTTGACTGACCAGATTGATTACTTCTGTTGACAATTGGTGTCGTCATCGCATAATTCCCTTTGACATTATTTCTACGCCGCGATCAGCACAATTAAAATAGACTAAGCTAATCAGCAAAAACAAAAGCATATTGAAATAGAATTTAGGAGTCATAAGTCAGAAGCCTTTTGTATTCTGGCTCCTGACTCTCATAACTCCAGGCAGAGTGCAAAGTAAATGCATATCAACATCAATTATTGCTTACCTTGAAAGCTACTAGACGCAAAAAATTTGTATCCAACATACACTAACACTGCCAAAAATGCCAGACTAATTACAGATGCAACTAGTTTAAACACTGCTTGCAGCATCGCCAAGCCTACTAGCACCGTCACACCTGAAACTACCAGCTTTTTCGCCCCAGATAAGCTGTTGAACCAAATCTGAAATCGCTCCAGTTGCAAGTTCAAGTTGGCAAAAACAGACTGACGGATCTGTTTTTGTTCTTGTGGTTGGGGAACCACTTTAGGCGAAGAATTAATCTCTGCCTCTAGCTTATCGAGGCGACGCTGCAAGTCTTCTTCTCTTTGAGGATTCATCAATTTTTTCTACCTCAGCTAGGTCACTTATTCGACAGCAAACCAATCAAATTCTATTTTTGGTGCTTGTCTTAGTGATTTTAGCTAATGTCTGTGTGTGCAATGCCTTTCTGACGGGTAAAAATTATAATGATTTATGGAAGATTAACGTCTTACGGATTGAAGTGCGAAATGTCCGGTGAAATCTTTTGGTGCAAAAGCGCCACGGAACATAGATAATTTGCACGATTGATGGTCTCTACACCCATCAATCTTCACAAACAATCCTTAAATGAATGGTATTGCTTTATACGACAGTTTTTGGAACTAAGACGGATTGCTGTCGTCTATTAAATCAGACTATATAACATTGCTCTAGAAAAAATCTGGAGCATTAATTAAAATGAAAACGCTTAGGCTACTTAGAATTGTTCCCACAGCTTTGGCGATCAGTTTAGTTTTCACTGAGGCTAATTTGGCACAGACACCAACAATCCAAATTAATCGGAATCTCCAATCAGATCCACTGATTTTGAACGGAAAGTCTGGGGGAACAGTCAAAAGTAATTGTGGCAATATTACCACTGAACCTAGTCAAGTGATCCAGGTTACAGAGTCACTACCTTATTTGCGATTAACAGTAGAGAGTCAAGGCAAGCCAACGCTGTTGCTCAACGGGCCTGGGGGGCGCTTTTGTGTAATGGCAGATAGTTACTCTGGAGGCAAGTCAGAAGTTTCTGGTTACTGGCAGGCAGGAAAATACTCGCTGTATGTGGGCGAATTATCCAAGCAACAGTATAGCTATACCCTCTCAATCTCACAACAAACAAAATAAATAGTCATTTGTCCTTTATTAATGACTCATGACCAGTGAGCAACAACCTTGACCAGAAACAAAAAGGTACAAGCCCCTAAATTTATTTATGGAAAATAAAAAAAATGTATTTCGAGATACGTAGTACAAGAAATACTACGTCAGTTGACTCAGAGCAACTAAATTTATTTATGGGGTTCAAAATGTTTGAATGAGTGACTTTTGAATGAGTGACTTTTGACTTCCCCGAACGCAAGAGCGTCCCGTAGGGAAGGGGCTGACTAATCTTCCAGTGATTGGGCTGGAACTTCGACAGCAGTGACATCAATTGTGCCTTCTGGTGCGAAGCGCTGGAAATGACTGTTTTGTACTAACAGCGACTCTCCACAGTTAGGACATTGCAACTGACTGTTATTTAAACCTGTAAATTCATATCCACAGACGGGACACTGGTCAGCAACCAAGTTGCGTTGCAGCCACCAACGAAAGCCAAAAAAAGCCACAATGGGTGCCAACAACAGCAACCCGAAAATAATTAGTAACGAATTAACCAACCAACCCAAGCCCACTGATGCCAACAACCAAATAAGTGCCAGTAGGGTGAGCCAAGGGCGGAGATTTAAAAGATTCAATTGAAATGACTTAAAGCTCATTTTTTAAATGTCGTCCTGCTGCTATACAAAACTTGACCAAACTTTTTTAGAGCTAGTCATTCAACTAAAGAAAACTTTAGAGGGTCTGCTTCTTGTTTCAACCAAGGGAGTCAGCTCCTTCTTGTCCACAAGCGTAAATTCGGGTGTAGCCCACCCTACTTTTATCTTATTTTAACGAGTATTTTCTTGAAGCTTTTAGCCATTGTTCATCCATTATTTTCAGCTTAGTTTTATTTTCCCTCCCTCTAGGATAGCGATTTTAGTCATAAGTCATTTGGACTTAAATGGATCTATTACTGAGGATAGAAGCATTTTTTGCAAGTGCTGTTGGAAGGCATCTATACCAAACAGAGTGATCGCTTGTTCTCGCAGCCACTCTCGATCACAACGCTGGTCATCCCCTTGAAGCATTTCTATACAAGCTGCTGCTACAGCATCAGGACTGCGGTGTGGTACTCGCCATCCCAGTTTACCATCTTGTAAGGGGTCAGCGGAGCCATCGTCGTCACCGGATAATACAGGTACTCCACAAGCCATTGCCTCCAGATAAACAATGCCAAAGCCTTCTTGCGAAGGCATAATGTAGGCATCAGCAAGGCAGTAATGTTCCATTAATTCTTCTGTAGCAATGAAACCAGCAAACACGACGCGCTCGCTCACACCTAAATTTTTTGCAAGTTTAGCTAATCGCGGTTGGTCATCACCGCGACCAATTACCAAATATTTCACTTCTGGAAAAACCTGAGCGATTTGTGGTAATGCCCGAATCGTTACATCTACACCCTTGTAAATATCCCCTGACCATAACCGCGCGACTGTCATTAATACCTTAGCACCAGTTAAGCTATACTTCTGGACTAGTTCTGGCTGCTTGCAACCAGGAGTAAATTTATCCCCATCAATTGCACAAGGCATCATCTCTACGATTTTGGGGTTTAGAGCATTAGCAAGACAAGCGCGATCGCGGCTGTAGCGACTAATTGTCCAAATTCTATCTGCTGATGTCAGGGCGTGACGTTCTTGATTTTTCAGCGGTTCCCAGACTTCTTTGCCGTAAGTTAGTACGGTGTAAGGAATCCCCAAGGGCTGGCAAAGAGTTTGTACTAATACTGCTAAGTTAATATGACCGCAGAAAACTTGCTGCGGTCGGCTTTGCAACAGACACTTAAGTAAAGCTGCTGCCATTTGCAGTCTCCCCAAATAAGGAGACTGATTTTTAAAGTAATGAAATTTTAAGTTCTCGTCTTCAAACGGATTTAAGCTATCAGGACTATCTCGCAGTAAAAAGACTTCTGCCTTGTAGACTTGGCTAAATCTCAGATAGGCGCGAAAAATATCTTTTATATATGATTGAATACCACCTTCGTGGGCAAAAATTTCTAAAAACACGAAGACATGGTTAGTCTTTTTGTTAACTTTATCACCTAACTTTAGGTTTTCTGTCACTGTAGTGATCTGCATGTTAGATTATTGACACTCGCGGTATAAGGCGCGATCGCACCGCTTTGTAACCGCTCTAAATCTGTTTTTACCATTTTTTCTAAAAGTTTTTCAAAGCTCACTTGGGGTTCCCAGCCGAGGTTTCTTTTAGCTTTACTGCGGTTAGCTACTAAGTTAAAATGCTCATCTTTTCGCAATAAACTGGTATTTTGGACTACATGATGCGTCCAATCCAATCCGACAGACTCAAAGGCTGTGGCAACTAAATCTCTAACACTGTGTAGTTTCCCAGTACCAATCACATATTCTTCTGGCTGATCAACTTGCAACATTAACCACATTGCTTTTACGTAATCTCCTGCAAATCCCCAATCGCGTTTGGCATCTAGATTACCCATTTCTAGAGTGTCAGTTAAACCCAATTTAATCGATGCAGCTGCCAAAGAAACTTTGCGGGTGACAAACTGAGGTGGCCGTAGAGGGGACTCATGGTTATATAAAATTCCACTACAGGCAAATAGTCCATAGCGCTGTCTGTGATGCACCATCGTCCAGTGGGTGTGCATCTTGGCCGCAGCATAGGGATTTTTGGGACGAAAAGGAGTTTCCTCATCTTGAGGCGAAATAAATACATCGCCAAACATTTCCGAACTGCTGGCTTGATAAAACCTGGTAGACAAACCAACCTGTCGTACTGCTTCCAAAAGCCTGGTAGCCGTACCAGTTATCAGATCCAGGGTTGCCAACGGGTCGTTCCAAGAGTCGGGTACAAAACTGGGAGCCGCCAAATTGTAAATTTCTTGGGGACGCAGCTGTTCAACTGCGGTCAACAGCGCCGCATTATCTCTCAAGTCAACCGTAAAAATTTCTACCTGATTTGCCAGTATTCCCAGTTTTGTCAAATTAGGTTGTCGATGCGGGGGTACTAATCCTACAACTCGGTAACCTCGGTTGAGGAGCAAATGGCTGAGATAGTAGCCATCTTGACCAGTTATTCCTGTAATTAGGGCTGTCTTAGTCATATGTCCCCTATCTCCTCTATCTCCATGAAGCACTAAATTGCACTTGTTAGAGAACAAAAATTAAGACTCTCAACACTGCTGACAAATCTTAACAAGAGAGCTAGTGTAACTCGAATGCTATCTTTACTGTATTCATTAATTCTTTTTATACAACAATATTCTTTGAGGCTTTACAAACAAATCATAATTGCTAAGTAATTTCACGTAAAAAACATATTACCCCAATTCACATCACACATTACTGAAAAAGAAGTACACCTTTATCAATCAAATAACTACATATTTGAGCAGAAACTGATTCTGCTGATGTTTCTGTTTTGAAGTGAGTGGCTCAACTTTGGGCAAAATCTCCGTACCCCTACGTAGATATTTCTCCGGACAACGGTCACCAGAGGAGAAGTTCTGTTTGTCTTACTCCTAAGTATAATCAAGCTACGCACAGCATTTCCAAGAGTTGACTAGTACAGGTCGGCGTCAGTTTGCTTACCTTGAACAAGGGATTTTGCCCCAAGTCTTGTCAACTGAGATGGTAGGTGGATTAACGCGCCCGATGCTGGTACTCCTTGCCTAAAACCGAAAATTGGCATCGGAAGTATTCTACCTTCCTTTAGCCTTGACTGCTTCACTTTTACTTTTGTGCTTCTACAGAGTATTTGACGATCAGGAGGCAATTTCTACCATCTGCACCACGTTCGTATACAACACGGTCAGCCAACCGCCGCAGGAGAAACCATCCATACCCGCCTACTTGCAGAGTCCCTGGGGCTGGTTCTGCGATCGCATCAGGATTGAAAGGTTTTCCATAATCCCAAATTCTAATCTCTAGTCGGTCAATCCACAGATAAACCTTAATCTCAATCGTTGTTTCTGGGGGTAAAGCATGATGAGCGTGACGAACAGCGTTGGTAAAGCCTTCTGCTAATGCTAAATTGAGGCGATCAAGTTGGGTTTTTGACCAGCCAAGTTGAGACAAATGTTGCAGACAAAATTGCTCGAACCATTCTTGCACCTGGTTTAGGAGACTGAGTTCGCTCTTAACCGTCAGATGGTCTTGCTGCACTATACTAAGCATTAACTGTGACTTAAGTACAAGTAAACCCAAGTTGCTAGTTATTAAATTTTGCCAATAGCGCAAAATTTCTCTGATATAGGAAAATCTCAATTGAGATATAGATATTCTGTGTACCAAAATACAAAACATCAACTATTTTGGCGCTTCCAGGATTATAACTAGCAACTTACGTTAAGTAAGTGAAAAATGTTTTTATTTGGTGACTTTTGGTGATTTGAGATTTTGGAATAGCTTTTCAATCCAAAACTGAAGATCCCAAATGCAAGCTGGACTCTTAAAAAAGAATCCAGAACTCAGGAATCTTTTCGTAAAGAATTTAGAACCGCCACTAAATTCTTTTAAACCAAATTTTCAATTTGGCGTGATGTTTCACCGTTTATTCAAGAGTCCTTCAATCCCCGTAGGGCTACGGTTGACGCTGAAAGACTCGAAGAGGATGCGTTATCCCCCAGACTACTTGCTACAACTTAAGTGATATCAGCAAAGCAGTTGTTCCCCTTGGGTGATGACACGTTGGCGCAGCCTCCAAGAGTTGAGGTTGGGCTAATGAATTGTTTATTGTTAAAATTAACGCCTGTAAATTTATTTCAAAAGCACATCTGCATATGCTCTTGAAACTCACAGGCGTCAAAGCACTTTGTGGTGACTAATTTAGAATAGTCCCAAGGTCAAAGATTTATCCAATGGTAAGGCAGCACCAATACCCAGCCACAGGGTGACAAGGGTACCAAAGAGGAATACTGTGGTTGCAACTGGACGGCGGAAAGGGTTTTGGAACTTATTGACGTTCTCAATAAAGGGAACGAGGATTAGCCCCACTGGTACCGAACCCATTGCTAACACTCCTAAAAGTTTGTTAGGAAGCGATCGCAAAATTTGGAAGACTGGATACAAGTACCACTCCGGCAAAATTTCCAATGGGGTGGCGAAAGGATTTGCTGGTTCACCGTTCATGGCAGGATCTAGCACAGCTAGAGCCACGATTGCAGCGAACGAACCCATGATCACGATTGGAAAGACGTAAAGTAGGTCATTAGGCCAAGCCGGTTCACCATAGTAATTGTGACCCATGCCTCTAGCGAGTTTGGCTCTTAACTGAGGATCACTCAGGTCAGGTTTTTTTTGTGTTGACATTTTAAAATGTGCTCTCCTGCTTAAGTTAAATTAAAGCATTTGTGAAAGCTATCAGCTACTAGGCAACCCTAACAGGCGGTAAACAGCGTTTCGTTTGTCTATCTTCGGTCAGCCGCCTGGAGGGTTTCTACAGCTTTAGGCTTCAAATACAAATGTTTGTTTTTGGAACTTATGTGCAATTAATTTCTTGTGTTTCATAAGTTTAGAACAAACAACTTGATCTGAAAACTGATAAATGTTGCCTTTCACTAATAGCTGAGATTACAAAGGACCGGAAATGCCTTGCTTGCGGATCATCAAGAAGTGAAACAACATGAAGACTGCAATCAACCAAGGCAGCACAAAGGTGTGGGCGCTGTAGTAACGAGTTAGTGTTGCTTGACCAACACTCGAACCGCCGCGCAGCAGGTCGGAGATCAGAACGCCAACCACAGGAATTGCTTCTGGTACGCCGCTAACGATTTTCACAGCCCAGTAGCCAATTTGGTCCCAAGGTAAGGAGTAGCCTGTGACTCCAAAGGAAACTGTAATCACAGCCAGGATGACGCCACTTATCCAGGTCAGTTCGCGGGGCTTTTTGAAACCACCAGTCAGGTAAACCCGGAAGGTGTGCAAAATCATCATCAATACCATCATGCTGGCAGACCAGCGATGGATGGAGCGAATTAGCCAACCGAAGTTCACTTCATTCATGATGTACTCTACTGAAGAAAAAGCTTCAGCAACTGTTGGCCTGTAGTAGAACGTCATGGCAAATCCAGTGGCAAACTGGATGAGAAAGCAAACCAAGGTAATTCCACCAAAGCAGTAAAAGATATTGACGTGGGGAGGGACGTACTTGCTAGTGACGTCTTCGGCGAGTGCCTGAATTTCCAGGCGTTCCTCAAACCAGTCGTAAACATTGGCCATACAATCTCAAGTCCCTAAGAATCGGTTGCGGTTGATAAATCCCGAAGTTCTAAATCGGCGACCAAAGTTCCGATAGACCCAAGCCTCGGCATCCTGCGGATTCGCCTTTAGGCTTTCCTGTTCCCCATTGGCGATAGCGTCTTTGCTGGAGTTGTCGTTACCGAGGAGTAGGGTAGCAGCAGAATTGTCTACGGACTTCTCAGAAGCCGCCGCTTAGACTTCTCTCCCAATTAGCAATTTTGGGATTTTAGTAAAGGAGAGTTTTTTTGTTTGCTTGTCAGCTTTCAGCGTGCTAAGAGTCTTCAGAAACTTTACACTCTGTAAAGAAGGAATATATTGCGATCTCTTTACGCCCCTGCACAGAAAAAGGTGGACACAAAGTAGATTTTATCCTTTGGTGAGTGAATACAACGCATCAGTTGAGTGAACAACTTGATGAGAGAAATGCACCACTTCTATAAAAAAAGTAACATAATCGAGAGATAGATTTCATCAACAACAGGGCAAGTGAGCATTTCTAGGCAATTTGGGTTGAGGTGGAATTGATAATGGGGTTCATGAACAAACAAGTCTTTCGGGTTGGATTTTCATTGTTAATGGCGTTTTGGCTGGCGTTTGGTACGCTCACCCAGCCAGTGATGGCTTTGACGACGGAACAAAAGTTGGTTTCCGAAGTTTGGCGAATTGTTAATCGCACTTATCTAGATGAGACGTTTAATCATCAAAACTGGGCAGCAGTCCGGCAAAAGGCTCTAGAGAAGCCGCTGTCGGACTCAAATGCCAGTTATGCGGCAATTGGGAGGATGCTCCAGAGCCTCGACGATCCTTTTACCCGCTTTTTAGATCCGGAACAGTACCGCAGCTTACAGGTCAATACTTCTGGGGAACTGACTGGGGTAGGATTACAAATTGCCCTAAATGCTAAGACTGGGAAGTTGGAAGTAGTGGCTCCCATAGCAGGTTCACCAGCAGATAAAGCGGGGATTAGACCACGCGATCGCATTCTCAAAATTGAAGGCACCTCCACAGAAAATCTCACCCTTGATGAAGCTGCAACTAAGATGCGTGGCCCGAGTGGCAGCCTTGTCACTCTCCTGATCGAACGGGATGGAGAGGCAGAAACAGAAATTAGGCTAACACGCGATCGCATTGCTCTTAACCCTGTGGTTTCCGAATTACGTGTTTCCACTGAGGACACGCCCATTGGCTACCTCCGCCTCACTCAATTCAATGCCAACGCCTCAACGGAATTGGCACACGCTATTTCTAGTCTAGAAAAAAAAGGCGCTACTGCCTACATTCTAGATTTGCGAAATAATCCTGGAGGGCTATTGCAATCAGGAATTGAAATCGCCCGTCTATGGTTAGACTCTGGCACTATTGTCTACACTGTTAACCGACAAGGGATTCAAGGTAGTTTTGAAGCGTCTGGATCAGCCCTGACAAACGCTCCTCTCGTTATTTTGGTAAATCAAGGAAGTGCCAGTGCTAGTGAGATTCTCGCCGGCGCACTGCAAGATAACCGTCGTGCTCAGTTGGTAGGTGAAACTACCTTTGGCAAGGGACTAATTCAATCCTTATTTGAATTGTCAGATGGCTCGGGCTTGGCAGTCACAATTGCTAAGTACGAAACTCCTCAACACCGGGATATTAATAAACTAGGTATTAAGCCAGATAAAGTGATTTCCCAAGATCCAATTAACCGCGAACAGATTGGCACCCCAGAGGATCTGCAATATCAAGCAGCGGTGGAACTTTTGGTTGAAAACTCGGTAGTGGCGGGAAAGACTTAAAAAGCTAGAAGTTAGGAGTTTGCCTTGTTCCCAGTCTCTGACTGGGAATAACCAAATAAATTGTTATCCGATAGCTCTTGAACGTATTGCTGCCTATAAATACGAGCACATTTAGACCATAGAAACCAGAGTCTTCCATCAAACGCAACAGCTTTTTGTGCTGAACTTGCTTTTTGTTAGTAACTATGAGATATTTTATCTGAGATTTGAAATACTGTATTACTATCGAATTGCTGTAAATTACTGATAAGTACTAGGGTGTATTAACTTTTTGACATGAATTTAAGTTTTTTCAGAAAGCATCCACTGTTGTTTGTCATCATAATTTTATTTGGGCTTTTTTTCAGTAGTACAGTAGTTGCTGCCAACTTAAAATTGTATTTCGCTGCTCATAACTCTGGATCACTACAATCAGCAAATCCTCAAGCTATTACGAGCGCAGATCAACAACTACGTATAGATAAATTACTAAAATTGATCCAGCAGCGATTGTTAATTGCACATGATGTAGCCCGGTGGAAATGGAATCACAAACGTCCTATTGAGGATCTAAAACGCGAACAAGAGTTGCTTTTAAAGGTTAGGCAACAAGCAAAAATCTCTAGTCTAGAACCCGATACAGTTGCAGCATTTTTTAAAGCACAAATAGAAGCAGGAAAACTCATCCAAACAGTTGATTTTCAAAACTGGCAAAAGCAAGGCATTAAATCTTTTCCTAACGCGCCAGACTTAAACCAAACATTACGACCATCGTTAGATAAATTAAACACTGAATTTGTCTTTGCTTTAACAAAAGTGACTTCTGTTCTAGGTTGTTCGCAGATACAGGAATTAATTCAGTCACGGTCTCAGGTGATTATTCAGGGAGATGGTATTGATCAGCAAGTACAGAGCCTAGCAATTTCACCCCTGCTGAAATTTCCAAGCGCTTCTTGCAAAGTGCGTAACTTCCGTTGATCGGGCTAGTGACACTCTAAGGGAACTCCAAGAAATAAATTATCCAATTTCACGCCTATCAAAACGACTTTCTCTCCCCCTGCTCCCTGCCCCCTGCCCCCTGCTTTAAAAGCGATGGGATATTTATTTATTTGGAAGTCCCTAATACCAACGCGAAGTAAGCCAATTCTATCCCTAAAGGGAGGGACTTTGTAGTAGCCCTAAGCTATCTATATTGAGAGAACAACACCGAGGAACTGTCAAATGCCAAAGCGCGCTGCCACGATTCAGGGAGGCAGAGCCTCCTAGTATTATGTTAACTGTTGAGCAGAGTTCTGGAAATTTCGATAAAGTTGGGCATTTTGCAGAGAAATTGCGACTTTAGCGCAAAGTAAGTTGAGCAGTTCGACGCGATCATTGGTAAATGCTCCAGTTGCTAAATTGTTTTCTAAGTACAACACGCCCAACAACTTACCTTGATCCAAAATCGGGCTACACAAGACACTCTTGGGCTGCTGTTGCTGAATGTAGGGGTCATTGATTAATTGTGGATGCACCGTGGCATCAATAATCACTGCCGGTTGTAAGCTGCGTTTGACGGTATTAATTAAGCTAACTGGCAGATCAACAGAGTCTTCAACAGGCTCTGGGTTGAGCAATATTGGGTAAAAATTGATCTGGGTAATTCCCTTGTTCTGTAGAAAGGAAAGCTGTGCTGACGCCTGAATCAGTAAACGACCTGACTCCAAAAGCATGAACACACACTTATCAGCTCCCGCATTTTCAATGACAATATGCAGCAATACTGAGAGCAGTTTTTCGAGTTCGATTTCGCCAGAAAGGGTTTGGGAAGCTTTGAGAATGGTAGCTAAATCCAAAGCAACAGAGAGGCTGCTACTACTAGAAGTGGCAGAACTGGTAGAGGTGACACTTTCTAATGTAAAGATAGTTTCGTTGGTTGAGAGGGGAGAACGGGTTTGCTGGAGGATGGGGGCGAGTAATTGGGGATAGCGTTTTTCTAGGTCGGCGACTTTGGCTTTAGCACCCCAGCGAGCATAGCCATAGTAGGCTTGGGTCATATAGTCTTGAGCAATCCGTTCTTTGCCCCAGTTGAAGTAAAATTTGGCGGCTAGTTCATTGGCAAGTGCTTCTTCTTGGATGTAGCCTTGTTCTTTGGCTCCTTTGATGGCGCGATCGTAATAGTCTATTGCTTCTGCCCGATTGCCTAAGACCCGATACCGCTCGGCTTCGACCAAATCAAATTTGTGTTGAAAATTCATCGGTGCATGGGCTGCCCAGTAGTTGAGTTTTTTTTGGTTGGCAGCGATGCATTCCTTTATCTGCTCCTGTTCTGGGGCTGAGAGTTGCCCAAACCATGCTAGTTGGGCTAAAGACTCATAGAAATGAAAGATAGGTACATAAAAAAAAGCAAGGATAGCATCCAAATACTGTCTTGCCTGCCCAGCCTGTTCTACGGCTTGTTCAAACTCTGAAAACAGATAGGACACAACCAGTTTGTTAATCCACAGCAATGCTAATCCGGTGCGATCGCCCGTTGCTTGATGTAATGGAAGTTGATGCTGTTCATTGTAGGCTGCACCGCTCAACACCACAACGTCATCCGCATCCCCGATTAAATTCAGCAGAATTTGTCGAATCAACTGGGAATAGGTGAGAGTTAGATTTTGCTTGAGGTGCTTGAGCGCTTCACAATATTCCGCAATTTCCAACTCTAGTTGCCTTAAGTTCTGCCCTGTAAAATAGGAGTAAAAACCGTAGTTATACGCAGAGTAACCCGCGAAAGCCAGATCACCCACGTCTAAACAACTACAATAGGCAATCTGTAAGGGGTGTAATGTCTCACGCAGGTGCATTTTGCAATGCCTTGTGTACACACAGACTATTAATAAAGTTTTCCCCTTCAATTCTGAATTTTGATATCGTGATAGCAGGTCGAGGGCTAACTGACCAAATTCATAACCTAATTCAACCTTTTCCAACACGCCACACATCAATATCCCATAAGAGGCATAGCTAAAGGTCGAGGTTGATTCATTGCCATACACGACGGACAGATAAACCTTTTTTAAAATCACCAGTAAATACAGCAGTGGCTGATACACATAAGCAGAGGGTGCTACTGATGTCAAAATTCGAGCCGCCGCCAGGATGTTCGCATCCATTGCTTCGCTGAGGTTGAGTAACTCGGCAGGTAACCGCTCTCCAATCACATCTGAGACGTTACTAAAGGCATCCGCCACATCGTCCTGGGTAGGTGCTGCGGGCAGTTCTACTCCCAATTCCTTTAAGATGGCAAGAGCTGTTGCGATCGCTTGGGCAAACTGACCTTGAGCAGTTAATGCCTCAATCTTCACCTCATAAATGCTGATTTGATCTAATGGAGTTTTGGCGTGGTTCAGGACAAGGCTAGCGAAGCCTGCCATCTCCTCTAAGTCACCGGCCAAATAGGCGGCTTCTGTGGCGACTTGATGGAGTGCTAGGGTCAACTTATACTGATGCTGCCAACTGTTTTGGGCGAGTAACCCAATGCCCACCTGGGCATATTTGTAGGCAGCAGTATAGGCGATCGCTGCTTTTGCCTTGCGGCTTGCCATCAGGTTGAATTGGGCGAGGGCTTGACGTTCTGCGGATTGGATCAATTCAGCCGCAACGTTGAGTTGACTGACGATTTCAAAAATGCGTTCTTCCCGGTTGCTTTCGGGGGTGTTACTCAGGAGTAACTGTCCAATTTTTAGGTGAACGAGTTGTTTTTCATCGGTGGGAATCAGGGAGTATGCCGCTTGCTGGACGCGATCGTGCAAGAATTTGTAAACACAGGTGTCAACCTTCTGTGCTGATGTTTGGATTGGGGGAACTGATGACTCGGTTTGATAAAACTTGTAAACCTGATTGGTTGGAATGACAAATCCTTCTTGCAATGCTTTCCACAAGTCCGAAGCGGTTTCTGCCTGCGACTTCTGATAAACGATCGCCAGTGTTGCTAAATCAAACTGATTGCCAATACAGGCTGCCAGTTTAAGTATCGCTTGCGTCTGGGTGGGCAACTTTTGCAGTTGAATTGCCATGAACTCTACGACATTATCCGTTAGGGCAAGCGATGTCTCTTGACTCGCCGCTGCGCCTCTGGGCACAAGTGCCAGATCAAACTGCCACAAACCTGTATGCCAATCAAAGGTAATTCCTCCTTCCTTATGTAATACCTTGAGAAACTGGGTTGTAAAAAAGGGATTCCCTTTGGCTTTTTGATAAACTAATCTAGTTAACGGCAGGGCAGCTTCTGTTGAACAACTTAATGTATCGGCAATCAAACCATTCACATCAGTCTGACTCAAAGGAGCTAATGTAATCGTGTTGACCGTGGCTCCCTTCTCAATCTCTTCCAGGGTAAGCATCAACGGATGAGCCGCAAATACTTCGTTATCGCGGTATGCGCCAATAATCAACAGATAACCCCTCAGAGTTTCACCCATCAACAGCCTGATTAAATTCAGGGATGCTGAATCTGCCCACTGTAAATCGTCGAGGAACAACACCAACGGATGCTCTATTGTGGTGAACACCTGAATAAACTTGACAAACAGCAAATTGAAGCGGTTCTGTGCAGCATTACCCGATAATTCTGGTGCAGGCGGTTGCTTGCCAATAATCTGTTCTAATTCTGGAATCACTTTAATCATCACCTGTCCACTCTCAGACATTACAGACAGAATTTTGTTTCGCCACTGCTCCAGTTGAGCATCGCTTTGACTGAGCAGCTGTGCCATCAAGTCGCGGAAAGCTTGCACAAAGGCAGACATGGGAATGTTGCGATTGAACTGGTCATACTTCCCTTTGATGAAGTACCCATTCCACCGGACGATGGGCTTATGCACTTCATTTACCACGGCAGTTTTGCCAATGCCGGAGAAACCTGCTACCAGCATCAATTCTGATGCACCATTGGCAACCCGCCCAAATACCTCCAGTAAGGTTTCTACTTCCGGTTCCCGTCCGTAGAGTTTTTCTCTGATCAGAAAGCGATCGCTATTATCGTGCTGTCCTAAATCAAACCAACTATGTTTGCCTGTTTTCCACCATTGTTCTAAGCAGGTTACTAAGTCATATTTTAGTCCCAGCGCACTCTGGTAGCGGTCTTCGGCGTTCTTCGCCATCAACTTGCAGATGATCTCTCCCAGCATCAAGGGCATTTCGGAGTTGAGATTACAGATAGAGTCAGGCTGTTTGGCGATATGGCAATGCACCAACTCCATCGGCTTATCGGACTCAAAGGGCAGTTGTCCACTCAGTAGTTCAAAGAAAGTCACACCTAATGAATAGAAGTCGCTGCGGTAGTCAATACCCCGGTTCATCCGTCCAGTTTGCTCTGGCGATAGATACGCCAGCGTTCCCTCCAGTCCGTTGGGACTTTGGATCTCTTGGGTTTCTCGTGGTAAAAGCGAGGCAATACTGAAGTCAATCAGCTTAATTTCTCTGGTGTCAGGATGAATCAGGATGTGGGCTGGCTTGATGTCTTTGTGAATGATGTGCTGTTGATGTAACTCGTGTAAAGTGTCTATCAGTTGCAGCGCAATCGGGAGGAATCGCTTTAAAGTCAGTGATCGTCCTTGGCTAAATTCCCGCAGGGAAATGCCACTAAAGTCTTCCATTACTAAGGCGTAGCCGTTTTCATAGAGTTCCAAGCTGTAGGGTTTAATGATGCTAGGAATATCTAGGTTTTTGGCGATCGCATATTGGTTGCTAAACTGTACCAATTCGCTGAAACTGGGGTATTCTCGTTTTAAGAGCTTGATGATCACTGGTTGGCGATCGCATTCTCGTACTGCCCGATACACTTGAGTGCGAGAACTTGAATAAAGTCGCTCTCTGATTTGGTAGCCAGCGATCCTTACACTTCCATCAAGTTTTGCGCTCATAAATTTTTACGAGAATTCCTCTTTACTAAGGTTAGAATTCCCCAGACAACATATTTTTTAACTTATATTTTACACCAGTATCAACAACCGCCATAGTTTAAAAACCTATGGTTAATATTGCATTCCTCTTTAGAGTAGTCCTTTGAAGGTGACTCCTAAAATCTATTTTTTTCTCTGATATCTCTATGTTTAGTGCAGCTTAAAAGTAATTTATGCAACTACATAATTACACGAAACACAGAGTGAAGAGATTAAAGAGGAATTTTTTGACCAAGATTTTTACTCACCTTGAAAGGGCTAGTCCTAACCAATTATCTATGAGGTTGCATAGAACAAGAAGATTTTGCCCAAAGTCTGACCAAGCCTGATTTTGTGTAGTTTCACAAAGAATTGGTATAAGTCCTATAAGTTAACAAACGTTGGAAAATTTGCATTGGGGATTGGGAACTTGGGATAAGTCTTTGATAACTCGTGAACGAGTCTTTGAACTGCGTTAATGAGTCTTTGAACTCCGTGAACGAGTCTTTGAACTCCGTGAACGAGTCTTTGAACTCCGTTAACGAGTCTTTGAACTCCGTGAATGAGTCTTTGAACTCCGTGAATGAGTCTTTGATACTCGTGAACGAGTCTTTGAACTCCATGAACGAGTCTTTGAACTCCGTCAACGAGTCTTTGATACTCGTGAACGAGTCTTTGAACT
>NZ_CALMFY010000197.1 GCF_937863485.1 uncultured Nostoc sp. | reverse complement strand
AGTGCCATTCCAGGTGGCGGTGTCAACCCCTTTGCTGGGGATGCTGGCAGTAAGCTTCAGCAATTAATCTTTGATCGCTTGAAGTTAATTCTGGGTAAAAATTTTTTCCAGGAGACTAACAACACATTAACAAATGGAAGTAACCCATTTCTAAACGGTGGCAATACCATTGCAAGTGGCGGTATCAACCCCTTTACTGGCAACAGTAACCCTATAGCAGGTGCTGGAAGTTTACTTCAACAATCGCCTTTCGATCCGTTGAGAGAAGTCCTTGGTAATAATATACCCTTTAGTAACAGTGGCAATACGTTTAATACTGGTAGTAGTAACTCTATTACTAATGCTGGTAGCCCACCCTTTAATAAGGGCAACCTACCTGTTGGTAATAGCAATAGGAACTTTGGTAGTAAGAACGCAACCATTGGGAATTTTAACTCGGACTATGGGAGCAACAGCGCAACCATTGGGAATGGTAACTGGAACTTTAATAATGATAACGCAACTATCGGTAATGGCAACTGGCTATTTGCAAAGGGTAACACAACTCTTGGTAACGGTAACTGGTATTGGGACGACGGAAATAATAATGCAATATTAGGTAATGGTAATTGGCACTTTGGGAGTAACAACACAGTCATTGGAAATGGTAATTGGGACTTCGGTAGTAACAACACAATTATTGGTAATGGTAACTGGGTTTTTACGAGTGGAAATGAAATCATTGGTAATGGCAAATGGTTAGCGGATGGTGATAACACAACCATTGGAAACATCAATAACCCCAGCTCCAGCAGTTTAAAGTTATTTCCGCAAGGGATCAAAACTGATGCTAACAATCTGATTAACTCCCTTATAGGTAAGATAGGTCAAAATTTTCTTGGGTTAACAGGAGATTTTGATGTATCAAGTAGCCAGACGTTTAATCGGCTCATCTCTTCTAGAAGTGTTGGTATTAATGACACTAATATATCTAAAGATATCGAGCAACTTTTGGCATCACTCAGCCCAATTCAAGGGAATGTGATTGATTATCAGTCTGTGCAAAACCTTCAGTCTGTCCCAGAACCTGCTTCTTCAGTGTCGCTGATAATAATGGGACTTGTGTGTTTGCTGTTGTCAGTGTTCAAAAAACAACAAAACTCAGTAGACCAAAAAGTTTTGTGAGCGTTAAAAAATAGTAATTTATGATCTAGTTTTGGAAAAGTATAAAAAAGTTTATCACTTTTGATAATTAATTTATCAAGACTTAGGTTATTGGTACAATGTGATCACATTTAGATAGCATCTAGGTACTATGTGACAGTTTTGTAAGTCCTGATCCTGTCCTAAACTATCGCACTGATTTGATGAGGTGCGAAACTGAACCAACTTCAGTAGACCGAAAAATTTTGCGATCGTTCTGGGAAACAGACTTCAATTCAATATAATCAGTAAACCAAAAAGTTTTTAACAAAAGAGTGAGTGCTAAAATATTTGTAACTTATAATACTTAAAAACTCAGAATATTGCCATAGCAGATATCGCTACAAATCCGCTGCTAATAACGATAATTGCATGATTTTGGGTAATACCAATTCTGTATGAAGATGCGCCAAACTACATGAGGAACGAACCGCAAAGGACGCAAAGGACACAAAGAAAGAAAGAAATAAGAAGCCAAGAAAATTTGGCGCAGCCTTACAAAGAAATGGTATAAGTATTGTAATTCTCTTGGTTCCAATAGATAACGAACGTGATTGCTCATAATGCACAGGGAATAGAGTTTAAAACCAAATTTATCTAAAGCTTTCTTAATTGCATAGAGAAACACCTTCCTACATTCATATCGAGTGAGGCGAAACTCGCGGTTATTACAACGAATTGTGACATGGTAGCAGTATTCTGGCTTGAGGTCGCATGGTTTGCGGGACATCAATAACACCTCATACTAGACACAAATCTTGTTATTTTACAACCATCCATTGCGTCACAGGTGCCATTGCTCGCCAACCCAAAAATTTACCAATAGGTTCTGCTCGTTGAATTGCAATACGAGTTAAATCACCACCGACTCGTTCATGCCATTGAAATAAAGTTTGCTCACCCTCTACCGTCACAACATTTGCCACCAAACGTCCACCAGGCCGTAGTGCTTCCCAACAAACATCAAAAAGTCCCGTTGCTGTCACTCCACCACCAATAAAAATCGCATCTGGTACAGGCAAGTCTTTCAGGGCATGGGGCGCTTTACCTTCAATGATTTGCAAATTTGGAGTACCGAGAGTCGCGGCATTATCGGCAATATATAGTAGTCTAGACGAGTTTTGTTCGATCGCGATCGCCCGACACCGGGCATGGCTTCGTATCCATTCGATAGAAATCGAGCCGCAACCCGCGCCCACATCCCACAACAATTCTCCCGGTGTGGGTGCTAAAGCTGCTAAGGTGATTGCCCTAACTTCACGCTTAGTTAACTGTCCATCGTGGTGGTAGGCGTTATCTGGTAATCCTGGTAATCTTGGTAATGGCACAACCCCAGCATCAGCAATACAATGAACTGCGATCGCATTCAAAGCAGCAAGTTCAGTTTCACTCCAAGATGCAGCTGTACCTTCCACAATTCTTTCATGAATGCCACCCATGCGCTCCAATACGGTGATTTTGCTGCCACCATAGCCGCGATTTGTCAAAATTTCGGTAACAATGGCGGGTGTGTCCTTCCCTTCACTCAAAATCAACAGCCGCGCTCCCGGATAGATGTAAGACTGGAGTAGGGAGGATGGACGACTATTCAAACTTAAGGTTTCTACCTCAGTCAAAGACCATCCAACCCTGGCACAGACGAGGCTGAAGGTTGAAGGTGCGGGAATAATCGTCATTTCTGAAATGGGAATTCGCCGCATCAAGTTAACACCAATGCCGTAACACATCGGATCGCCGCTTGCGAGTACGCAAATTGATTCACCCCGACGCTGGATGATTTCCTCAACTGAGGCGCTAATCGGGGATGTCCAGACTAGTTTCTCACGTTGGTCATCTGTAGGGAGCATTGCTAAATGGCGATCGCCTCCCACAATTACTTTAGCTTGAGTGATTAGGGAAAGAGCGATCGCGCTTAACCCCTGTAATCCATCTTCTCCAATACCGACGATAGAAAGCCATTTCTGTGTCATGCTAATTCATGATTCATACTTTATCGGCGATTACAAAACAGTTATCACTAACTAGTGAACAATAGTTACTGATAACTGTTATTGGTGTAGTGTTTCGCCAAGAGATAAAATCAATAACTGACCACTGTTAAACCAGTATTGCTGTTGCTTTCACAGTAAAAATTTTCTTAATCACATCTTCTACCACCTTATCTGGCGTAGAAGCACCAGAAGTAATTCCCACGACAATTTCTCCATCTGGTAACCAGTTTTCTGTAGTTATTAACTGCCCATTTAATTGCCGATGTTCTATCGAATCTCCTGATTTAATCCGTTCAACAGTATCAATATGATAGGAAGGAATTCCCCGCTCAAAAGCAATTTGTTGTAATTGAGTAGTATTCGATGAATTAAACCCACCAATTACTACCATCAAATCTAAATTATGTTCTACTAGCTCTAACATTGCATCTTGCCGTTCTTGGGTGGCGTCACAGATGGTATTGAAGCTTTGGAAATGCTGATTTAACTCAGTGGGGCCATACTTTTGCAACATAGTCCGCTCAAAAAGCTTGCCAATTTGCTCAGTTTCGCCTTTAAGCATCGTAGTTTGGTTGGCAATGCCAACTCTTTCTAAATCCTGATCGGGATCAAATCCTGCTGAACAAGCTTTAGCAAATTTTGTCAGAAATTCTTCACGGTTCCCACCATTGCTAATATAGTCAGCAACATATTCTGCTTCTGGCAAATTTAACACTATTAAATACTTGCCAGCAAAGGAACTAGTAGCGACTGTTTCTTCGTGCTTATATTTACCATGAATAATGGAAGTATAATCGACTCTTTTGTGTTTTTCTACTGTATTCCAAACTTTAGATACCCAAGGACAAGTTGTATCTACAATTTTGCAGCCTTTATCGTGAAGTATCTGCATTTCTTGAACGCTAGCCCCAAAAGCAGGTAATATGACTACATCACCAGTTCCAACAACAGAAAAGTCTTTATTCTTTCCTTCAATGGGGATGAATTCTACCTCCATCTCCTGCATCCGCTGATTTACAGAAGGATTGTGGATAATCTCGTTAGTAATCCAAATGTGTTCTGTGGGGAAGTGTTGACGGGTTTCGTAGGCCATGGCCACAGCTCGTTCTACACCCCAGCAAAAGCCAAAAGCTTGGGCTAGTCGGATCGTCACATCACCTTGTTGTAGGGTGTAATTGCGATCGCGAATTTCTTGAATCAAGTTACTCTGATACTCAGATTGTAACTGGGTGGCAACTTCTGCTTTATGACCAAAGCCCTTGCGATTGTAATTCTCTGAATGTTGCAGGCTGCGCTTAAAAGCTTTTGTATCCATTTGATTTGTCTACTTAAACCACTATTTTTTATTTTCTCGCGCCAAGAGGCGATTTATACACAGTTGTCTTCAAAGATATTACTTCTTTTTGTGCTTCACCCTTTTTCCCTTGAAGGACGTTAACGCTGGGGTTTTAATTCGATTTCGCTATAAATCTGCAATGCAGAACGCCAAACTATATAGCCTTCAGGGCTTAAATGTAAGCCATCAGTAGTAAATTCGCGGCGGAGATTACCTTGCTTGTTGGTAAACAGGGGATATAAATCGAGATATTTGACACCTTTTTTGGTAGAAATGCTTCGCAGTTGCTGATTCAACTGGCGAATGCGACTATTGGCAATAGTCTGGAGTTTCTCTCGTCCTTTCCAGGTTGCTTCCTCTGCCCCGTGTGGCAAAATCGATTGGACAATAATTTGGGCTGTGGGATGCGCCTTTTGTAGGTAACTAATAATTTGCCGCTGATTATCTAAAATTACCCCGTCGCTCATCCCCCCAATTAAATCATTAATGCCAATCATCACAAAAATTAACTCTGGCTGCGTGCGGTCAAATATCTTCAATCTTTTCAAAAGTCCATTGCTGGTTTCGCCAGAAATTCCTTGATTGAGCCAATTTTTACCTTCGGGTAATAACTCGGGGGGAAACCACAGACTCAAAGAATCTCCCGCCAGGATGCTTAAATGCGGAGGACGTTGGTCAGCAGCTACCTTGGCTTCTTGCTTAAGGATGTTTACCCACTCCTGGTAAGTGAGTTGGTGACGGCGACCTAAATCAGGTGTAACAATTTGGGGTGAGTTGTTCAGGTTGATTGGCTCTGGGGATGTTATTACCCCCCCCCAAAAAAAGCGGCCAATCTCTGCTGTTGCCAAATTAGCAGGATGACCGCCAACATGAGGATGCCGTTGGTTAACAGCGATAAAAATGCCCAGATCGGAAAGGTTTTTGCTGAAGTAGACACGACTAGCGAAATTTACCAATTATTAGAATCAAATTTTAACGCTAGCGATCGCAAATTACACAATCTTAAACTGGGAACTGGGGAAGCAAACAGAAAGTTCTTCCTTCCAAACTCTTAACTCAGCATCGGCTAAACCATAGCTATCCGCTAACAGCACTCTTTACTAAGTGGGACGATCGCCAAACTCGGAGTTGTAACCTTCTTCACCGTGTTCGTTAATATCCAAACCTTGCAATTCAGCTTCCTCTTTGACTCGCAGCCCGACTGTAGCATCAATAACCTTGAGAATAATCCACGTACCAACACCTGCGATCACATAGGCAACGGCAATTGCTACTAGTTCAACTCCCAATTCACCAAAATTACCCCGCAGCACTCCGTCTTTACCTCCTCCGTTGACTTCAGTCGTGGCAAAGATGGCTGTTAAAATCGCCCCCACTGTACCACCAACGCCATGCACTGGATAGGTATCTAAGGCATCGTCAATTTCTAACTTGTGCTTGAAACTCACAGCATAGAAGCAAACCAAGGCGGTGACAAAACCAACTAAAATCGCTGATAGCGGTGTCACAAATCCGGCGGCGGGAGTGATGCCCACTAAACCAGCAACGGCTCCTGTAGCCGCTCCCACGGCAGTCGGTTTCCCCCGTAAAACTGCTTCCAAAATTAGCCACATTAAAGCCGCTGCCGCCGCCGCTGTATTGGTGGCAACAAAGGCTGTTGTTGCTAAATTTGTGACTACATTACCAGAAGTTCCACTAGCAGCAGATAAGGCACTTCCAGCATTGAAACCGAACCAGCCAAACCACAGCAAGCCAGCACCCAGCAAAATGAAAGGAACATTGTGTGGAGGGCTAAGACGATCAGGATGGGTTTTCCGAGGCCCAAGGACGATCGCTGCTACTAGGGCAGAAACACCAGAACTGATATGAACTACTGTACCGCCTGCAAAGTCGAGGGCACCTAATCCACCAGCCAAACCTAAGAATCCACCTTTGGCCCATACCATGTGGGCCAGGGGGGCGTAAACAAAGGTTGACCACAGCAGCACAAACAGGGAATAGGCGCGGAAACTCATCCGCTCAACGATCGCCCCAGAAATTAAGGCTGGGGTGATAATCGCAAACATGGCTTGATAAATCGTGAACGCCTGGTGGGGAATCGTTCCGGCATAGGAGACAACATCAGCATATTTGGAGTCTGCTGCTTTGAGCGCATCTTCGTATGGCAGATGCGGCAAGTAGCCTTGAATCTCTAAACCGACACCATTCAACCCCAACCATTGCAATCCACCGATGAACGGTAAACCTGGCGCAAAGGCAAGACTATAGCCCCACAAAATCCAGGTAACTCCCACGATCGCCATCACCACAAAGCTCATCATCAATGTGTTTAGGATATTGCGCGATCGCACAAATCCACCATAGAAAAACGCCAATCCTGGTGTCATTAGCAGCACGAGTGCTGCTGAAATCAGCATAAATGCCGTATCTCCAGTATCAGCAGCAGGCGGCGCAGCAGCTGGTGTTTGGGCAAAAGCATTGCCCATCAGCGGTACTCCCAAAATCAGTAGGGTCATAGCCCCAATCATTACAACTTTCTTCAACACTTGTTTTTCTTCCTAAGCACCAATTATTTGTATACTTCACTACATTTGATTACTTTTAGTTAGACATTTTTGTCTTAAAAGATACTTAACCTTAATTTTCTGCAAATGTTAACAAAAATATAATCCTGATTGTAGTTACCAAGATTTAAATAAGCCTGTACATATGCAATAATTGCATCTTTTTTTGTTTTTGAAGAATAATATTTTATTCAACCGCTACAAAATTCCAAATTTTTAGTTACCTACTGTTACAAACGAAGATCCTTGTGATAATTGATAATTATTGTAAATTATCAGAGAATTTGCCCAACTATCAGCCATAAAAACACTGAGAGTGTCAATTAAGTTCTGGGTGCAAACATGATAATTAAAACACCCACTAAAGCGAAACTTGCTCCTATTAGGTCGTAGCGGTCTGGAGTTACCCCGTCTACCTTCCAACCCCAAAGCATTGCCATTGCGATAAACACGCCACCGTAAGCCGCATACACTCTACCAAAATTTGTCGATTGGAGAGTTGCAATAACCCCATAGAAAGCTAAAGCAATTCCACCCAATATGCCCCACCAGAACGGCTTACCTTCACGCAACCACAACCAGACTAGGTAGCCGCCCCCAATTTCAAATAAACCAGCCCATAAAAAATACAGCAAGGACTTAATCATTTAACTGATTTTTTAATAAGGTCGAACTCAGTGAAATTACGCTAACGCTTTTAACTAAACTATTGTCATTAATTGAAGTAAGTTTGTTGAACTGGGCATTGGGGAGCCAGTGCGTTGCGGAGGTTCCCGACGCTTAATGACTCGCTCTAAGCGCAGCCTCTCCAAGAGTTGTATTGGGCATTGGGCACTGGGCATTGGTTCCCCTACCCCTCTGCTTTTTCCCCAGTCCCCAGAATGTAGATAAGGCTCAAGGATGAAAGCACCATTACCTGATAACGAAGTACAGAGAATCGAGACACTTTTGCAGTATAAAATCCTCGATACGCCATCTGAAGGCCCTTTTGAGGATGTCACCCGTTTAGCCTCGTATATTTGTCAGACTCCTATTGCTTTAATTAGCTTAATTGATACAAACCGTCAGTGGTTCAAGTCAAAAGTCGGAATGGAAGCCCAAGAAACACATCGAGATTTGGCATTCTGTGCCCATGCTATTCTACAGCCTGATGTCTTGATTGTGCCTGATGCAACAAATGACCAACGGTTCGCCGCAAACCCACTGGTCACTTCTGAGCCAAATATTCGGTTTTATGCTGATGTACCTCTGATTAATCCTGAGGGATATGCGCTAGGAACACTTTGCGTGATTGACTACGTACCACGAGAACTTACTCCAGATCAGATAGAGGCATTGCGAACCTTAGGTCGTCAAGTCATTAAGCAACTGGAATTGCGCCGAAATTTAGCAAGTTTGGTACTTGTGACCCACAAAGGCAAACAGACGCAGAGGGTACGCAAGCAATTTTTCAAAAGGATTGTGGCAGGTTTCAGTTTGGCATCGGCAATTTTAGTTTTGATTGGTGTGGTTTTCGATCAAAATACAAAATTATATACTAATAATGGCAGTATCGGAAAAAATACTTCTAAAAAAATTAACAGTCTAGAAGAACTACTGTCCCAGATCAAGGATGCAAAGACTGGGCAAAATGGTTATATACTCGCTGGAAAACAAATTTATCTCAAACCTTATCAAACAGCACTTGCTAACGTCGATCAAGAAATTCCCGAACTGAAGAGTTTAACAACAGATCAACCGAACCAACGACAGCAGATCACAACGCTTGAATCTCTGATAACGGCTAAAACTCAACTCAAACAGACTATCGACTTGCGCCAGAACAAGGGATTAGAGGCAGTATTGCAAGTAGTAGTGAGAAATAATCAACAAAATCTCATGGATGATAGCCGTAAGGTGATCAATGAGATGGAAAACGAGGAAGGGGGACGACTCCAACACACGAGTCGCAACACAATTCTGACATTTGCGATCGCCATCTGCGTAAGTTTTATCGTTCTTGCTGTAGTCTACTACTTCATCTATCGTCAGGTGATTGAGCGCCAAAGGAAAGAAGAAACCTTAAATCAAGAACGCAACTTTATCTCAGCAGTCCTTGATACAGCCAGCGCTTTAGTAATAGTTTTTGACTCTCAAGGGAAAATCGTTCGCTTCAATCAAGCTTGTGAGCAAATAACAGGTTACTCCTTCGATGAGGTGAAGGGTAGGTATTTCTGGAACTTGTTCCTAATTCCTGAAGAGGTGGAGTCAGTCAAAGCAGTTTTTGAACAATTGCTAACTGGTGGAGGCTTCCTAGAGTACGAAAACTATTGGGTAATGAAGGATGGCAGTCGGCGGCTGATTTCCTGGTCGAATACCTTCTTAAAAGACTATGAAGGATCAGTGGAACACATTGTTAGCACTGGCATTGACATCACTGATCGCAAACGATCTGAACAGCATCTGATTGCACAATATGCTGCAACCCGCGTTTTAGCGGAGTCCGCCACGACGGGCGAAGCTACTCACCAAATACTGCAAGGGATTTGCGAGAGTTTGGGATGGGATTTGGGTGAAATTTGGATGGTAGATCAGCAAGCAAATGTGCTGCGTTTTCTCGATATGTGGCATAAAGCATCCCTTGAGGTGCAAGAGTTTGAAGCACTGAATCGCCAAACCACGTTTCTACCAGGAATTGGACTACCTGGTCGGGTTTGGGCTAGTTCTGAACCTGTTTGGATCGCTGATGTTGTTAAAGAACTCAGTTTCTCCCGCTTCAAAATTAACGCTCAAGTAGAATTACAAGCAGCTTTTGGTTTTCCGATCCGCAGCGGTCACAAAATCCTTGGTGTCATTACCTGCTTCAACCGTGAAATCCAGCCACCTGACCAAGATTTAGCAAAAACGATGAATTCGATTGGCGAACAAGTGGGGCAGTTTATTCAGCGTAAACAGGCTGAAGAAGAAGTACAACGCCAAAACTTGCGATCGCAACTATTTACCGAAATCACCCTCAAGATCCGTCAGTCTTTACAAATCGAAGAAATTCTCCAAATCACTGTCGAGGAGGTGCAAAAGATTCTCCAGACTGACCGAGTTTTGATCTATCAGCTTTTGCCAGATGAGTCTGCACCCACCGTTATTGAAGCAGTAGTTTCTGGCTTACCAGCAATCAAAGAGCAAAGCATCACTCCTCCCTACTTCCAAGCGGAATATCTACAACAATACTATCTACAGCAGTACCGTCAAGGACACGTTTTAGGGCTAGCTAATTTGGATCTGCTAAAAGTCGAACAAAGCCATCTGGAATTAATGCAACAGTTTGGGGTGAAAGTCAATTTGGTTGTGCCCATTCTTGTCAAAGAAGAACTTCGCGGTTTGCTCATAGTTCATCAGTGTGATGATTCCCACCACTGGTCTAACTTTGAAACTGATCTTTTGCGGCAAATAGCCGACCAAGTAGGTATTGCCTTAGCCCAAGCCCAACTATTAGCAGCAGAAACTCGTCAGCGACAAGAACTTGAAATTGCCCGTCGCCAAGCCGAATTAGCTTCTCAGACGAAAAGTGCCTTTTTGGCAAATATAAGTCATGAAATTCGGACTCCGATGAATGCTGTATTGGGAATGACCAGTTTAGTGTTAGATACTCCCTTAGACGCAGAACAGCGAGATTTTATTGAAACAATTCGGAGTAGTGGAGACGCCCTTTTAAGTTTAATCAACGAGATTTTGGATCTTTCCAAACTTGAGGCTGGAGAGATGGCTCTTGAAACTCTGGATTTTGACCTATTCACTTGTGTGGAAGAAGTAGTGGAATTATTGGCTCCCTCAGCTCATAACAAGGGATTAGAAATTGCCGTCATGATTGAGCACAACGTCCCCAGCCGCCTCAAAGGAGATAGTGGTAGGCTGCGGCAAATTCTCATGAACTTAATCAGCAACGCAATCAAGTTCACTAGCGCTGGCGAAGTATTAGTGCAAGCCGAATTGCGTTCGCCCTTGGCGTTGGCAGAGCCATCGCTTTCCTCCACTACAGCCACCATCCATTTTGCCATCACAGATACAGGTCTTGGCATTAGCCCTGAAGACCAACGCAAACTCTTTACGCCATTTACCCAAGTGGATGCTTCTACGACTCGCAAGTATGGTGGTACAGGTTTGGGATTAGCCATCTGTAAACAACTGGTGACCTTGATGGGAGGAGTGATTGGGGTAGAAAGTCAGATGGAGAAAGGATCTAAGTTTTGGTTTGAGGTGCTTTTTACAAAGCTTGTTGAGCCTGTTTTGCCAAAATCCGATGGCTTGTCTGCGACACGCTACGTGAACGCCAACACCAAGGGCGAACGCGGACTTTTACACAATCGCCGCTTGTTAGTGGTGGATAACAACGCTACTAATTGCAAAATTATCTACCATCAAGCTACTCATTGGGGAATGCAGGTAGATCAAGCTGACAGTATTGCTGCGGCCCTCAAAGTTATTCAGAAAGCTTGTGAGCAAGGAAAATCCTATGATGTCGCCTTGGTTGATATGCAAATACCCCAAACAAATGGCATGACTTTAGGAGAACAAATTAAAGCCAATTCTGCAATTGCTGAGATACCTTTGATTATGATCATCTCTACTAATCAACGGGATCAAGTGCAGCAGGCGCTCCAAATCGGATTTGCTGCTTATTTGGTCAAACCCATTAAGCCATCACGACTGCGCGATACCATCATAACTATTTTAGAAACTGTGCCGGAATTAGAACAACGAGTTAGAGACTCAAGGCTTGAGGCTACTGAAAAAATCCAGAGTACAGAAACTTCAAGCATTCTTACTTCCTCTTCCCCTAACCCCTCTACTAAATCTAAATTAAGAATTCTGCTAGCTGAAGATAATTTGGTGAATCAGAAAGTAGCCTTGAAGCAACTCCAGAGTTTGGGCTACAAAGCCGATGTTGTTGCTAATGGAAAGGAAGTTTTGCAGCTATTAGAAAAAATTCCTTACGATTTGATTCTAATGGATTGCCAAATGCCAATTCTCGACGGTTTGGAAACCACAAAAGAAATTCATCGTTGGCAAGAAGACGCTTTTGCCCTGCGTCGTCGTCCTGTGGTGATTGCGATGACAGCTAATGCGATGAAAGAAGACGAACAAATGTGTCTAAATGCCGGAATGGACGACTATCTGAGTAAGCCAGTGTTTAAAGAAAAATTGGCTGCGACTCTAGAGCATTGGACAGGCGTGATCTTCTCACAACAAAAGGCAGTTGTCTATGAACAGACAGTTTCCACTGACCTAGAAATTGATTGGGAACATTTGCATCGGATATCGGGAAATGACACAGAATTTGAATTAAATCTATTGCGAATATGCGTTGAAGATATTAATCCCCGTTTAGAAATAATTATTGCAGCGATCGCATCTCATGACTTTAGGCAAATTCTGCGAGAAGCTCATCACCTTAAAGGTGCTACTGGCAATATTGGAGCCACAGCTATGTACCTAGCAGCTGACAAACTAGAACAATTGGCTTACCATCGAGAGCTTAAAGATACTACTAACTTAATTTTAGAGTTAAAAGAATTTGTCAACTGCATTCAAGACTTTTTAATCAGAAACAAAGTAACAAATTAGACCTTATTACCCATCAAAAATGATCAGGCATAAACCCGCAATTAAGATGCTAAAACAGCCTTGATGTAGCCGTAGTAATATATACAAGTATAGATTATTACAGCATTTACCAAAACAAAACCTGCATAAAATCTTCCTACGTCTCCAGCAACTTTAGATGACAGGTTTGCTGATATAGTAACTGATACCGTTAGTACTTGGCGATTTATAATTATTCAAGAGGTTTTATGAAACACTTAATCTACATCATCCCCGTTACTGCAATCGGCTTACTGACATTGGTAGGATGTAACAGCGATCAAAAATCTACTACCCAGACTCCTGCTACCACTCAAACCACTGGGGGGACAACAGCATCCAAAACTCCTGGTGCTACGCAGGGAGGTTTTGCTCCTTTGGTCAGTGTAGTTTCAAATACAAAAACTGCGGTGCAAGCCGGAAATTTTGACAAAGCTCAACAGCAATTTAATAAGTTTGAAAACTCTTGGTCTAAGGTTGAGGATGGTGTCAAAACTAAATCCTCAAAAACCTATAATGTAATCGAAGATACTGCGACCCAGGTGAAGGGTGCGCTGAAAGCAAAAGATAAAGCGAAAGCTCTTAAGGGGTTACAAACACTTGACACAAATATCGCCACTGTTTCTAAAGGGTGAGGAAAAACTAACATACAGCAGGAATCAAACAATTTTGGATTTTGGACTTTCCTGCGGAACGCTACGCGTAGCTTGCTTCTTTGTTCGCGGAGCGTCTCGTAGAGAAGGAGTACGGCTATGCTCAGTCGAACGATTTTAGATTTTAGATTGACCCCATGTTTCCAGGTAGTTGTTCTGAATAAATAATTTTAGATTTTGGATAATAGAATTGTTTTCGCATTTAAATTCGGGGGAAACTCTTACAAGACGCGCAAGGGACAGACCTTTTTAAATTTTGAATTTTGAATCTTTGAATTCCATTATCCAAAATTTAAAATATAGAATTCAGTCAAAAGACAGGAAATAGTAGGAAAACAAGCTTTTTATCTGGCTTGGAGATAAATAGTTCTGTACCTGATCAAGTTGCAAACTGCTATAGTTTCCACTGGAGATTTTGGATAATGCGTTCATTTCGCAAGTACCACCGGACTCTGGCGATTATTTTGGCTTTACCGCTTGCTGTAACATTGTTAACTGGTATTGCAGTTACGCTGGTAGGTGAGTGGTCAGCTAACCTTGGAGTTGAGCGTAGTCTACTGCTTTCGATTCATCGTGGTGAAATCTTTGGTTTACAGGGAATCTACCCGATTTTGAACGGACTAGGACTATTGGGATTGTTAGTTACTGGATTAAGTATGACTAGTTTGTTTGGTAGGAAAAGGCCAAAATCTGAGAAGGATTAGAAAAGACATAACTTTACTTAAGAGCGATCGCATCTTTTAAGATATAAAAGCAAGTAGGTTCCCCTGCGAAAGGGATTGTGTAATCAAGGCATAATCCATTGTCTCCAGTGCTGCAAAACCCGTTGCAGAAACTGTTTATAGAGGTATTTCTACTGCTTCATAACGGACTTTAATTTGGACAGACATAACCTTTTCACTTCTTTGACAAGCTCCTGTAACATCAAGCTCTTAACTTAAAAAATATTAGTTTTGGCAAAATAATTATCCGTGATCACAACAAGAAAATTCTTGACCAATCTTTTAATTTCACATTTTAAAATCAAGCTAAAAACCTATTCCAGTCACAAGTCACCTCAGCAACTTAATCATCAAAATTAATAATCTGATTCTAATTTGATTTTTGAATGTTACACTAATTCTCTCGGATTGAAAAATTTTTACCTCTAAACCGACAAGTATTTCTGAAGGTTAAAATAATTATGAATAATCTATCTTTCCAGTCTCTAGAAGTAAATGATAAAAATGAAAAATATTTATCTACTATTGATCCAGTGCGTACTTATCTTCGTGAAATTGGACGTATACCTTTATTAACTAATGAGCAAGAGATTAATTTCGCCAAGCAAGTTCAACAAATGATAGCTTTACTTGCTGCAAAAGAAAAATTAGCTATTCAATTAAAACGTCAACCGACACAACAAGAGTGGGTTGAAAATATAAATATCGGTGAAAAATCACTGCTGCAACAGCTACATCAGGGACATCAAGCCAAGCAGAAAATGATTCAGGCTAACCTGCGACTTGTGGTGTCTGTTGCTAAGAAGTATCAAAGACATAACCTAGATTTCCTCGACTTAATTCAAGAAGGAAGTTTAGGTTTAGAGCGAGGAGTTGAGAAATTTGACCCTACTAAAGGGTACAAGTTTTCAACTTATGGCTATTGGTGGATTCGTCAGGCAATTACACGAGCGATCGCCGAACAAGGACGTACTATCCGCTTGCCTATTCATATTACAGAAAAACTCAACAAAATCAAGCGTATTCAACGTGAACTAACTCAAAAACTAGGTCGGACTCCTACCGCAGTTGATATTGCCGAAGAACTATCTTTAGATCCTAAACAAATTCGAGATTATTTCCTCTTAGCACGTCAACCTGTCTCTCTAGAATTGCGAGTTGGCTCAGAAAAAGATACAGAATTACAAGATGTGTTAGAGGATGATGGACTTTCCCCAGAATTATATACTGACCAAAAGTTTCTCCAACAAAATATTCAAATTTTATTGTCAACATTAACTCCTCAGCAACGAGAAATATTAACTTTGCGTTTTGGTTTAACAAATGAAAAGGAACTTTCTTTAGCAGAGATTGGTCAACGTATGGGTATTAGTCGAGAACGAGTAAGACAGATAGAGCAACAAGCTTTGGGTAATCTACGAAAACAGAAGGATAAGATACACAACTATCTAGCTAGTTAATTTGTAATTCATAATGGCGCTCTCTAGGAGACGCTGCGCGTAGCGTCTCGCAGAGAAGAGAGTAATTAAGTTTTGTAACGGAGATTTACACCTCGCCACAAAACTTGCCGCTTGTTAGTTGCTCTTTACTTAAACCCTGAGAATTTGGTAAATTCTGATGGGCTATGTCTGCGACAAGCCGCTGAGAGCGTCTACGCAATCTACAAAAACAGAGATTGAATAGTCAGATCCTTTAGAGTGATGGTGAAGTTACGCTGTTCTGCTGTGGCAATGAATGAGACGATCGCTTCACACGCCACAGCCACGGTTAACATTACCAGGTTTCGTGCCAGCGGATAATCACAGACATCATCATTCACCTCGGAAGGAACGCGATAAACGTCATTCCAAATCACTTCTGCATAATCTGCTGATAGTCCAGCATGAAGACAAGGAATGCTTAATTGTTCAGCATAATCTTTCACTGCTTGACGTGCCACGCTATTGTCAAAAACATCGACAATTAGCTGGCTGTCTTTGAGTAATTGATTTGCATTTGCTGGTGTCAACTCCTTTGTTTTGGCATCAACTTTAGTACCAATTGCTCGATATAAATTATTTGCCAAGATTTTCGCCTTGAACGCTCCAACATCGGAACGGTAGTAAGGCTGAGTCGAAAGGTTACGCTCCTCAATGCGTAGGCGTAGCCCGCCGCAGGCATCGCAATCAATCACTGTAAGTTTATCAAAACCAGACCGAGCTAAGTTTTCCGCAATGTTAGCTCCTAATGCTCCAGCGCCACAAATTGTTACCGGATAATCCTTAAGCTTTGCCATCACAGCATTGGTGCGGTAAAGTTGTTCGTGAAAAAAGATGCTCATTGTCCTCACCACTCTTGTTGTTCCATTACACCCACTAAGGATTGCAAGTCAAAATCGCGATCGCGTCCACTTAAGCAAATACCAGAACTAACAACAGTCAAATCAGTTTTAGCGATCGCACTACTATGGCGAACACCATCAGCAGTTGTCCAATCGACTGTCCAATAATCGCTGCGATCGTGGAATTGAGTTAAGGTACCGCCGCCCATTTGCAAAGCCTTTCTCAGTCGCTTTTCATCCTGTTGGGGTTGAGTAAATCCCTGAATCCGGCGAGTTGCTAATCCATACACTGTGCGGATTTCTGGAGTAATGCCCTTAAACTGTAATTCCTCAGTAGTAGTGAGTTGTTTGACAGCAGATTGCAGAGTTTCAGAAATTGCCGGATCGGTACGGCGATCGACTTCCTCAAACCAGCAGGATTGTCCATTCCAGCGGGCAATAATTTGCTCAAAGGCGATACCCTCGGTTACTAGATGCACTGCGATCGGCTTCACCACCTTTAACCGTTGACGCATATCTACTTCATTCACGGGGTATGCTAACCAAGTTTGTCCCCTCAGTGGATGTGCTAACCGCAGCCGTATTTGGGGAAACTGTTGCAGGTATTCCGCAACTTGGGGCAAGTCTGCCTCTTCCACAACCGTTGCTGTCTTCTCATCTACAGGCTGAAAAATGCCCCAACCTTCAAATTTACTAGGCTTTGGACTGAAAGTGTAAATCATCCCTGCTACCCGTGTGCGAACTCTTCCACCCTTGACACAGGGGGCGAGAAATTGGGTAGCAGATAACTGTGCTTCTGCGATCGCAATTTGGTTGATTAGCTTAAAGATATCAGACATAATTCTCTCTATTTACGCATAATTACTCAAGATAATTACCAAAAAATTAGTATATAAAAGAACATCTATTTTTAATAAAACAGCAATTAGACAACTATTTTCATTGGGTGAAACAATGTTTTTGCATTTTGCATATATTGGAATGTGCTCTTTATCGATTGTGATATCTTTCTATGTGAAAGCTAAGTTTGAGAATTTTCTAGAAAAAAATACAGCAATTGCCAATGAAAAATCGTTAGAAGATTATAAAAAACTCGTGCGTCTTAATATGTATGGAGCGCTGGCTCAAACAGTTTTATTTATTGGTGCATTTGTTAGTGGTATCGCTTATATTTTTAATCAAGGTTTTACAGGGGTATTTTCATTCTTTCTATTATGGTTTGCTGCTAGTGTTATGAAACAGTTAGGCCAGGTTGAGGAAAAAGTACGTACACTGACTTGCACAACTGCTGAACTAGAGCGTCAATACATAAAAATTTCCCATACTTGGAAGAAAAAAGCTTTTCCCGATTTCTAAATTTTATGACTAGATGAATCCAGTAAGTACAGTAGTCTTGTATTTATTCAATAAAATTTCAATTGACAAAATAAATTTAAAAATAATGACTACCCAAATACAACAAATATCAGAGTACCGAAAAAGGTTAGCATCTGCTTACCGGGCAATTTACGCAGTTGGAGTTTTGGGTATTTTTTTGGGAATATTGGCATTAATAGCTGGCAATCGAGTTCCTGAAGGTATGATATTGGGAATTTCCTTTTTAGCTTTTGGTTTACTCTATCTAGTTTTAGGTTTTTTTGTACAACGTAAATCCAAACTTGCGTTGGGTATTGCAGTAGGATTTATGCTACTAAATTTTTTAACTGGCATTCACAATATGATTCAAAGTGGTAAACCAGTTGGCTTGATTATTCCCATCGTATTTTTCAGTCAGACATGGGAAGGATTTAAAGCTATACAAGTATTAAAGTCAAAGGCTTGAAGTAAATCTGAATGAAGAAACCTCGGCTCATCCTGCCTCCCTTACTTAATATTTTTTTATAAATAGCCTCTTAATTACGAATTAGTATGATTATTTCCTGCGTGCAAGTTGGTGGAGCATTGCGTGTTCTCAGTTACTAGAGGGACTCCACTGGTGAGTTGTTACACATTCTTTCAAGGATGGCTACTTTTAAGCCTACCTCCCAGGTTCTTCGCACTCCCCGTTCACACACGCCCACTGTAATTGACAGTGTTACCGTTCCTCTCGTACTAGTATGTAGGCTTCACGAGTTAGGGCACGCAGGATATTAATATAATACAACATACTACAAAAAATTGCTACTTTCCGGATTACAAGACAAGAGGTAAAGCTAAATGAAGATGATTGAATTATCAACTGGATCAGTGATCGCTGATTTACACCTGCCATGCGTAAGGGCGATGGTACGGAAGTATCCTTAATCTGGGGGGCGATCGCACTCGGTATGTATGACTAAATATAACGATTGCCACTGGAACTACTCGGTCAAAATAGATACAGTTTGCCTTACTAAAAATCTACAGCGATCGCAGCGCGGTAATGGCATCAACGTTATTTTAATGATTGGTAAAGGATAGGTTTGAGTTTCCAAAACCTCTTGGGTTACACCTTAACATCTACCTACGGTAAAAAAATTCAGGGTACAAATACTATGGTATTTTAGACAGAAGTATTAGAATCAATACGTCTTGTTGCTTAGAAAGGGAGTAGCTATTTTGTTGAATATCAAAGCTTTGTCAGTAGTTTGTACAAGCACGTCGTTACTTGTATTGGGTGTTAATGAAATAGCGTCTGCTTCTTCCTTTAATCCGACACCTGTGTTTGACAACGTTGCTAGCTACACTACTACTATTACCGGAGATAATAATCTAGCTGATATTTATTATCCTAATCCGACAAATTTAAAAACAAGCAATTATTCCTTTCCAGTAGCACTATTACTACAAGGTGCACTAGTTGACAAATCAAATTACTCTAATTACGCTAAACAAGTTGCACGCTATGGATTTGTAGTAGTGGTGCCAAACAGCAAGCGTATAGCTCCAATATTTGGCGAAGCATTATTACCCCAAACAAGCCAAATTGATACAGCTTTACAACAAATTGTAGTTGAAAATAAGAATGCTAGTTCACCTGTTGTAGGCAAGCTGGATACAGAGAAAGTAGGATTATTGGGTCATTCGTTGGGCAGTGCTGTAGGATTATCTGCAATTGGAAATTTATGCGTGACACCAACACTTTGTCCGGGTTCTTTTTCACGACCCAAACAAATTGTAGCAGGAGCATTCTATGGTGTTAATCTTCGCAATGAGAATGATGTTTATCTTCCTATTAACAATGATAAAATACCAGTTGCACTCTTGCAAGGGGATCGTGATGGTAGAGCGCTGCCTTTCCGGGCTAGTTTAACTTATGACAAAATTAAAAATCCACCCGCTGCACTAATTAATATCAAAGGTGCCAATCATTTTAGTATCACAAATACAAATAATCCTGCTGGTGCAATTCCTGACCCGATAAATTCTACAGTTAATCAAGATGTGGCTATTGAAACAATTGCCCGGTGGAGTGGTTTATTTTTACGTGCAAGTATTCTTAATGATAAAGACGCTTTTAATTACGTTTATTACACAGGTGATGCTGCTGACTCCAATGTGACAGTAGAGAGTAAACGTGTTCCTGAATCGGCATCGATTGTTGCACCTTTGGGGATATTTTTTGCTTATTTTACGATTACTCAACTACGAAAAAGAATAAATGAATCAAAACCTCATTTTAAAACCAATGCCTAAAACAGTCCTGGTTACTGCAATATCCAAAGGAACTCCGCTAGTGAGTTGTTACACACTCTTTCAAAGATGGCTATTTCTAAGCCCAGTTTCCAGGTTTTTCGCACTCCTCGTTCACACACGCCCACTGCATTTGGTAGCATTACCTTTCCTCTTGTATTAGTATGTAGGCTCCACAAGTTAGGGCACGCAGGATATTACTACAATACAGCATACTACAAGCTAAATGGAAAAGCGATCGCGGTTGTCATTGCCATAAAGGAAATTGAGCTAGAATTCTTCTCAGTCAGCTAGGGTTCAAGGGTTCCAAGTTTGATCTGCCAACAATATTCATTTAGCATTATTTCAAATCAGTGTATAGTTGAGGTTCGATTAGAGAGTGTTGCAAAAGCATTTTTACAACTAACTTTAGAAATTTTTTAGCAGTGAAATCATCCTTTAAAACTAATAGGTCTTTTGCAAAATCTGGTTGATCACCGTGCGCTATATTACTTCTATAAGCGTAAAGTTTTTTCCAAACTGTACTTTCGGGTGTATTTAAAAAAAACTGAGAGTAGTCAAGTTTCTTACTAAAACGCTTTGATAATAAATTGATTTTATTTGTAACTTGTTGTGTAATTGAATCTCTTTTATTAATTGGTTTATGTGTAATCAAAAATTCAATTATAGTAAATAGTCCCAGAATCTTAAATTTAGAATTATGAGAAATATGCTTGAGTTCTTCTAGCATATTAATAGCTTCTTTTATGTCTGGATACTTCATCTCATCTAACTGCTGATAATTTTGATATATTGAGCCTAAATCTTGTAAATTAATATCATCAATAGATTCAATTAAAGGCAAGTTACTATTCATTTCATGGAAATAATTAAAGGTATGTGTAGGATTTTTCTAAATGCCAAAAATTTTTATTTCTTTAGAATAGATAAACTGTAATCCAAATTGTAGTTCTATTTCTAATAAATTTGCTGCCTTGATTAAATCATATATTTTAGAGGTATCGCCATCAAAATTTAGTACATAATATTTCCAATTATGTGGTTCAAGCTGTTGACCTTTAAAACTTTTTTCTTGATGTGTGTTCGTGTATTCAACATACACGAATTCATAAGGAGATAAATTCGCTCTAAAAAGTTGAGAAAAATGTCCTGAGTCTGAAAAATAGTTTTTAATCTGGTCAATTTGAATAAAGTTAGCTTTTTGAAAGTAGCAATCTTCAATAACTTTAAAAGGTAGATTGCAGTTGACATTGAGTAGGTTAGCTACAAAAGCAAAGCTAGTATTTTCTGACATACTGTCTCAAAGCTTAATTTTAATATTTTTATCAGGATGCGTTAGAAATAACTATGACGCACCCTGATAGACTCTATTTATCTTTTCGCACAGGCAACGGCATGTCCAGAATCTCCATTAGCAAATCCAGACGAGAGGGGCGCGTCAGGAGTGGGACAAGGTTCGGCAAACTGTAGTAGTCACCCGCGAAAGTGAACGTATCTACAGGTGCTTGCTGCTGCTTCAGTTGGCTCTCCACCCAGTCGTAATGAGTACCCACACGGACAATCACCACATTGGGCATTATCGCCAACTCCCGGCAGTAGTTCTTGTAGACTTCACCGAAGTAAGGAGCCGCATTTTCGCCCTCATCCGTCACCAGGATAATCTGGTCAACCACCTGCTTTTTCCGCCGCATTGCTTCCAATGCACAACCGATACTAGTACCACCGCCTGCCTTGATGTGCTGGAAAGCACGCTCCCAGTCGCTCAACTCCTTGCCCTTTGCTGTAACAGCGTAAGGAATGGTGTCAAAGGCGTAGACAAACAGTTCTGCCTTAGTGATACCAGAGATGAGGGCAGCGAGTTGCAAACCCGTCGCGATCGCATTTTCCATTGAACCAGACTTGTCCACCAGTAAGGCAGTTGGACGAGCGATCGCACCGCGCTGCTTCACCTGTTCGTTAGTCACTTTTTCCAGTCGGGTAACAGTGTCTGCGTCAAAATCTGCGGCGTTTGCGGCAATCTGTGCTTTGAATGCTGAGACACGCGTACTCTTAGACGCTTCTTCCAGCTTGGAATCAATCAGCTTCTTGACTTCTGGGTGATCCATTGCACCTCTAGTCTGGAGCGATTTGAGGTTATTGATCGCTTCTTGAGGAGTCATGCTGTTGATTAACGCCACCAATACAACTGGTGTGAGTTGGTTGATAGCACCAATTGCGATCGTATATGGAATTTTGAACTCCACAATCAGCCGTGCCTGTTCTGCGGCACTTTCTGCCTTGGCAAGCTGTTTTAGCATATCTGCTAACGAACCCTCTGGTGGAGTATCGCCAAACAGAATCGCATTTGCCCGCTCATTTGGCTTGATATGCAGTGAAGCATATAAGTGCTTCATTGCCTTACGACCTCGTAAGGCAGTACGATCAAACAGAGCCGGATTGCTCTCCCGTGTCTTCAAGTAACGCCGTACCGCAGTCCGAGCGGAACGAGGCAGTTTATTCTGCTGCTGCTTCATGAAGTCCACCACACGAGCCACCTGATAGGGCGGAAACTGTTGCAGCATCACAAATCCAGCATCTCGGTGTTCAGTCAAATTGCTAGTCAGCAAGTGAGCAACAAACACTTCCTTGTGGTCGCGGACATCACCATGACGCTGATACCAAACTGCCAGATGTCCATAGAAAATTGGATCGAGTTCAACAATTAACTGATGAATTTCTGCGACTTGCTCAAGTTTGCGGTGAGGAGTTGTGAGCAAACTGTTGAGCATTTCCAGGCGCAGGTCACGTTCTGCGGTTTTCATAAGAACCTCCTCTAGGAATTTTGGATTTTGGATTTTAGATTTTGGATTGCAATCTCAAATCCAAAATTGAAGGAGGCAGATGTTGCACGCGGGGCGATCAAGTCACCGCGCAAGTTGTAGAAGCATTGTGTATAACTTGTGCAGAGTTATGTAAGCTTCTGCGATCGGGGCGCGGCAACAACTGCCAGTTTTGATGTAACGTATCGAAATCGTTAGTACTACTCCCTAAAAGTAGTAGCTGCGTAAGCTGCCATCATATCTGCCGCTATTGCGACAGCACTTTTTGAAAGCAGCGACCAGAACCACAAAGACAAAGGTCATTGTTACCAAGCTTTTCTTGTAGTTCCTTGTCGCCATGAACAAGGCGGTCGCCACGTTTGACAGCTTTTTCAGATGGGTAGCCACGACGACGTTTACTCGATGATTCAAAAGCAGAAATCGTCAAATTCGTCAAAGTTTTCAGGCTCGATGTTCAAAGAATTAATCTTTTTCATCGTTCTCACCTCCATGTTGAAATGAAATAAGATCACCTCGTGCAAGTCGAAAAAGCTGTTGATTCACACACGGGATTTGAACCCGTAGTTGCTTGATCTCAAGTCAAGTGCCTTACCATTCGGCTAGTATGTAAGCTTTTTCAGTTAGGGCACGAAGTGAAAATTTTAGTTTTTAGAAAGTTGATTTAAAATAAATCGAATTTCTTTCTTGTTACATTGCTTTTTACTAACAGCGTAAATCATTCGACCTCTATACATTGCGGCAGAACGATGAATTATATCTTTAACAACATCCGTCACATATTTAAATAATTGGAATTCCGCACAAGTTAGCAAAGCAGTTTTCACAATTGCCTATACCAATTTGGCTACGCTCCCATCAGCGGGAGCGGCAGGATTTGAACCTGCATTCCGTTGCCGGAGTGTGTGTAGGCTTTACAAGTTAGGGCGCGGAATAAAACTATGCGGTTAGAAATGAAGCAAAGGTTTATGTTTTAAACTTTCTTCCCTCCTGCCTCCTTTAACCATAGACAGCTTCAGGACGGATAATCAAATCACCACTGGGACGGCGATCAATTACGTAAACAGAGAGGCGATCGCTATTCACATCTAAATGCCGAGCAACGCGCTCCTTCACTGCCACATCATTCATCCCTGCTGCAATTCCCAATTGTGTTTTTGGGACATCAACGGAACGTCCTTCAAATCGAATATGAACCATTGCAATCACCTCTGATTTTAATTACAAATTGATATTAGTGGATCTGATCGGGATTGAACCGATACCTTCCCTGTGAGAGTTACACTCACACCTCGTGCAAGTTGAAAAAGCTGTGGTTACACCGCAGGAATTGAACCTGCACTTATCGTTTTAAATGCGATCGCTCTACCATTGAGCAAGTATGTAAGCTTTTTCTGTCAGGGCACAAGTGACATCTGGGAACTCTACCGTTAGAGCTACAGACCCAAGGCAGGCATAATTGTGATGCTCTTATTCAGGCGATGTAACTCGACTTGCTAAGGAAGCGTCTACACGAAGTAGAGTCTAGTGAAGCCGTCGGGAATTGTAGGCTTTGCCTTCCCGTTCGCGCTAGCGTTGCGTGGCAAAGGATACCCGAATTCCTGCAACCGTCCGTTTGTTGGCTCGGAGCAGTCGAACACCAATCGCGACCCCAAACAGTGGCATCTATGCAATTGTCAAGCTTCTGAGAGGTTTTAGTTTTGTCTTTAAGGAGGCTTTTATTTTGGATACTACAAATGTAGTATATTTTCTACATAATGTCAAGAGGATACTACAAATTTCGCATTCCAATGCGTGTTATTTAGATTCTCTCTTCTAAAAGGCTTACTCCCCTTCCCTTGTAGGGAAGGGGCTGGGGGGTTAGGTCTTTTTTCATAGTCTACTCAGATGAAAATCGCGCTTATTGCGAAATTAACTGCGGTTATCTATCTGAGCGCGTTGCAAACTTCCAGAAAAGTCAACATAAACACTTTTCCATTCTGTGAAAACATCCATTGCAGTAGTTCCAGCTTCTCGGTGTCCGTTACCGGTTTGTTTCACACCACCAAAGGGCAAGTGTACCTCTGCACCAATCGTGGGGCCGTTAATATAGGTAATACCTGCCTCGATGTCGCGCATGGCAGTAAAAGCCCGGTTGATATCGCGGGTGTAAACTGAAGAAGAAAGACCATAATTGCTATCGTTGAGAATTGCGATCGCTTCCTCAAAGGAGCTAACCTCAATTAATACCACCACTGGGCCAAATATCTCTTCACGGGCAACTCGCATCTCAGGAGTTACATCATCCAAAATAGTTGGTTGAAAGAAATAACCGTTTTTCAATGAGCCTTCACTGGCAATTTCTCCACCAATTAAAACCTTTGCTCCTTCCTCACGGGCAATATCCAAATACTTGCTCACCTGTTGGAGTTGCTTTTCATTGACAATTGGCCCAATCTCTATATTGGGGTCAGTGCCAGCACCCAAGCGTAACTTACTGGTACGCTCATGAAGCATAGCGGTAAATTTTTCTTTAATATCACGATGTAAAATTAGGCGACTAGTAGCCGTACACCGTTGACCAGTTGTCCCAAAAGCACCCCACACTGCACCATCTAAGGCAAGTTCCAAATCTGCATCTTCCATCACCACTTGGGCATTTTTACCACCCATTTCCAGACAGACACGCTTGTGAGTGCGTCCGCAAGTAGCGCCGACAAAGGCACCCGTTTCTGAAGAACCAGTAAACGATACTAAATCTACATTGGGATGCTCAACTAAAGCTTTCCCCGCCTCTTCTCCTACACCATGCACCAAGTTAATCACTCCTGGTGGTAAACCTGCTTGTTGGAAAATTTCAATCAATTTAGTTGCACAGGCGGAGGTATCCTCGGCAGGTTTTAGGATGACTGTATTGCCACATACCAAGGCTGGCATAGCTTTCCAGCAAGGAATTGCCACTGGGAAATTCCAGGGAGTAATTAAGGCACAAACTCCTATGGGCATTCGCACAGTCATGGCGAATTTATTGGACATTTCCGATGGTGTGGTTTGCCCGAAAAGTCGCCGCCCTTCGCCAGCACTGTAAAAGGCACAGTCAATACCTTCTTGCACATCTCCCCTGGCTTCTGTCAAGGGTTTACCCATTTCCCGACTGATTAACTGGGCAAGTTCTTCTTTATGCTGGAGTAATATTTCCCCGACGCGAAAGATGTATTCTGCCCTAGCTGGGGCCGGGACTGTGCGCCAACTGTGGTAGGCTTTCCGGGCGGCGGCTACCGCTGTATCTACATCATTAACTTGGGAACGGGGGAATGTGGCAACGACTTCGGTTTTGTCAGCAGGGTTGCGACTTTCTAAAGTTGCTTCCCCTATAGCACTCAACCATTGACCGTCTATGTAATTGCGGCAAGATAGCGGAGTTGTCATCTTGAAAATCTCCGGCTGATGATCCACTGGAACTTGTGTATTAAGTTTGCTTGCTTTCTAGGTTATCCGCTAGTCTGAAAAATTGGTGTGAGATAGAAATATCGATATAAAAATTAAGGCACTAACGCCAAGACACCCACAGGAGAACCAGAACCACCACGCAACCGAAGAATCCCGATCGCTAGAGTAGTACCTTTCGGTGGTAACTGATCCAAATTGGTGAGATTCTCCAACACAATCCGCGGTTGTTCTAAAACTAAGCGGTTAATCGCAAAACTGTTATCCTGTCCAGGATCTACGCCATGAGTATCAATTCCTACCCCAGCGATTTGCCGTTCATTCAGTAATAATTGAGTTGCTTCGCTGCCAAACCCTGGAAAGTGGGCAATTCCTTGAGCATCATGATTTAGGAATGCACTTTTATCCAACCACTTGTCTTGCCATCCAGTATTCAGTATAACTACGCAGCCAGCAAAAATTTCACCGTATTGTTCTTCCCAAGCCACAACATCAGCAATAGTCAGGGCATAATCAGGATTAACCGCTGTGGCTTGGCGAATATCTATGACCACCGCAGGTACAACCAGGGACTGGGCGGGGTATTGGTCAATTCCCACGGTAGAACTATGAAAACTGTTAGGGGCGTTGATATGGGTAGCGCTATGTTCACCCAAGGAGAAACGTCGCAGATAATAGCCATCATTATTTAGTTCAGCCACAGTTTCAAATTCTACTGTGGGATCTCCAGACCATTGAGGAATATCTATGTCAATTACATGACTTAGGTGGATAACGCGTGTGTAGGTGATACTATTTTGACTTTGGGGTTGTATCATCCCAGCCTTCTATTTTATTTATACTCAGGGATTTTTTCAAAGGTGCGACGCCGATAGCGTAGCGTTAGCGCAGCGTTAGCGAAGCGGTAGCGTTAGCGAGGAACGAGCGTCGGAACGAGCGTCGGAACGAGCGTCACAGCCCGTCTTAGACATCGCCTGGGTTGGGCTATTCGGCGTCGCAAATATACCACTACCATTACAACGTTTTTGAATCAATTGAACTGCAATATTTCTACTCTTAATTCCCTATACTAGGATAAATAATCCCCCCAATTCCTGTAAATTTTAGGTTATTGGGGGGGATTCAAATGTTGCAGCAAAAAGTGAATTAATCTTAGTTAACAACCACTAGGTTAATTTATGATTAAGCTTAGGTTAAGCTTGCGTAATATCTACGTTGAGGGTTGCTCCTGTAGTGGAATCGCAATGACAAACTCGGCACCTTCTCCTGGTGCTGAAATACACTGGATTTGTCCGCCGTGTTTTTTAACAATAATTTGGTAGCCAATTGATAACCCCATCCCCGTACCTTTACCGACGGATTTCGTAGTGAAGAACGGGTCAAATAGGCGTTTGCGTACTTCCTGAGTCATGCCTGGGCCATTGTCAGCAATGCCAATGATTAGACGGTCTTCTTGGATGAGGGTGCGAATGCGAATTGTGGGCATTGGGCATTGAGCATTCTCCCCCTGCCTCCCCTGTGCCCCTAGTCTCCATTCCCTACTCCCCAATCCCTCTTCTAAAGCATCGATCGCATTTGTCAACAAATTCATAAACACCTGATTCATCTGTCCAGCGTGACACACTATCGGTGGTAGGTTGCCGTAGTCTCGGATTACTTGGATTTCGGAATGTCCTAGTTTGGGCTTCAGGCGATTTTGCAACAGCAGTAACGTGCTATCAATACCTTCGTGAATATCTACTGGTTTTGTGCTGTCTTCATCAAGGCGAGAAAAATTGCGTAAAGATAAGACAATCTGCCGAATGCGTTCGGCTCCCATGTTCATAGAATCCAGGATTTTGGGCAAATCTTGCCTGAGAAAGTCTAAATCAATGGCGTAGATTTGTTGTTTAATTTCTTGTGTTGGTGGGTAGTCGTTCTGTTGATAAAGGTCTACCAAGTGTAACAAGTCCTTGATATATTCACGGGTGTGGCTAATATTGCCGTAAATAAAATTGACGGGATTATTGATTTCATGGGCAATACCTGCAACCAATTGTCCTAAACTGGACATTTTTTCAGTTTGAATCAGTTGCGCTTGGGTTTGTTGAAGTTCTAGCAGCGCCGCTTCTAGTTGCTGGGCTTTGTCTTGGGCAGTTTGGGCAGCGATGCGGCTTTGGGTGTAAAGTTTGGCTTGGTCAATGGCGATCGCTAGTTGAACTGTAACTGCTTGTAGTAATTCTACTTCATTGTCCAGCCAAGGTCGAAAGCCACTATAAGAACCACAGCTAAATGCACCTATTTCGCCAGATTGGGTATGTACAGGGAGCGACATAAAGGCAGTGAAACCGAAATCCTGAAAAAACAGCTGTGCTATGGAATCGCCCACAGTCTTAACATCATCAATGCGAATGATTTCTCTATTCAAGGTTTTAGCTGCGATTAGTTCGATTTCTGCATTAGTTGCTTGATCGTCAATTAGACAGGGTAAAGAGGAACTTTTCGCCTCATATACACTCTCCCAGTAGGGTACATCAGCGTTTTGGCGATACCAAAAGAAGGCGCAGCGATCAATCTGGAATAAGTTGCGAATCTCCTGCACTGCGGTTTCCACAATGTAATTAAGATCCAGAGAAGCTCGAATCTGGTTAGAAAGACGATTGAGTAGGGCTTCCCGTTGGGCGCTTTCTCTGAGTGCGACTTCTGCTTGTTTGCGCTTGATGCCAATGGCAATTTCTTGGGCAGCAAATTCTAGTGCTTTAAAAGTTGATTCTGTCACCGTTTGGCGGGCAAACATGGCTATCACCCCTACAGTTTCATCTTCAACAATCAGGGGATAGCCAGCGAAGGCAACCATACCTTCTTGCCGCGCCCATTCTTTGTTAGCCACGCGAGGATCTGTCTGCACAGAGTTAGTTAGGTGGGGTTTGCCCTCTTCGGCAATCAAACCAATTTTGAATTGACCAACTGGCACACATTTATGGGGCCCATTGATGTGGGTATACATCCCAGAACTGACTTGCAACTCCAATACGTTATCTTTTTTGTTCAGCGTCCAGATGCGAGCAAATGCTGCATCAAGATGTTCAACTAAAGCGTCAGTGCAGCGGCGCATCATGTTCTGTAAGGTGTCACTCTGGGTAAGCGCCGCGTCTACATCGGCACGAAAATTTGCTAAACGCGCTCGCTCTGCTAGAGCTTCCTCTGCTAGTTTGCGCTCAGTGGTGTCATAGCAAATACCAACGAAGTTTAAAACATTACCATTAATGTCTTTAATAACAGATGAGTTGCTTGTATGCCATCGCCAACTGCCATTTTTGTGTTTGACTCGATATTCCATTGCGTCTTGTTTTTCATCTGTTGTCAAAATTCTTTGGAAATAATCTGCACAAATAGACACATCGTCAGGATGTATAAGGGGAATAAAGGATTTACCTTCAATCTCTGCAACTTCATACCCTAAAATATCAGTCAAATTAGGAGAAACGTAAGACAATATCCCTTCAAGGGTGACTGCAAAAATAATGTCATGGGCGTTTTCGACCATGCTGCGAAACTTGGCATTGCTTTCTATTAATGCTGCTTGGATGTTGTCCTTAGTGTCGCGGACAAGAACTATGATTTGCTCGTCTGGTAATGGTAATAACCTAGCTTCAAAATTATTATTCTCTTGTGGTAGCGGTAAGGTATATTCAAAAGTGACTGAAGATTGAGTTTCCAGTACTTGAGTTATTGCTTGCTGGAAGCGATCGCCTACAGCAGTTGGTAGATATTCTCGCAAACTCTTGCCCTGACAATCTCCTGTTGGAATATACGGATTCTCCATCAATCCTTGCTTATAATCCAGAATACTTCCATCAGCATCAAGACGAAAGTACAAATCAGGAAGCACTTGCAAAATCGCTGCAATTTCTGATGTTTTTTGGCGTAATTGTGCTTCAGCTGCTTGGCGTTTTGCAGTTTCGGCTTGTAGTTGCTCTAGTGCTTTTGTTAATTCTGCCGCCTGTTTTTCTTCTGTAATTTCATGCAGACAATAAGAGGAATTTGTAGATGTCGAGCAACTTTCTCTCATAGTAGATCGCACTTCTGTTATATCCACACAATAACCAATGTAACCGACAAAGCTACCATCTGCTGCGAATCGTGGCGCGGCTGTATCTAAAATCCAGCGATATTCACCATCAGCCCGACGCAGACGATATTGCCTCTGAAAGGAATTATGCGTTTTAAATGCTGTTAAGTATATATTTTTACATTTATGATTATCTTCTGGATGAACGCTACAAGCCCAGATATTGCCTATCTCATCTTCTCGCGCCGATGCAGACGCGCTTGTTGTTAAATATGTTCCAGTAAATTCCAGCCAATTTGAATTGAAGTAACAGTAAAGTGCATTGCATCCAGCCATCCAAATCATCAGAGGAGCAGTACCCACCTGCTGGTAAAATACTTTTTCATCTTGTTGTATTTCTGATGGGGCGACCATGATTTGGTTAATGTAGCTTTGCACTTTTTTAGAAAACACTTTTGCCTGCCTGCTCTGCCTAAATTATTAATGTAATAGTCTGAAAATAGGATTTGTTATATAGATTGATATAGTCTTCTTCATGCCAACCTGCTATTTATCTTAATACTTTATTTTTTTTTATATCTGCAAAAATTACTCTTTTACTGTGAATAAATTGAAAAAACGTTGAAGTTGTCATTAAGATTAACTTCAGCCTTTTTGGTAAAAATTAAACTATCTATATGTTAGGGAAGTTGTTTGACTTTGTTTTTTATTAAAATTACCTATAAATTCATATTAGCTATGTAATTGAATTACTCAAAAACCTGATTTAGCTTTATGGAAACTAGATGATTCTCTGTGGAGCACTTAGAGGATGTTTGAAAAGTATCGTTATTAACATCAAAATCCTCGAAACCTAACCCCGCTACCCCCTTATGTTAGCGTTGGCGAACGCAAGAGCGTCTCTAAGAGTTGCGGCACGAAGTGTGATACCATTTCACTTTAATCATCATCCAAATACGTTGGTAGGGGCATGGCATTGCCACGCCCCTACAAGAAATCTATTTATTTGTATCAGGGTTTTTGTGAATTGGTGTGAAAATAGGGGTTTCAAAGCCTCTCAAGAGCAGGAGAGAGAAATGGAAGTGAGGTTTCGAGTATACTTATTGATTTTCCAAGCATCCTTTTACGTCTTTATAATAAATTCACAATAATCAAGAATTTCATATCAAATAAATATTGATTTTTTATCAAGAAGAATTCAGCATGAATTAGAGTCCGGTTAATCGATGTAGCTTGCTTAAAATAAGAGGTATATAGCGATTCTCATTTAAATGAAGTACACAGGTAGGGACACAGCAATGCCGTGTGCTACCTTGTATCTGTGTTCATCTGTGATTAATTGTTTTTTCTGTACCTTACCTATGCAATAACCGCTAAAAAAGGGTTCAATACCCACATCTATCCTAAGCAGGATCCAGTAAATATGTAGTATAAAAACCCACTTTTGTATTCAAAATCGTGCATTCTGACAAATGTATTGTTTTTTATTTTTCTCAGTGAAACCCGATTTTTCAAAATTGTCTTTACCGTTCAAAACGCCTTATACCAAAATCGCAAATTAAATGAGAGGAATGCTAAATGTGATATCAAGACATTGCAACAATGGCTGGCGATGGCGTTTTATATGTTATAAAGCTCACAGAAATTAATGTTAGGCGGAAACTACTCTATGGAACCAGACAAACTGGGCCGTTTTAAGGAGTACGGCGAATTCATCGTCCGAAAGATAGATTCTGTGCCCCAACACCCTTCAAAACAAGAAGATTGGGTTCCAGCTAGTCTTGATGACTGTCTCCTGCGTCTGCGGTCAGCTGCCCAGAAAACTGTAGACCTTGCAACTTCACCTGTCAAAATTGGGGTGATGGGGGAATTCAGTAGTGGGAAAACCTTACTTTTAGGCAGTCTGATTGGATATGCAGATGCTTTGCCAGTCAGTGAAAACCCCACTACAGGTAATGTTACTGCCATACATATCATCCCGCAAGAGGAGTTTGCGACGACTCAAGTAAGTAATTTTACTGTAGAGTATCTTTCTCATGAAGGAGTACATGAGTGTCTACGCTTCATGCTAGGGGAAGCCAATAAACGGACAACAGCAGCAGGGCTTCCTCCTATACCAGTATCGAAACTCAACTCTGGCAAAGATATTATTAGCTGGTGTGAAGAAGGATGGAATAGTAGTAACAATTTAGAGCTACGTTATTTACTCCGAGAGTTAGTGTTATTCCTGCGGGCTTATCAAGCCTATGGGGAAGTTATGTGTGGTGGCCGCTACCAGATTGATGCTATCACCGCCCGTGAGGGGCTACAGCTGGTCGAACAGCCAATGGCAATCCAAACTCTGAACTTTGAGGATCTACCTCCAGCGCATATCCGATTACCGAGTCCACCTCAAAGGCTACCAACAAAGTTATTGCAAAACAGTTTCCCACTCATCCGCCGCGTAAATATCGATGTCAAAATCTCACGGGAAATTTGGGATTTTGCAGACGCAGCCAAATTTATTCTCATCGACTTTCCGGGATTGGGGGCTGCTAATTCGGGGGCTAGGGATACCTTTTTGTCACTGCGGGAATTGGCAGAAGTACAGACAATTTTAGTACTGCTAAATGGTAAATCTCCCGGTAGCGATCGCGCCAATAAAATCTTTACGATGATGCAGCAGCAGCGACCGGGACAAGACCTGAAAGATTTAATTCTCGTAGGTGTGGGTCGCTTCGATCAACTGCCTTTAGACAGTGAGGGTGGCGAAAGAGAACTTGACCAACTGATTGAAGATAGCCCAGCCAATAGCCCTTTACAAGAGGAAACCGTTTTCCAAAAACTCAAAGTTCTGCAAACTACCATTGATGGTGCAGAAGCGTTTACTACCCAAAAAGATCGGATCGTTTTACTATCGCCACTCTTGGGACTAGCTGAATTAGCAAAACGTTCTAGTACAGTCAAAGCAGGCTCAACAGACTTTTTGGCTAACTTGGACTATCCTGATTACTTAGATAGGTCTAAACGGCTACAAGACAAATGGCAGCACTTAAGTGAACGGCTGTTAGACTCTGATCCCCGCAGTTATTTAGGCAAACAGCTAGGTTACTTTAGTCAAGATGGGGGACTTGGTAAGCTGCGGGAATTGATTCAAACCCACGTAGCAACTCATGGTCTGAAGCAACTGTATGAAGATACTCAAAGAGCTGCTGATGTGGTGAGTCAGCAACAAGATCACTTGAAGGACATCATAGATGAAATTCACGAGGAAGGTATTCCTACAGGAGACAGTCCCGCTTTTATCGAGTTGCGCTTTGTAGTCGAAAGTTTGGATAAAATCTACAGAAATTTTCAAAAAGATTTAGGGAAAGAACCACTCAAAGACCGACGCGGTGTTGTCGTCAGCGATGTAGTGAAAGACGAACTCACCTTTAGAATCCTCAATTGGAACCAGTGGACTTTACTCTTCAACAAAGCCAACAATGGAGCGATCGCTCTGGCAGAATCTAAAGGTGCAGCCGGGAAATTATTTGACCGAGGAAACCGTGTAAATAGTTCTCTTCCAACCAAGAGCGATGATTTTTATCCAGTATTTGAAAAAACCGTTAAGGAAGTAGAAGATTTTGCCCGCGATCGCATTCATCAAGCAGTAGTAGATTTGTTGAACCAATTGTCAAATTATGTAGCCCCAGAACGCGAACAATTGCAGGCAATTTTCCATCCAAAAATGGAGCAAGAAATCGAAGAGCAATTTGGTTTTGAAGATGCTGATCTCTTTTACAAATTATTACTAGGATGCGATCCTAACGAATGGAAAGAAGCAATCATCTCCGAAATCACTAGCAAAGACAAAACCGTTGCACCCGAAATCATTTTTCCTCTAGCGCGTCAAGACGATAAACACAATGTTGGTCAAATCTTTGACTGGGCACCAGAGAAAAGCCAAGGTTTACCCAGATCGAGCAATCACCAACTTTTAGTACTGCGGCTGCGAGATGAAATCACTGCTAGTGCCAGCCTTCATCTTGTGCAGTATGTTAGCGAAGTTAATCAACAAATTAATTCCGAACTAGAAGGCATTTTGGATCAAATTATTCCTAGTCTGCAAAACCTTTCAAAAAAAGAAGCTTTGCTGAGATATTTGGCAGCTGGGGAATTGCCATCTGAGATAAAAATTCCTACTTGGTTGGAGATTATTTCAGAACTCGCCGCTGTTTCTCACTTAGATGATTTGAGATGAGCTAACTCAGAAAATGACTGATTGCGATCGCATACGGATCTGAGGATGTATTTGTGAGACGTGATGCTATCAGTTTAATGCAGTTTACTATTGCTTCAAAGAGTCAAATGGTGCAAGAAGCGAAACGTTTAATTGAGCGGGTGCAACAAGAATAGATAACTGTCTTAGCGAAGAAGGAGATAATAGATAGATTTTTAGCTTATGGTATTTCGATAAAAGAGATTGCTCAGTTACTTGATTTAACCATCGAACAAGTAAGACTTGCAAGCGATCAAAAATCTTCAACATGAACTTAGTAACTGCCGCAATTTTCATAGCGATGCTTAGATTGGGCTACGCCCTTTTATATAAAAGCGTAGGCATCGCGCCAAATAAAAAAGCCAGTGTTAAAGAGAATCAGTGGTACAAGACCAACGATTAAAAGTCTTTACGACAAAGATTCTCTGAATTTGCCATTTGATGATACAATCTCACTGTTTTTAGCTAGCTATAAAACAAACAACAGAAAGTTATACTCTAATGAACCCTTTCCAATTGAACAACTATACTGATCAACAACCAAGCGAGAAACAACAAAAAAGATTTCCAGGATGGTTTGCCTTAGATTTTGGCACGTCGAACTCTACAGTCACACTTTTCGATCCCATTGAAGTGCCGATCGCAGAAATTCTACCAAAAGAACAAGAAGTGCGGTTGCGCGATCGCTTATCCCAATGGCTAAGTTCTCCCGCCTCAGTGGCTTTACCAGATGTCAGCGATGATGATTGGGCAAAGTTTATCACAGAAATTAGCAAAAACTTGGAGATAGATCCAAGAAAGTTGAGTGAAGTATTTGAAAGTGATAATAAAGAGCGATTTTTGGAAGCAATTCGCCAAATTGAACTTTCTTTAGGAAACAGCGAGAGGTTCCGTCGGGCTGTCAGCAAAAAACTTTACCAAATCTATCATGAGGTGTTCCGCGTTCCTACCCTAGAGTCGCAAAATCTGATCCCAGTTGTGCTGGATATTGATCGCCGCGATACAGAAATTCCCAGCGAGTCGGAAATTTCGCAGTTAATGGACTTAAAACTCCAGATGGGTAGGGAAGCTAGAGATAACCGCAAAAAAGCGATCGCCCAAGGTACAAGCAGTTCTTTAAAGGAAATTATCAGCAGGTTTCACCATTCACCCAAACGCTACTTTGGTCAGGAGCGATCGTTTTCAGTTATTTTGGATGGTGAAGAAGAAATAATTACTGCTAATCAACTAATCCAATCTGCTTGGGCGCATTTAATCGAGTTAACTGAAGATTACCGCCAACGCGCACAACGCAGATTTTCAGAAGGGACTTTTTTGACAGCAGTTGTCACTTACCCCACTGTCGCCCCACCAGTTGTTCGCAAGGAAGTTAAGGAATTAGTTGAGCAATTGGGGATCGATGATGTCCAAACTGCTTATGATGAAGCCGTTTCTGTGGCAATATTCTTTTTGTGGCGAGAATTTGGCGGTAATCTCAACATTGGGATTGAGTCATTTAAAACTCGTTGTCATCAAGTAGGAAACAAATGGTCACAAAATGTTCTCGTCTTGGATATCGGTGGGGGAACCACAGACTTAGCTTTAATTGAACTGACTTTAGAAGATAAAACTCCGACTTTTGCCAATTATGAAGACCGAGGTTTAGGAGGACGTTACTATAAACTCACTCCCAAACTATTAGGTTCATCCGGTCATTTACAGTTAGGTGGTGAATTAATTACACTGCGAATTTTTAGATTATTAAAAGTTGCGATCGCAGACTTTTTATTGACAGCCGTAACAACAGGTTATATTGAAAGCGAAAAGCTAGAAGATTTAATTAACTCTGAGTTAAACGAGCGCTTCTTAGAACAAGGCAAATTTAAAAGTGGCAGTATTTTAAAATGTCTAGATAAAGAGAATCCAGAAGGTGATCTTGCTTACAAAGATGCCCTAGATACTGCCGAGAAAGTATTACCCACCCGTTGGCAACAAGCACCCCAACGTCTACAATCCTTTTATATTCTCTGGGATCATGCAGAAGCAGCTAAACTTAAACTTGGGCAAAAACCACTAACAGATAATTCTCTATTAACCTTCACACTTTCTGAGCAGCAAATTTCTGAACTGCTTACCCAAAGCGCCGTTAAATTGCAAGTCAATGATCCAAATAACGTCTGCATCACCCTAGATAACCAACAATTTGAACGAGCCGCCACTTCCGGAATTAAAGAAGCGATCGGTATTGCCAAAGGATTAATGGAAAGTCGCTTGCGTCCCGATGATATCACCAAAGATTCTTGGAATTCCCAAAAAGTTGATTGGTTAATTCTGTCTGGAAAAACTTGTAATTTAGACATAGTGCAGCGCCAAATTTACCAAGAATTTAGTAAGTCTCCATATTTTGTGTGGAATCCAGAGCGAATTACTTTTGTGCTGGAATTTACCAAATTAGCTACCTCCGCTGGTGCTTGCTATGCCGAGAAGTTGCGAAGATTAAGGTTCGATCCAGAAGAGTCCAAAAGCTTGCTGTGTAAGGGAGCCAACCAACTAGAAATCGATGTCAAAAACCTATTTTATTATTTGCCCTGCAACTTCAAACGTAAAACCCAAAGTAACGATTTGCTCACCATATTCAAGGCTGGACAAGAACTCTATCAACTTGCACCTTGGGAAACTGTCGCCAAGGTTCGTACTGCATGGCAAGGAATCCAATTAACTAACATCATCTACCGTCAAGACTATGAGGATGGAGATTTACGACTATGGGGTAGCTTCGACGGCAAAAACCTCATGAATAAACTAGGAATACAAGAAGCAGAGTTTCTGAAAAAAATTAAAATTCAGTTTGAAATTGACCAAACCCTTGAATTTAGGGTATTGCTTTGTCAGGGAAATCCCCATTATTTAATTGATATTCCTGGCATTAATTTGGAATCGGTAGTTTCAGAAACTTCGCCGCTATTTGCTGATGGAAAATTGAACTGGAATATTGCTGTCCAACGCTTCAGTAAAGATTTAAATGATGGTGATATTGCCGTCAATGTTATTGAGTCAGCAACTGTTGATCAACCAGATGCCTATCATCTTGTATTTGAAGTAGGAAATGATGGTAATAAATTGTTCCAAAAATTTCACTATCTGCGCGATGGTGTGACGCAGCCAGGAATTGGGTTAATTAGTAATCCCTTACCTCCCTTCCCACAAACTGGCCAGCACACTTTCTATGTTTATCAAACAGACGCCCAAACCAACAGCAAAAAATGGATCCGAATTGGCGCACTCAGCAAACCAGATGTGACAACAGATTATCCTTGCCAATATCGTGTAACTCTCGATGATCAAGGCATTCTGCGGATGCACGCCGGTGAAGTGCCTTACTGGACATCAAAAAGTCAGGAATGTTTAAAGGAAGAAGGATGTGTTTATCTTGCTGAATTAGAGTTGCAGCCCAATGAAGTTGATAAAGAACGCGATCCATTTTGCGGTATACATTAAGGACTTAAAAATAATACAAATATCCCAGAACTGATGCAAAAATCCTCTCTGTGTGTTCTCTGCATCTGAAGTGGTAGCTTGCGGCAAGCCGCTATGCGTCTACGTTTGTTTGGATAATTTATTTCTTAGAAATACCTTAACTGGAGTAATCATAGCCTCATGCAAATGCATTAAACTTCTATGCTCCTTTGCGTTTAAAAATTAATGTTTGTCAACGCAAAGAAACGCAGAGTTTTGCCAAATTTAATTCGCTACAAAAATATTTGGAGGTGATATTCATGCAGCACTTGCGTCAATTATTAGAGATAGAAAACTCAGAATTAGCCCAGTTACTGCGGTTTAGTTTGTATGGACTAGAGGCTAGTTTAAATCAGGCCCGCACAGAATTTCCGCTAGATCCAGGATCTAAAATATGCGATGAAGTGCTGCAAGAACTTCATCGCCTCTTGCAACCTACACCCCCAAAATCAGATGATTTAAAACTAAGTCACCTCCGCGAAGCTTTCGATTCTGACTCAGAACTTAGTTATTATCTGGGTAATTCCCAACTGCAAAGCACAACGGACTCTGATTTGTGGAATGAAATTCAACGCAAGCTGCTGCGAGTCCCAGAGGATTTGGCTGCAACTTGGCGACAGCGCACCTTAGATTTAGCTCAAAAAGTTGGTGCGATCGCAGATAATTCTAATCTCTATCAACTTCCTTTTATCCGTGATGAAATTATCTACCCTGGACTTAGTGGTACTGTTCAGACTCAGGGATTGGGCTTATCTCAACAAATACTTTTAAACTCTAAAATTACCCAAGGTAATACATCTAATTTGCCAGCGGCATTCCTATTTTTATATATGAATTTTATCGAAATCGACCCCGATTTACATCATGCTTTAAAGAGCGTTTTTAGCTTCGATGTCATTTCCTTCCACTCCAAACCAGAACAGCGCCATCAATATATTGATGCTTTAAGCGATCGCTTCCAACGAACTCAAAAAGCAGAGGAAAACACTGATCCCCTGCCAATTCTCCGTACTTGGATTGACATGGACGAGGCGATACATTCCCTAGTATTTGTACCTCCGGCTGAACGCTATTCTTGGTGGGGAAAGCTACAACATGAATCACGACGTATCCTAAAGAAAGTCGCTGATGAAACGATTAAAGCAGGTTATGAAGTGCGGATTCGCCAATTATCGGGACTTTATGCGGATATCTGTGCTTCATCCAAGGATGACTTACAACTAGACTGTGGCGGTATTCCTGGCGAAGTATTAACTTGTCTTCGAGTATATGCGCGAATTAATCAGGAAGAATCCCCAGGTCGTGTAATATTTCGCTCATCACGGTAACAGAATTCTCTTATAAAGCAAAGGCAGACGATTTTACGAATCGCTGCCTTGCCTCATTATTTAATGAAGGTAAGTTTAAATCTATAGAATGCCCCAGAAGTGTAAAATCCCTTGACCAGAAAACACTTCAAGTAAAACGGCAGATAAAAAACCTATCATTGCAAAACGACCGTTCCAGTTTTCGCTTTGAGGAGTGAAGCCCCAGCGCAAAGCATTAGGATCTTCTGAAACCGAAGGCGTAGTCTTCTTAACGTTTGCCATAAATAACACTCCGAGCTTTTATGTTGTAACAGTTATAACTGCATGTAAAGTAATGTAACAGATTTTTACGTAATTGCAACATAAACTCAATACCAAATTTAGTTAGCAAGTATATATTACGGACACGTAGTTTTATTTTAACAGGTTTGCGAGCGCGCAACAGGGAATTACCTGTGACTTCCTACCAGACAAAAATACGGGGAAGACAAACGCTGCCAGAATTCCACATAGCAGAATCATTTCAATAATTTGCAGGGAAAAATTGTTGTGAATAAGATTATTTATCCGTGATAACTAAAATTCCACTCACGCCATGAATAATTAGTATTTCTATGCTTTAATAACCAAACTTGAGCTAAACTCTGGCAAAGACAAATATTAATAAAACTTTGAAAACATGGCAGGAGTTTTGCATTTTACAGGATTTATCAAGGGAGTGACCTATAAAACTTACTTGGATGACAATTTAAGTAGGATTAGTTTAGATGCATTTGATGTCAATAAAGAAAGAGGCTATGGATTAATAAAGTCACCTATAGCAGTCCTAAATCATATGTGAAAACTTCTTTTTCTTTTTTTGGCGCTCTTGGCGGCAACTCTTGGAGACGCTGCGCGTTGGCGGTTCGTTCATTTTCACAACTCATTTAGGATTGCTATATAACTGAAATTGCTTATTCAAAATGGGTATCACCTAAGAGAACGAGAAGTTATCCATTTGCCAGAATTTATAATACATATAATTCATCGAAAGTTATAACTATTATCCCGGTGATTAAAGATGAGGGCAAAGATGGCGATATAGATAAAATTCAATACTCTACAATTTCTTGGATGAATTTACTTAATATCTATATAGTACTTGCTTATTACGAAACAGCAAAAAAAAGCACCAAAAAAACGCAAACGAATAAGAATAAGTTGAGTAATCAAAAATTTAATAATGATTTTGTAAAATTTCAAATCAATGAAATATTAGCATATCACCAAAGCGCACTCCATTGGAACAAAAATCTCTTTGAAGAAAGATTTACACAAACTTTTGAAAAAGCTCTAGATTCTTATGATTATATTTTTAATCAAACTGGAGTCATAATTCACTCACGAGATGGACTAGATAAATATTTATCTAAAATTAGAGAAGAGTTTGAGGAATTTAAGAATATTTCTCTTAAAGGTTCTCAAAGTGCTAGTAAAAGAGAAGCGCTGACTTCTCATAAGCTAGAATATTTAGTGGATGGATTAAAAGCAACTTTTAGTATTGAAAACTATCTTGGCGGAATTTACTATTTGACTCCTGATGAGATATTATTCGAGAATAATATGTATACTATACAAGAGTCAAAAAATACTTCAACAGCATCTTTGCCAAAGCTTCCTGATATTCAAGATGGTTTATTCAAGCTAATTTTATTTTCTAATTTAGATACTTTAATGTTGAATGGTCAAGAAGTATTATTTGTTACAAAGTTAAAGCTTACAGGTAACAATGTTGTTGCTTCTATTGTCTTTCCAGATGCATCATTAGAAGAACTAGAATATTTTTTAGAAGTTAATATTAAAATTTTTAATACAAATCAAAGAGCAATTATCAAAAAATTGGCTTTAGAAGCTCAAAATAATCAGAGACTTCAAATAGAAGTATCCAATAATTTTTAAATGTTCTAATTTTTGGTTATGATTAAAAGTCCTTTACGATATCCTGGCGGTAAGTCGAAAGCAATAAATCAAATAGTTGAATACTTGCCAGAGAGCTTTTCGCAATTTCGAGAACCTTTTGTGGGTGGTGGTTCTGTATTTATTTATTTAAGACAAAAGTTTCCTCATATCAAGATTTGGATTAACGATTTAAACCGTGAACTCTTCTTATTTTGGAAGTTTGCCCAATCTGATCTAGCTCAGTTAGTTAAAGAAATTAGACATATTAAAATCAAATATACAGATGGCAAATTACTATTTACAGAATTGGCTAAGGTAGATGTCAATAATTTATCTGATTTAGAAAGAGCCGTTCGCTTTTTTGTCCTTAATAGAATTACTTTCTCAGGAACTGTAGAATCAGGTGGATTTTCGCAAGAAGCTTTTCATAAGCGCTTTACTGATTCTTCAATAGAACGACTAGAAAAGTTAGAAAATATTTTATCAGAAAATGTCAAAATTACTAATTTAGATTATAGCCACCTATTAAAAGCAGAAGGAGAAGATGTATTTTTCTTTTTAGATCCCCCATATTTTAGTGCTACTAAATCAAAGTTATATGGTAAAGATGGTGACTTACACACCTCTTTTGAACATCAGAGATTTGCTGAAATTTTGCAACAATGCCATCATCGCTGGCTAATTACCTACGACGACTCACCACAAATTCGAGAGAATTTTCAATGGGCTAATATTTCAGCATGGGAATTGCAGTATGGGATGAATAACTATAAGCAGAGTGGTGCTGCTAAGGGAAAAGAGCTATTCATTACTAATTACAAAGTTCAACGAAATTTAGACAAAATCGCATCTTCTATTGCATAGTCCAGTAACCACGGTGCTGCAAACTGCTGTGGTTCTTGAGGTGCATGAGTCCTCTGCCAATCAATGGTTCGCTGCAATGCTTCATCTAACGGCACAATTTCCTTATATCCCAACTCTTGACGGATACGAGTTGAGTCTACAAACCAATCTTGCTCTGTATTGATAGGCAACTTCCACTCTGATGGAAACTGGCTTTTGGGTACAATAATAACTTTACCTTGCCATCCTGCTATTTCCCCGACTCTGGTGATGCGTAGAGCTTCGGTAAGTGCTTCGACATCAGCGACATGATAAATGCGATCCGTTGCGCGTTCGTTTGTCACTGCTAGTGCGATGGCATATGCTACATTCTCTACATAGCCGTAAGAGCCACGCCATCGAGCGGTACTGTCTTCCAAAACAATCGCAGGACGGTTATCATCCATCCGCTGAAGATAGGAATACAGGCGATGCCGGAAATCTCTGGAACCATATACCATTGGCAGGCGTATAATCGTTCCGGGTAAGTTGGATGCCATCACCACTCGCTCTACCAGAATCTTTTCATAATCAATTGGCACGTTGATCGGTCTAGAGGGCATTTCCCGGTATGGACAGAGTTGTTGGCGCAGGGACGAATCTTCGGTAAGTGGTACAGGCACAACATCAGATTCTTTGCGCCAAAGCACATCGTATGCACGATACACATCCATACTGCTGATAACAACAACACGCTGGGCAATACCCTCAAATGTGTTCGTTAGAGTTAGTGCATCTTGTTCGTTATAGGCAATCATATCTACCACGACTTGAGGCGAAAGCTGCTTAAACTTGCTTTTCATCTCCAAAAGATGGGAGCGATCGCCCAAAATTTCATGTACACCTGGTGGTAAGTTAGTTGTAGTTTTTCCCCGATGAAATACGCTCACTTCATGACCCATTGCAATCAGTTGACGGACTACAGGAGGGCCAATAAAATTTGTACCACCAATAATGAGTATTTTCATTTTGGTTTCCATTACTGTTTGTCGATATTAGAGTTGTTTGCAGATTAAATAGATGCAGATGTTTTCAATATGATACTGTCAATTAAACCGTAAGCTTTTGCTTCTTCGGCACTCATGAAAAAGTCCCGTTCAGAATCCAGTTCAATCTGCTCTGACGATTTACCAGTATTGGCAGCAAGTATTTTGTTAATCAATTGGCGGAAATACAAAATTTCTTTGGCTGCAATTTCAATATCGGATGCCTTTCCCTGAGCGCCTCCTAATGGTTGATGAATCATAATTCGAGCATTTGGTAGAGCGTATCTTTTGCCCTTAGTTCCAGCAGCAAGCAAGAATGATCCCATTGAGGCAGCAATACCAATGCATACAGTACATACTTCTGAACAAATTTGATTCATGGCATCGTAAATAGCCATTCCTGCTGTCACCGAACCTCCAGGACTGTTAATATACAATGTGATATCTCGCTCTGGATCTTCAGCATCAAGAAATAGCATTTGTGCAACGATGAGGTTAGCTGTCTCATCTGTAACTTCGTTTTGCAAAAAGATAATTCGCTCTGCAAGTAAGCGTGAATAAATATCTAATGCTTGCTCCCCTCTTTCTGATTGTTGAATAATCATTGGGATGCTGATTTGAGTTTGATAATTCATATTTTATCTCTCCAAAAAAGATAATATTTTAATTAAGTAACTAGGTTTTTAAGAAATTATTGAGGCTGGTTTTTTGATGTAATTAAGATTTTGATAACTCCTCAAATCTTCCCATCTCACCAAGACTAATTGTAATAAGTTCAACGGACGTAATTGCTTTGTGAGGTCCATTCTGGGTATGAGCAGGTGTAAACCAAAATGTTCCTGCTTTGCATTCACGACCAGCAGTTTCAATAGTTCCATTACAGAACATAAACATATTCATCACTAGGATGGTAGTGAACTGGAATCACTGTGCCAGCAATCATTCGTAGTCTATGAATTGAACCTTTTGGCACTGGTTCAGCTAGTGACAATAATTTTATTCCTGGAACAGGCTGAAACTCAAACCATGTTTCGGCTTCAGTGTTAACAAAAGTCTGTTTAGTCATATTTAATTTTCCCAAAGCTCAATCTAATTTGGCTTGGCTAATACTTCTCTAACCACAGATGATAATGTTGCCAAGCTTTGAATTTAAATGTAGATATTGGCGTGCAATATGTGAATTACCGCTTTAACTAGTGCAATGTGTGACTAAGATTTGCGGTAGTTTTTCATGCAAACTGTAGTTCCAGCCACCATTGAGAAAATAACTAAGAACGATACTATCTAATGCTTCATATCTACCAACAGATATTGATGGGAATACAGTGCTACGATTATTTAGTGTTAGTGTTTGCGTCCCTGCCTTGGACTCATGCATAAATTTACCTTGCCACGGTTGGGAAAGTTGCATTGGTTCATTTAGGTTGATGGCTTTTTGAATCAAACCTTTATGTTCAAGTAGAAGTTTCGTACCCCCAACTACGGGTTGGATTGTCCAGGTAACAATTGAAGGCTGGCACATCATACTGTCTTGCCAAGTGAACGCAAGCCGTCTTGGCTCATCAAGTTCAATTACCTCACAGTCTATGTTTCCCTCCAGCCCTGGCAGTGTCGAATGCACAAATCGGAATTTGTGTCCCAAACGCGGCTCAAAGTCGTTTTCCATTAACCATACCGCTAATGCCTGACGGTTGGTGAGTACCTGCCAAACCCGTTGGGGAGGATAGGGATAGAACACTTCCATATTCAATCGGGGCATGAATTTTCCTCCAAATAATTGCCAAGGGCATCGAGTTTTTCTTGCCAAAACTGCTCGTAATGAGCAATCCATTCAGATATCTGTTTCAATGGCTCCGGGTTTAGCCGATACAAGCGCTGTCGCCCTGCTTTCCGCATTTGTACTAAGCCTGCTTCGCAAAGAATCTGTAAGTGCTGAGAAATAGCTGGCAAGCTCATGGCAAATGGCTGGGCTAGTTCTTTGACTGGTTGCTCACCACTACGTAACAGATCCAGTAGCGCCCTGCGTGTGGGATCTGCGATCGCCACAAATACATCGGCACTGGCAGCAGGTCTACTCATTCCAATTAACCATATATTTAAGCAAACGCTTAACTATTTAAATAATACATAAGTAATTGCTTAAATGTCAACTCCTAAGAACAGCAAAAGGTACAGTTGGTATACTTCGGCTGATCTCCGTTCTGATCCGGCGCAAAGCCAATCAGTTGGATTTTAGTTTTCCAAGCTTGACTGCTACTTTCTCATTTTTCGGTAGGATAGCTCCCATACCCACAAAAACCTTAGCTATGGCAACTTCCCCAATCCCTGCTCAAGAATCCTCTGTTAGCTGGTATATCCTGCTGCAACAATTAATAGATGGCCAATCATTATCCCGGACTCAATCTGCTGAATTGATGCAAGGATGGCTTAGTGAAGCGGTTCCCCCAGAGTTATCAGGGGCTATTTTAACAGCGCTGAACTTTAGAGGCATTTCTGCCGACGAGTTGACCGGCATGGCTGAAGTATTACAATCTCAATGTTCCCCACTCAGCACTCAGCACTTACCACGGGCTAAACAACAGCTATCCGCTAACAGCACTGTAATAGATACCTGTGGCACTGGTGGAGATGGTTCATCAACCTTTAATATTTCTACAGCGGTTGCATTTGTCGCCGCTGCCTATGGTATACCAGTCGCTAAACACGGCAATCGTTCAGCTTCAAGTCTCACGGGGAGTGCCGATGTCTTGGAAGCTTTGGGTGTAAACTTGAGTGCCTCTAGTGACAAGGTGCAAGCTGCACTACAAGAGGTGGGGATCACTTTCTTGTTTGCCCCTGGTTGGCATCCAGCCCTCAAGGCGGTTGCCTCATTACGGCGGACTTTGAAAGTGCGAACAATTTTTAATTTGCTCGGCCCGTTAGTAAATCCCTTGTGTCCAACTGGGCAAGTGGTAGGGTTATTTACTCCCAAACTTTTGGCAACTGTTGCTGAAGCTTTACAGAATTTGGGCAAGGAAAAGGCAATTGTGCTGCACGGGCGAGAAAAACTCGATGAGGCTGGGTTAGGAGATGAAACTGACTTGGCGGTGTTATCAGGTGGAGAAGTGCAGGTAACTACTATTAATCCACTGAATTTGGATCTAACGCCTGCTACCATAGGTATGCTTCGGGGTGGGGATGTCCAAGAGAATGCGGTGATTCTCAAGGCGGTACTCCAAGGTAAGGGAACTCAGGCGCAACAAGATGCAGTTGCCTTAAATGCGTCGTTGGCGCTGCAAGTAGCGGGTGCGATCGCATTGCTGGATCACGCCCAAGGGATTAAAGTAGCTAAGGATATCCTAGAAAGTGGCGCGGCTTGGACAAAGTTGGAGCAGTTAGTTGAGTTTCTGGGGAATTGATTTGCGATCGCAATTGCGGGCGAAATTCCACAACATTACGTTTGATGGTAACATCGTAGTTGCCAAAAAAGTCATGTCCTAGAAGTCCAGTTTCTAGTTCTGCCCCTGCGATCGCTACTGCTACTTTATTCACTATTACCCCGCCAACTGCCATCGAATTAACATAGCCCACAGGAAATTCTACAGCTCTAGAACTAGCGGTGTTTGCCTTAGCTCTCCCTACTGGCACTATACCCAAAGCATCGGCCATCTCTTGGGTGATCACAGTGCCACTGGCTCCTGTATCCACAATCATCTCAAATTGTCGCTGGCCATTGAAGGTGACTTCGACAATTGGCGTTCCACCAATTCGCCTTTTAATCGGGGCTGTAAATACTGCTTCATCTGGAATCAGTACTACTGATGAGGGCAAACGTGGCTCTGGTGGTAACGGTTTAGTTTCTTGTAGAGGCGATAGAGGTGAGGTATACTTTGGTGTGGTTGCTGTGTGGGGAACAAGAACTATTATCCTCTTCGGTTCGGCAACGCGCACAGGGCGAGGATTAGCTTGCCGTTTGGCATATTTGATTTGGCGTCGATATTCAGTAATCTTGGTTTGAGCGATCGCAAATTCTGGGCTTTGTCGCCGCACTCTTTGCATCAGCGCGATCGCATCCTGGTACTGATTCGCCACCAAAGTCCAATCACCTGGGGATTGAGCAGATTGGCTGATACTCCAAGCGCCAACGGCTTTGTCTAGCCCCATCTCAAAAAGACTTGGTTCACTTTCAGACGGCTCTAGCGGCTGTGCTTCTGGGGTAGCTGTTGGTGTTGCTGGTTCGACGGCAGGCTGTATTGATGGCAGATCCCCAATTGGCGCGGGTTGCTCATTGCCACCAGTCGCAATGTTCCGTTTGTCTTCACTACAGGCAACACACAAAACCGCTAGAGCGCTTGATAGAAAAATAAGGGTTGCACGGGATAAAAAGGACTGAAGCATAATTAATTTTAACTGCCCAAGCTTTGCCAAAGCCACTCCCGCTACTTTAATTCCCTTTTAATTTTAATTAACTATTCTAAAAAATCCCAATTGCCCAACTCATGGGATAATTAACAATCGCAGTATTGGGGAATAAGGGATGAAAGAGTAGGGGAAACAATTGAAACAATTGATTAATCCCATGCCCAATACAACTCTTGGAGAGGCTGCGCTCTAAGCGTAGCAGCTATGCCGCAGGCTTTACGGCTTACCTCGGCTTTGCTCGGCACAAGTCGCTCAGTACAAGTGCCCCATGCCCAATCCATAATCTATCGCCTATGCCCCTGACTGACGCAATACCAGCTTTACTTGTCCTGGCAGATGGAACCACCTATCGCGGTTGGTCTTTCGGTGCTACGGGAACCGCGATCGGAGAAGTAGTGTTCAACACTGGCATGACTGGCTACCAAGAAGTACTGACCGACCCTAGTTACTGCGGTCAGATTGTCATTTTTACCTATCCTGAATTAGGGAATACTGGCGTCAATCCTGAAGATGAGGAATCAGATGGCCCCCAAGTGCGGGGTGCGATCGCGCGTAATATTTGTCACCGACCAAGTAACTGGCGATCAACACAATCTTTACCTGACTACCTTAAACAAAACCAAGTACCAGGGATATACGGCATCGATACCCGCGCCCTCACTCGCAAAATTCGGATGTTTGGAGCGATGAACGGTGGTATTTCCACAGCCATTCTTGATGAGGGGGAATTGCTAGAGCAGGTACAGGCGGTTCCCAACATGGCGGGATTGAATCTGGTTCGTGAAGTCACCACCCCAACGGCTTATGAATGGTCAGATCCCACAATTCCAGCTTGGGAATTCAACTCTGAGGCTGCGGAAAATCTTGGGGAACCCTTTACTGTTGTTGCCCTTGACTTTGGCGTAAAACGCAATATCTTGCGTCGCTTAGTAAGTTACGGTTGTCGGGTGATTGTTGTGCCTGCTGATACGCCACCAGAAGAAATCCTCAACTACAATCCAGATGGTGTGTTTCTTTCTAATGGGCCTGGCGACCCTGCTGCTGTCACTCAAGGGATTGCAACTGCCAAAGCCCTCCTGTTAAGTCAAAAACCCATCTTTGGGATTTGTATGGGACACCAAATTTTAGGTCATGCACTAGGGGCAGAAACCTATAAACTCAAATTTGGTCACCGTGGTTTAAATCAGCCTGCGGGCTTACAACAACGGGTAGAAATTACCAGCCAAAACCACAGTTTTGCTATTGATCCAGATTCTTTACCTACGGCATCTGTGGAAATCAGCCACCTGAACTTAAATGATCGCACCATTGCCGGGGTACGTCACAAATCTCTGCCTGTATTCTCCGTACAGTATCACCCAGAAGCCAGTCCTGGCCCTCACGATGCTGATTACTTGTTTGAGCAATTTGTTCAAGTAATGCGAACAGCACGTCAAGCCGTTGCAGCCGAGGTGAGGTAAAAATAGGAAGTAGGAACTGGGGACTAGGGAATAAGATTAAAAATACTATTTTCCAATCTCCAATCCTCAATGCCCAATCCCCAGTATCCAGTATCTAATGCCCCAGAAGATTGTAGACAACTTGCTCAAAAACCATCTATACTTGAGCGTTCACTTTAACTCATGAGGAGGGAATTATTGCTGAACCACTGAATCTAACCGTTAGCCTGAGGGGCACTCGTGAAGTCCGGGATAACTGCCAGCTATTCCGCCTCACAGGTTTGTTAGATGCCTTTTCTGAACCAACATTTCGCAAAGTACTTGGCAGCAAGATTGACGAGGGCCCTAAGCACATTATTTTGGATCTCTCACAAATCGACTTTATTGATAGCTCTGGCTTGGGTGCTCTGGTGCAGCTAGCCAAGCAGGCTCAAACTGCTGAAGGCACTTTGCAAATTGTCACGAATGCCCGCGTAACTCAAACGGTCAAGCTTGTTCGCCTAGAGAAGTTTCTCTCCCTGCAAAAATCAGTTGAAGACGCTCTAGAAAACGTTAAGCAATCTTGATTGCTTGAACCGAGAGATCGATTCAGCTATCCAGATTCAACATTGGATAGCTTAATTTTTAAAACTTCTGGCAGAAAACCTCTCTCCTTGTGGGGGAGGCACAAAGCCAGTTAAGTTATTATGTTTAAAGTTGAGTAATAACTAAAGATATAGACACACAGACATTGGATATGTAATCGTTGGCTAGAATATTCGGATAAACAATCAAGTCTGAAAAAGTTCTCGCAAATACAAAGCCAGCAATTTGTCTATATATAAACTTGACTTGATACTGTATAGTTAGAAATTGTCGCTTACTAAGTAAGCCTGGCAATGTGATCAAGTAAAAGGGTGAATTTGATGTCCAAATTTTACTCTATCTTAGGCATAGACCACAAGAAGTAGGCGAAATTTGGTTTATAGGCGTTGACATTAGGGTGATTTAAAATGCCAACTCTCAAGCAAAAAGATGAAATTAGGAAGTAATTTTGATAGTATTGATTATACTAAGTATACTATCATGGCATACTTCAGAAAAATCAGTCTTTGCGAAGAATGCCTGCCAAATGTAGCCCGTTAAGGAATGATTTATTTGTGAAGTCACAGGAGGAAGAGCTATTAGATGGACAAGATGAAACTCCCAAACAGAGTTTATCTTGGACTGAAGCACTCTTGGCAACCACAGGGCCATTCCAACAGATTTCCCTTTCACAAGTGCAACAAATTTCTCCTACTGCTTTAGCATATTTGGGGGATGCAATTTATGAGTTATATGTTAGAATGTTCTATCTGCTGCCATTGCAGCGGTCAGGAATTTACCATAGTCTGGTAGTGGAGCAGGTAAGAGCGGAAACACAAGCGCTACATTTGCGATCGCTGATTCCTTATCTAAGAGACACTGAATTAGAAATTGTCCGACGGGGTAGAAACGCCGCTACAGGACGCCCAAAGCGACTTAATCCCGAAATTTATCAACAGGCAACTAGTCTAGAAACCTTAATCGGCTACTTATATCTCACCGATTACCAGCGTCTAACCGAACTGTTGCAAATACTTCATGTAGAAAAAGAGTGAAAACTCAATTTCACAGTAGCCACAGCAGTAAATTCGGCTCAAGAAATTGAGGTAATCGGGATGATCAACTATACGCTATATCCATAACTCAAATGCAGAATAAACCAAGAAAAGTCAAGACTTCTAGCGAACCAAATCGTGGACAACCCGTAAAAATTCAGGGTAAGCGTGTTGTTACTAATCCCACTCGCAATCCCAGGAAAATAGATAGCAACCCCATTTCTGTTGCTGATCCTACTCGTAATCCCAGAAAAATAGATAGCGACCCCATTTCTGTCGCTAATCCTACTCGCAATCCCAGGAAAATAGATAGCAACCCCATTTCTGGCAACTCCCGACAACGAAATAGCAACTTTTCCCAGGCGTCTGTATCTACATCGACAGAAGAAGATAGCGATCTCATTTACGGTCGTCATCCAGTATTGAGTGCATTGCAAAATCAGCGCAATCTCAATCGGCTCTGGATTACTACCCGTCTACGCTACGATCCCAGCTTTCACCATTTTCTCTTGCAAGCGAAGGAAAATGGCACAGTTATTGATGAAGTTGAACCCAAGCGCTTAGACCATCTCACCAATGGGGCTAATCATCAAGGTGTGGCGGCACAAATTGCTCCCTACGCCTACATCGAATTGCCGGATCTAATTGAACAGACAAAAGCTGTAACCGATCCTGTAATTGTCGTGGCTGATGGAATTACTGATCCCCACAACTTGGGAGCAATTATTCGCACCGCCGAAGCAATAGGCGCTCAAGGATTAGTGATTCCCCAGAGAAGGGCATCTGGGATCACTTCCACTGTCATGAAAGTGGCAGCAGGTGCTTTAGAAAATTTTGCTGTAGCTAGAGTTGTCAACCTCAGCCGCGCCTTAGAAGAATTAAAAGAAGCTGGCTTTTGGATTTACGGCACTGCTGCAAGTGGGAGCGAACCCGTGCATACAGTCAATTTCACTGGCCCAATCGTTTTGGTAATCGGCTCAGAAGGCGAAGGTCTGAGTATGTTAACTCAACGCTCCTGTGATTTTTTAGTATCGATTCCTCTACAGGGTAAGACTCCCAGCCTCAATGCTTCCGTAGCAGCGGGTATGGCGCTTTATGAAATTTATCGGCAGCGATCGCTAAATACGCTGCACTTAGATAAATTACAAAAATTTTCTTTGAAAAAATAACAGTAACTAGAGTATAAAGAAATGTAAAAGATAATAAAGTAGCATATCGTTTAACATCTTGTAGCACGTTTATAAATCGGCGAAAATCATGAAAACCATTTGGCATAACCTCAAGGAAGTGTTGATTAACACATTCGACTACCTCGGCTTGGCTTGGTGGGTAGAGATTGTGACGCAGAATCCCCGCTGCACGTACTACTTCGGCCCATTTCTGAGTTCTTCTGAAGCAAAATTGTCAAGTACTGGATATATAGAAGATTTGGAAGTAGAAGGAGCGCAGGGAATTGCTGTGAATGTCAAGCGCTGCAAACCTAATACTTTAACAATCGCTGACGACTTGGGGGAAAAGATTGACCGCAAAGTACAGCCTACCTTTGGCGGTCAAATTTTAAGTTAGGCCAGAGAATGAACACAATTCGTAGTTTGTAATTCGTAATTCGTAATTCGTAATTCGTAATTTGTAATTTCGAGTTCTAATTACGAATTATTTGTTCAATAGTCAAAAACCCTTGGACTTTTGACTATTGACGGGGCGGTTGGTACACACGTTTGAAAGTCTATATTAATTGTTCAAGAATCCCCCCTACTTTAGACATGGGCAGTATCAATACCAATTACCTGCGGATGAACTTCGAGCCAACGGTCAATGTCATTCAGCACCTGCTGGGGAACTTCCCACGGGAAAAGATGGGCGGTGTTGGCATAGCACTGCCACTGAGAATTTTGGAGGTGTTGAGCAGTTTCTAAGCTGGAATCAGATGTGATGTGGCGGTCTTGGTCACCAGCAAGTACTAAACTAGGACATTGTATTTGTTGCAAATCTAGAAGTCGGTTGTATCCTGATTGAATTGCACTATAGAGGGCGCGAGTAGCAGCAGGAGAGGTTTGCAAATAAGCTGGTACTGCATCGGTGGCGATATAGTTGTAAGTGGTAGATGTATGTTGTTGGATTAGGTAGCGGAAAAGCGATCGCTTGCCAAAAGTTTCAATATTCCATTGCCAACTCGGTTTTATATAGTTTATGAGGCCAGCAACGCCAGTATATAAATTATCTTGCCAAGTGATAGGAGGATGACTGCCACGAGGTTTTGCGGCTGTCGCCACCAAAATCAGCCCTGTAATGCGCTCTGGCAAATGTAATGCCAGTTCCATTGCTAGAATGCCCCCAAGTGACCATCCCAATACTAGGCATTTTTCAATCTCAAAGCGGTCTAGCAGCGCTTCTAAATCGGTCAAATGGTCATTCATATCAAAATTGCTATTGCAGCGACTTTTGCCGTATCCACGTAAATCAGGGGCAAAAGTTTTGTAGCGTTTTGATAAATGATTGGTAAAGACAGATAGACTACGACCAGAACCAGGATGACCGTGTAAGCCCAAAATGGGGAATCCTTGACCTTGGATGTAGACATTAAGACTTGCAGCAGTGGTGGTATGGCGATCGCTCATGACTCCCCGTCCTCCTGTCTGCCGAACAAATGTTCTAGAATGGGTTGACTTTTAGTTCTCAACCCTCTAATTTCCGATCTGATTTCTCTGAGTTCGGTGACAATTCCTTCAAAGTTATGTTGAGTTGCTTGATGGTTGAGCTGATGGATTTCAACTACCTGCACCAAGGAATTTACGGTTGAGGGTAGTTGGGCGATCGCAACTCTATTCGCTTCTATGGCTACTCTATTACCATCTATAGCTGGTGCGTTCGCTTCTATAGCTATCGTATTCGCTTCAGCGCTCTGTGCTGTCCGTTCTAGGATTACCTCAATCCGATCTAGCCTTTGTGTCATAGCAGTTCCTTATATTATTCTTCTAATTGTGTCACACGGCTAGTGGTGAAGCATTCCAGTGTTTAGTTAGAGTTCAAGCTTGTGGAGATAATCTACTAAAGTTAGTACTTGGCGATTCGCTACTATAAGATTTACAAATATAGCAATTTGATTTGATTGCGTGAAAAAATCTAAGTATATGTAGGGGAGCCAGCCGTCTGGTGTTAGCGCAGCGTAAAGCCTGCGGCATGGCTTCTCTACGAGACGCTACGCGAACGCTTAGAGCGACGTAGGAGCGTCGGCAGTCCGGTCTTCTCCCAAAGGGAGACGATGCCGCGCATAGCGCAGCGGTAGCGAGCCTGCGTACTCCTACGGAGAAGCAAGCTACGCGTAGCGTCTCGTAGAGAGCGTCTGGGGGTTTCCCCCAGGAG
>NZ_CALMFY010000196.1 GCF_937863485.1 uncultured Nostoc sp. | reverse complement strand
CTAAGCGAACGCAAGAGCGTCTCTAAGAGTTGCCATGCCGCAGGCTTTACGCTGCCCTAACAGCAGTCGCCTGCGGAAGGGTTTCCCTACCAAGAGCGCTGCTTCATTGCAAATCTTTGGTGGATGAAGTTTTTCCGACTTGTGTGTACACCGTTGCTTAAAAAGGGGGGAACCAAAGACCCAATTTTTTAAGGGGGGATCTCTTGTGCGTAAGTCCTAAAGATATTTCCTTAGGATGAATGCAGTTTCTCTCAAAGGCAGGATGAAATACTTGAACAAATCAATCATCATGACAGAGAAACGCTGTAGCTGTGCAGTTGTGCATTGAGTGGTATATGTTTTTTCAATTACAGGGGAAATAACAGGAACTCCAACTTTGTTTTTGCAACAGCAAGGCTTTTAGCAAATACAGGTGATGATGAAATCCGATGAACACAATATATAAAGAACGTAAAGTAGTTTCGCGTCTATTTGCAGTGCTGCTTTCAGCATTGTTAACAGTACCCTTGTTGAGTAGCTGCGGAGGCGGTTCCCGGAATGCTACTGTGCCACCACCTGTTGATGATAGTGTTGGTAGAACAGTGAGCAACAATCGAAACCAACCTGAAGCTAAGAAGGGCTTTTCTACAGGGCAGAAAGTGGCGCTTTTGGCAGGAGCAGCAGGACTTTATTACCTCTACAACCAGCATAAGAACGCTTCACAAGAAGGAGCGCAAGGTAAGTACTATCTTTCCAAGAATGGGCGTGTATACTACCGTGATGCTGAACATCGCGCTCATTGGGTAAGTGCACCATCAGAAGGAATTCGAGTACCGGAGTCTGAGGCACAAAAGTATCGGCAATTCCAAGGCTATAACGGGAATACTACAGGTCGCGATCTAAGTGGCATCACTTCATCCGCAGCTCCGGCTCTCTAGATAGCGAAGCGTGTGTAAATCATAAAGCGGGTTTCCTGGAGGATAACGCCGATCGCGCACGTCGGAAACACGAACTAAAATCAGGAGACAGATTATGGTAGATGACTTTTTGCGAAAGGCGAAAGATTTCCTTTTGGGATCGAACGGCGATCAAGTTGACCAAGATGCCGAATTCCGCGATCGCAATGTACGTCCAGCCAGCGAAGACCCCTACGGCGACCCCGCAGATGCGGCATCTTACGGCAACGTTATTCCAGCCAGTCAAGACCCTTATGGCGACCCCGCAGATATCTCGTCTTACGGCAACGTTCGCCCAGCTAGTGAAGACCCTTACGGCGAACCCGCAGACCAAGGAGAGTTTGGTGCCGTCCGCCCAGCCAGCGAAGACCCCTATGGCGACCCCGCAGATCAAGATTACCGCCGTTAATGCCAAACCTAACCCCCCAGCCCCAACCCTTGTAGGAAATGGGGAGAATTCAAAGCCTCTCCCCTTTTAGGGGAGAGGAATAGAAGTATGGAAGTGAGGTTTTCCAGATTCGGTGAAAAGTGATAAATTTTGGAATACCTAACAAATAAGGCAGCGGGATTTGAACCTGCTGCCTTTTGTTTTTGCTGTGATTTTGAGGTTGCGAAAAAGTCAAACAACCTCACATTTAGGTTTAGGGGATCTTTATACAACTTGATACTTTACAAACATCCTCTAAGCAAAGATTTCAGTCCACTTTCAGTGGACAGTAGCTTTGAGCCGCCGTACTTCAGTACAGGGCGGGATATGGCTAACTCTAAGGACTTCAGTCTCAAGGCGTTTAATTATTTAAACTCTTCGAGTTGATCCACACGTAACCAAATATTAGGTGTTGGCACTTTCCCAAACTTAATCAGGGCGTAATCACCCTTGACATCTACAATTTCGCCCTTGGTTTCAAACAAATAAGAAGGAAACCGAGTATCACTGGCTTTTGCTTCCAGACTGTTTTCCAGTTTCTCGCGGATAGCGCGAACCATATCTCCTTTTTTAATTGCCATGAATTCTCCTCTCAAATTTGTAACTTGTTTCATCTGCATTTTAAGAGAGTTAGGAGTTAGAAGTAAAAACTCCTAACTCCTAATTCTTAACTTCTAACTCCCCGCAGTGTTTGACACTGTAGGCAAAAGTGACTAGAACGCCCAGCTAACCTAATCCGTTGAATTGGTGTGCCACAAACTCGACAGGGTTCTCCAGCGCGGTTATAAACCCAGGCAACACCACCATAGTTACCGTTGACACCCTTAACACTTAAGAAATTACTAAAAGTCGTACCACCAGCTTCAATACTGGTTTCTAAAACTTGAATTATGGCTGTTCGCAAACGCTCAATTTGCTTTAGCTGCAAATCTATACACAAGGTTTCAGGTAAAATTCCACTCTTAAACAATGCTTCATCGGCATAAATGTTACCTAATCCCGCCACCACCGATTGATCGAGTAGCGCAGTCTTAATCGGACGGCGGCGGTTTTTGAGTTTGAGAGCTAGATATTCCACAGTAAATTCGGGCGAAAATGGGTCTGCTGCCAGTTTTGCCAAACCAGTCATAATGCTTTCTACAGCAACACCAGGCGGAACCCACCAAATTTTACCGAAGGTACGCTGATCAACAAAACGCAATTCCTGCTGCTCCCCAAAGAATAATCTCACCCGCGTGTGCTTATGTAATGGTTCATCTCGATGCAGCCATAGTAGTTGACCAGTCATTCGCAGATGAACCCCTAGCCAACTGCTTGAGGAAGGGGAAGAGGATGAGGGAGCGAGTTCGGCGAGGAGATATTTACCACGACGATGCCAAGTAGCGATGGCATTCTTTTTAATTCCATCAACAAACTCACCAACAGAAAACGGGTAGGCGATGGTGCGATCGAGCAACACATCTCCCCCCGTGATTTCTTGGTTGAGGGTCAATTGATTTAGACCCCTTCGGACTGTTTCAACTTCAGGCAGTTCAGGCATTCAAGCTGACTTTAGCAGGCAATTTTGATGTACTTGAGAGATCAAGGAAGAAAAGATGGGGTAGTAACTTACACAGCCGTAAGTGGCTCGTAGTACTACCAAAGAGAAACCGTAAATCACCCGCAGGGCGGCTTCTCGGAGATTAGGGTAGGCTAGGATGAAGGATGAATAAACTGAAAGTTTCACACTTCAGACTTCATACTTCAGATTTCCCTTCATCATCGCATCAAACAACCCCCTTGTAGCTTTGCTGCTTATTTTTTAGGTGGTTTAGCCTTTGGTGCTTCAACCTCCACTAATTCATCTTGAGCAAAGTTGTTGGTATTGATTCCAGCGTAATTTACCTTGTCAAAGCGGACAATTACAGGGTATTTGATGCCGCTTTGGTCTATGGAAGCCACAGTTCCTAGATCCTGAAACCAGTAGGATTCAGGGCGGAGAATACGTACTTTAGAACCACGTTGAACCATGATTATTTTCCCTTTTAGTTATCAATACGCCAATCTAGAGGGCTAATTTATTTCACTCTACAACCTTATGGTCGCAGCAAGAGTCTTTGTTATGTTATTTGTCTGATTTGGGCATTGGGTTTGGGGGATAAGAGGCACAGGGGCAGGGGGTAGGGTGCAAGGGTGAGAATTAAAATTACCTCTTTCCTCTCTGCTCCCAGCAAGAACTGCTTCCCCGCTTTCACTCCCCTGGCACATCCCAAATTTCAAATGGTATTATAACCTACTTGACAAGGTACACATTATAGCGTACCTTCGTTCGCAACAGGATCTTTGCACAAACTTATGTTTTACTCAATACGAACACGCTGCCCTCGTTACCTCTGCCGATCCGCAGATCGTTATCTATATAAGTGATATCTAACCAGCCTTGCTGTTGATCACTTTTTATTGGAACATCAATCGCCGGAAATTTTCTACCTGCTTCAATTTGTTGGATAAAAGTTACCGGAGAATTGTATTCTATTAAACGTTGTAAGCCGATAATAGACCGCTCAAATTTCACTTGGACACGCCGCTCTGAAACTGGCTCAAATTTAGCAGCTACGCTGACTAATCCTTCTAAATAAGGTAAACCAGAAATCTCAGCTATGTTGTAAACACTGGCAGTATCTACCCGGATAGACTGATAGATTTGACCAAGTTTGCAAAAAGGTAAACGATCTAAGTTTAAAAGAGCCTTGCTAGTGGTGTATAGTAATCGCCAATCGCCATTTAGCAAATTACTAGCTTCCACCGGACGGGGTGTAGGATTAAAGTCTTCTAAATTGGCGATCGCAGCTAGGATAGTCTGTTTCTGTGCTTGGGTCGCCAATAAACCGCGATCAGTAAGTGCGATCGCATCTATAAGAGCCGCTTTTGCCATCATCGCCTGTCACCTCTAAAATCACTCAGTTTCCATCAGCATAAACAAGATATTCATCACCTATGTGTAGAGCCATAAAAGTTACTAATAATCGCTTGACCTAAGCCATATGCCTATTAAATAAAAAATTTCTATCGGAATGCGGATTTCTCAACTAAAGGGTTGAAAAGATAACTAAATTAATCCGTGTCAAGTGATAGACTCTAAATGTCAACTTACGTATACCTTTTCTTGTCCTCCTCGATATGTTGAACTCTCCATTACGTGAAGACCCCCGTAACCAACGAGCCGATGTCATCCCCTTAAAGCAAGAGTCCTCTTTGTTGGACTGGTTGCAAACCAATGGTCGGATCATAACGCGTGACGTTCACGAACCGGATTTTCAAGATGACGAAGAAGAAATAGACTCCCTAATGGGTGTAGAAGATGGAATTGGCTACGACCTTGATGATGATGACAATATAGGAATCGCCGAGGATTAGCCTTTTCAGGCTAGGGACTTGGTAGTATCCCTAGTTCCTGATATTCAGTTTTATAAGTGTGGAGTGAAGGGAAACTTCTGTGGACGCTAAATTATCTCCTGAGCAAGGATTAAATATTTCTGGAATCGCTCTAGCCTCTTTATTAGCCGTAGGGCTAGGTACAACAGCATTTTGCTTGGATTCAATGGCCAATCGGCTACCCTGGCAAAGTATGTCGTTGACCTTGCCACTACTCTTGTGTGCGCTGGGTTCAGGTGTCGTGGGCTATTGGGTAATACCCCTACTTCAAGCCCTGAAAACTGGACAAATAATCCGCGAAGATGGGCCCCAAGCCCATCTAAAAAAGGCAGGCACCCCAACAATGGGCGGTATATTTTTCATACCTATAGGTGTGATAATTGCCTGCATATTGTCTAACTTTGCTACAGATGTGCTTGCAGTTTCGACATTGACAATCAGCTACGGATTGATTGGCTGGCTCGACGATTGGCAAATTCTGCGCCGGAAGTCAAATAAAGGTATATCTCCCCAACTTAAACTAGCTTTGCAGGTGAGTTTTGCCGCAGTGTTTTGTCTATGGCTGATGTATAATCAACCTTCTAATATTACAAATATTGCTTTGCCTTGGGTGAGCTTCACACTACCTTTAGGATTCCTATTTTGGCCATTAGCAGGTTTTGTACTAGTTGCAGAAAGTAATGCGACTAATTTAACAGATGGTATTGATGGCTTGGCGGCAGGAACAGTAGCGATCGCACTTTTGGCATTAGGTGCCCTGATTGCACCTACAGCACCTGGGTTGATGGTTTTCTGTGCTGCTTTAAGTGGTGGGTGTTTAGGTTTCTTAGCCCATAATCGTAACCCAGCCCGCGTTTTCATGGGAGATACTGGTTCTTTAGCACTGGGAGGAGCTTTAGCTGCTGTAGGGCTATTGACAAACACCTTAGTAGCTCTGTTCATTCTCAGTGGTATCTTCTTCGTAGAAACTCTTTCTGTGATGGCACAGGTAAGTTATTACAAAGCCACTAAGGGCCCTGATGGCAAAGGCAAGCGCCTTTTCAAAATGGCACCCCTACACCATCATTTAGAACTGACTGGCTGGTCAGAATTGCAAGTGGTTGGAGTATTTTATGTCATCGCTGCTATATTGGCTGCTATCTGCTTGGCGTAGGCGCAGCCCGCCCCAGGCATCGCTCCATTCTGAATCGTTTGAAAAACTGCTCGAATCCAAAATGACAACTCCCACATCTTCAGGGAGTTGTTTTTTTATACGGGAAATTTATGAGTTTCTGATTTCTATGCTGGAAATGACACTTGATGCCAACTGAAAGGCTACCTATTTCACTGTTTCTGGTGTTATGAATTATTAATTACAGGTATTTACATACTCCATAACCCGATTCTTTCCAGTTCGCTTTGCTTCAAGCATCGCTTGATTTGCCCGATTCAAAAAATCCTTAACCGTAATCCCTGGTTCTGATACAGCTATTCCAAAAGAAGCGGTGATGCTTTCGAGGATCTGATCACCGTCCTTCAATTGCATTTGTTCAACATCTACCCTTAGTTGTTCTACTCGCATCTTGAGCGTTTCCAGTGTCATATTAGGCATCACAATCACAAATTCTTCACCACCCCATCTGCAAGCAATGTCAAAGGAGCGAATAGATTTTAACAGCAGCTTTGCTAATTCCTGGAGAACAATGTTGGCAGTCACATGCCCATAGCGCGAGTTGTAAGATTTGAAGTTATCGATATCAAGGAAAATAACACTAAGAGGTTGTCCTGATCGATTAGCTTCCGCTAGCCTTTGTTCCGTTATGGTTTGCATATAGCTTTGCTTGAATAGTTGGGTCAACCCATCCCGCAAGTTATCATAGGTTAGACGTTGTTTGCTCAATAGATTATTCAGTGCAAAGCCTAAGATTCTAGCAATAATCTCAGCAACTTGTTGAGATTCTGGGCTGATTTCTTCAAGGGTATGGACGTGTAAAATGCCAATTAATTCGCTTTGTCCATACAATGGAACACATAAATGTGCGCCGCTAACAGGCGGTATTAAGTGGTTGCATATCAGTCCTCCATTACCAAGTGAAGGTGAGAAAAGGTTTAATTTTCCTCTCCGTAATGCCCAACAATCAGATAGTGAAAATACTTCTTTACTGGTTATTTTACCTGCCCAAGTACGATTCATCTGAAGATAATTTTTGGAATTAGCAATTATATTGATACAACCACTCATATTAGGAAACAGCTTCTCACAGGTTAAAGCGACCACTTGATACACCTCATCTTCAGACTCGCAGGAATAAAGCATATCCGCCATCTCTGAGAGATATATAAATTCAGATTTTTTTGCCTCTAGTTTCAGTATTTTCTTTTCTAGCAGCTGATTTATGTCAGTGAGCGATCGCTGTGTTTCTATGGATTCTGTAATATCGATACTAATCCCACCGAAGCACCAAGTGCCTGTTGCGTAATCGCTAAACGGAAACTGAAACGATAGCCAGTAGCACGGCTGCTCATTACCAGCCATCTTTACCTCTTCAATCAGCTTCAAGGGGCGTAGAGTCTTCAAAACGATTTGATCGTTTTCCATTATCTGCTGCCCCTTTTCTGGATCTGGAAAGAATTCACTATTTTTTTTCCCCATCCATTCTTGTGGATCTAGCGAAAATCTAGACTGTAGCTCCTGGTTGTAGTAAAGGACTCTAGATTGCTCATCTTTGATATAGGCTCCAAACGGGCCCTGATCTAGAAATAGCTGTTGTATCTGCTGCACGCATTGAAGTTCGTGGGTATCTTTTTGATATCTGGCGATCGCCTCTACAATCTGATAAGCGGTTGGCGTCAGGTAAACTAAGGCAGACAAGGAAATAAACGCCATTAGATCAAGTATGCCTAAGTGCAGTAAGGACACTACTAGATGTGGCTCAAAGACCGCCAAAAGGTGATGAAATCCGCAAAATAGTACGAATCCACCTGATAATAAAAAGGCTAGCCAAAATTTAGAAGGGATAGTTGCCTTAGTTTTGGCAAAGAAAAACCCTATTACTGTAGGTATGCCAAAGTATGAAAATGCAGTAATGCCGTGAGCAATTATGCAATTCCAGTAAATAAACTCCATGACTAACCTGATATCAACATCTTATTTCTTTAACTATAATTATCTCTCGATAGTTTCAATATCCATGTATAGAAAGGATGAGATTAATGGGTGGTTCGTGTGAACTCTGCTCATTTCAACCCCTTACAAACCTGACTTACTAAGTGAACGAGTTCGGGCAAAATCAATTTTTCCATCGCCAGTCGCACAGCATTAGTAGAACCAGGAAGCGAAAAGATTAATTTATCTTGATAAACACCAGCAACAGCGCGAGAAGCGATCGCCCGTGAACCAATTTCTTGATAACTTAAAAAACGAAATAACTCACCAAATCCTGGTAAGGTTTTCTCTAGTAATTTCTCAATAGCATCGTAGGTGGTATCTCTTGGTGCAATACCTGTACCACCATTGAAAATTACAGCATCCAAATTTGAGCTTTTAGCCAGACTTTCTATCTGCCCTTGAATTTGTGTTGGTTCATCTTTGATAATTGTGTAGGCTCCTACAGCATAGTTAGCATCAAGGAGTAACTGCTGAATTAGCTGGCCACTTTTGTCTGTTTCTAAAGTGCGTGTATCGCTGACAGTAACCACAGCAGAAGTTACCATAATTCCAAGCGAATCTGGATGGGGTTGTTGTGTCATAGGTTAAACTTTTAACTTTTGATAATGGGCAATTGGGCACGGAGAATGGCGCATTGGACATGAAAAAATTACCTATGCCCAATGCCCAATGCCCTATTTTTCAGCTTTGCTAAGTCCAAGATCGTTTTCTTCAGCATACCGTTCCATGAAGCGCATGAAGCGATCCCATTCTTGGGGAGATTTCATCACGTAAACTGCTTCTAATGCTTCTGGTTTTCCGTTGACAAACTTACCCTTAACTTCACGGGTAATTATCTCCCCTTCTTCGTCAATCAAGTACATCCCGGTAATGTCTTCGGTGCTATTTTGATCTAAAATCTTTGGATTGGTAAAAATAAACGTCGCTGTACCACTTTCGCCACTGCGCGATCGCGTCAGGCGCACCTCTGGAGTTACTTCTTCGTCAATACCTTTAGAAAACTGGATTTTCGCCATGATGAGTGAATTTAAACTTTTGTGATGGTTAATTTAATATTCTCTCATCAATTAGAACACCACGGTCTACAGGCTACTGTTATTCCTCTTTCTAGTGTATATACTTAAACTGCTTATTTTTCAAGTAACAAAGTAACGGGGCCATCGTTTTCAATTGTAACTTGCATCATTGCACCAAATTGACCTGTTTCCACCTGCAAACCGCTAGCTCTTAACTTGGTAACAAAACGATTATACAAAGCTTCTGCTGACTGGGGAGCGGCTGAACGGTCAAAAGAAGGACGGCGACCTTTGCGACAGTCACCGTAAAGGGTAAACTGGCTGACTACTAACAAATCGCCGCCAATTTCTTGTACAGATTTTTGCCAACGCTCGTCTCCTTCTTGGTCAGGAAACAGCCGCAATTCCAAGCACTTACGCACCATCCAGTCGATTTCAGCATCAGTATCGGTATTGGCAATACCCACAAGTAAATTTAGCCCCCGCCCAATTTTGCCGACAATTTCATCATTAACTGTAACTTGAGATGATTTAACTCGCTGGATAACAACGCGCATTTTAATCTAAACGTTGATCAACGTTTCAATTTTAGAGCAATGTCTTCTCTCATTTTCATTGCTCAAAATCGATGGCGGAGCCATTAAAAATGCATTCCCAGGTGGAACCTGGGAACGAGTACGAGGATTAAACTCTTAACGCCTCACTCTTAACTTTTATTTGCCAAAGCCTTTACCGCGAGAGGTTGAAGGTAGACAAATACAGTTTTCGAGTTGAGTAATTAAAGCCTCACGATCTAAATTTTGACCAATCAGCACTAGCTGGTTTTTCAATTTACCTTGCCATTCATCATCATCTAAGGTGAAGCGTTTACCGCAAAGGTGGAAAATATGACGCTTTGGACTTTCATCAAACCACATAATCCCCTTCGCTCGGAAGATATTTGAGGGTAGCTGGTTATCTAAGAAATACTGAAACTTCCTAATAGAAAAAGGCTTGTCACTTTGGAAAGATATGGAAGTAAAACCATCATTTTCTAAATGGTCAGAATGATGGTGATGCTCGTGATGGTCATGGTCATGATCGTGATGATCGTGACCGCATGTTGAGTGGTCATGATCATCATGGTCGTGATGGTCGTGGTCATCCACCACTGTGTCAAAATATTTATCAGACTCAAATAGACCAACACTCAGAATTAAAGGAAGTGGCACTTGCGATCGCGTGGAGCGGATAATTCTCGCTCCTTCCTTTACTTCGTTAATTTTTCTTTCTAACTCATTCAAAGTGGCTTCATCAACCAAATCTGTTTTGTTCAGCACAATTACATCGCCATAGGCAATCTGGCTGTATGCCGCCTCAGAGTTAAATAAATCTAGGCTGTAATTCGCCGCGTCTACTACGGTAATAATCGAATCCAAGCGGGTTAAATCCCGCAATTCTGTACCAAGAAATGTTAAAGCTACTGGTAGCGGATCTGCCAATCCAGTTGTTTCCACTACTAAATAATCTAGATTTTCTTGGCGTTCTAAAACTTTGTAAACTGCATCTACCAAATCATTATTAATAGTGCAGCAGATACAACCATTATTGAGCTCCACCATGTTCTCACCAGTGGAAACAATTAGCTCGTTGTCGATGCCAATTTCGCCAAATTCATTCACTAAAACAGCGGTTTTCAAACCCTGTTGGTTGTTGAGGATATGATTAAGTAAAGTCGTCTTGCCACTACCGAGGAAACCCGTAATAATTGTTACTGGCATTCCTTGTTTGGGCGTATCCATTGCCGAAGATTCGGGTGTAACTGCTGATTGCATAGCGCTGTTATCAAATAGTCAAAAGTAGTAATGTAGCGCAGATAGTCCAGAAAACATTAACATAGGGATGCTGGACTGTCATCCCAGCTGCCTTACCCTATTATTACGTATCTTCTTATTTCAGCATTACTCTGTTATGACCCTAACCCTTTACAATACCCTCACCCGTCGTCAAGAACCGTTTGAAACAGTCGAATCAGGCAAGGTTAAGATGTATTACTGCGGCGTGACTGTGTACGACTACTGCCATTTGGGTCATGCGAGAGCTTGCATTGTTTGGGATGTAATCCGCCGATACCTCCAGTTTATCGGCTATGAAGTCCGATATATCCAAAATTTTACTGATATTGATGACAAGATTCTGAATCGAGCCTGTGTTGAACATTCATCAATGGAAGCTGTAGCCGATCGCTTTATCAAAGCATATTTTGAGGATATGGCGCGGTTGGGGATTAAAGAAGCTGATGAGTATCCCCGTGCTACCCACACAATCAATGGCATTCAGCGGTTAATTCATGAGTTGGAAAATAAGGGTTTTGCTTACCCTGCTGACGGTGATGTGTATTATCCAGTACGACAGTTTGCTGAGTATGGCAAGCTTTCTGGACGCAAGTTAGAAGATATGCAAGCCGGGAAAAGCGATCGCGTCAACGTGGATGATCCAGAATACCAGAAAAAGAAAGACCCCTTTGATTTTGTTTTATGGAAAGCAGCAAAACCGGGAGAACCTGCTTGGGAATCACCTTGGGGCGCAGGTCGTCCTGGGTGGCATATAGAATGCTCGGCAATGGTGCGCGATCGCTTGGGTGATACCATAGATATTCATGCTGGTGGTACTGACTTAATTTTTCCCCACCACGAAAATGAAATTGCCCAATCTGAGGTTGTGACAGGAAAACCCCTAGCGCGTTACTGGTTGCATAACGGCATGGTGACAGTAGATGGTGAAAAAATGTCCAAATCTTTGGGCAACTTTATCACTATTCGAGAATTGCTGGATCGAGGAGTTGACCCGATGGCAGTGCGGTTGTTTGTACTGACTGCTCAATATCGCACACCAATTGATTTTAGCGATGAAGCGATCGCCGCAGCAACCAACGGTTGGCACACCATTAAAGAAGGTTTACTGTTCGGCTACCAATACGGTAAAAAACTAGGTTGGGAACTGGGAACTGGCTCACTACTTCCTGAAACTGTTGAACGCTTCCAAGAAACTGTGAATAACGACTTTAATTTTCCTGGTGGATTAACAGTATTGTTTGAATTAGCCAAAGAACTGCGTCGTCAGGGAAATGTTCTTGTGCATGAAGGGAAAACCGAAACATCACCAGATGAGTTACAGCGGCAATGGCAAACTCTTGTCACATTAGCTGGAGTCTTAGGTTTAGAAGCCGAGATAGAAACAGAAACTCACACGAGTAATGGTTTAAGCGATGCGGAAATTGAAGCGCGAATTCAGCAAAGGCAACAAGCACGTATTGCCAAAAATTTTGCCGAAAGCGATCGCATTCGTGACGAACTTCAAGCAGAAGGTATTACGCTAATTGATAGCCGTGATGGTACACGCTGGCATCGGAATTAACAAGGGCAGAGGAAAATAATTGATAACCAATGCCCAATGCCCAATTCTCAATTCCCAATTCCCAATTTCCAATTCCTTAAATTATGTGGTCTGAACTTAAAAAAGCGATCGCTAGTTTCGACATTCCCGCTGATTGGATCGGTATTAGAGCCGTAAAGGAGACTTCTACTACCCGTTTAGTCCGTGACGCCTTACCCCAGATAAACGGCAAATCCTTCACTGTAGGAGCTATGCTGGAAGTTTTAGTTAATGGCTGTCTGGGTTATGCAGCTACTAACTCTCTGGAACTGTCTTCCTTACAAGCCGCTGCTCAAACAGCCTATAAACAGGCACTAGCAGCCAGTGAATGGTGGATACATCCCTTCCATGAAAGTGAGCGCCCTAAAGTCGTTGGTGAATATAAATCCCCATTTCTTGAGCCATTGGATGCTCTGAGTCCGGGAGAAATCAACGATTTACTAATTCGCATTTGCCAAACGCTGAAAGTTGACGACAAGATTGTGCAAACCATAGCCAGTGCCAGCACCACTGAGAGAGAATCTTGGTTTATTAGCAGCAACGGCTCAGAAGTCTATCAAAAAATACTATCTATAAGCACTAATTACGGAGCCACCGCCCAAGATGGAGCGGTTGTACAGCAGCGCAGCAACAACGGCTCGCAATCAAACTGTTACCAAGGTGGACTAGAGCTTTTAAAACAAGAAGACTTATGGCATCGAGTACGGCAAGTTGGCGAACAAGCAGTAGAACTCTTGACAGCAGAAGAATGCCCAACCACCCGTACCAATTTAGTTTTAGCCCCAGACCAAATGATGCTGCAAATCCATGAAAGTGTCGGGCATCCCCTAGAAATTGACCGAATTTTGGGAGATGAGCGTAACTATGCTGGGGGCAGCTTCGTTAATAAAAGTGATTTTGGCAACCTAGTATATGGTTCGCCACTGATGAATATTACCTTTGATCCCACTGTGGCTGGTGAATTTGCTAGCTATGGCTTTGATGATACGGGTGCTGTAGCAACGCGGGAGTATTTGGTAAAAGAAGGTGTACTTCAACGGGGTTTAGGCAGTCTGGAGAGTCAAGTAAGAGCAGGCGTACCAGGAGTTGCCTGTGCCCGTGCTTCCTCATGGAATCGACCAGCGATTGATCGCATGGCAAACTTGAATTTAGAGCCTCTAAACACTAGCTTTGAAGACATTATTGCTGGGATAGAACACGGCGTTTACATGGAATCTAACCGATCTTGGTCAATTGACGATCGCCGCTACAAATTTCAATTTGGTTGCGAGTACGCTAAATTAATTGAAAATGGTAAACTCACCAAAACCCTCCGCAATCCTAACTATCGTGCCACAACACCAGAGTTTTGGCACAGCTTAATCCAAGTTGGAAATGCTGACAACTGGGAAATGTATGGTACTCCTTATTGTGGTAAAGGAGAGCCAAATCAGGCCATCTGGGTAGGACATGGTTCACCTGTTTGTGTATTTGCTAATGTCGAAGTTTTTGGTGGAGGAAGTTAAAAGAGTGCAAAGTTAGGAGTTAGGAGTAGAGACGCGATTAATCGCGTCTGTACAAGAGTTAGGAGTTAAAGGTTTTGAATTAAAAAATTCTTCAACTTTTAATTTATAATTCATCACTCATCACTCCTAATTCTTAACTTCCTCCCCCCTCACTATTCCCTATTAATATTTAATATCTATGAAAATTGAGGAATTATCTGCGTTAGAAATCAGCTTTAATCAACTGATTGAAACTCTGCTGAACAAAAAAGCAGAAAATGAACAATTCACTGTGAAACTAAGCAGTGAAAGGAGTCAGTTTACTCGTTTCAATCATGCGAAAGTGCGACAAACTGGTTGTGTTGCTGATGGTTGGATCGAACTGACTTTGATGGCAGACCAGCGCAGTAGTGTTCGACAGTTTCCCTTTACTGGAAATTGGGACGTAGATTGGCAGTTAACATATGCTGCTTTGCAGGAACTACGTAACGAACTTATTCTATTACCCATCGATCCATATCTAGTTTTACCATCAGGAACTAACACCAGTCGGGAAGTACATTTGGGGAATTTATTGGCAGCGGAAGTAGTAGTACCCAATGTGCTAGAACTGGTTACTGAATTGGATTTTACTGGCATATACGCTGGAGGTGTTGTAATTAAAGCTTATGGTGATTCTAACGGACAAAAACACTGGTTTGCTACTGATTCTTTTACCTTAGATTATTCTCTCTTCTCTATATCTGGACAAGCAGTTAAGGGAACATTTGCAGGGAGTAATTGGGATAAATCTGCTTATATAGCCAAAATCAGCGAAGCCAAAAAGCAACTAGAATTGCTTTCTCGTCCAGCTAAAGAATTGCCACGGGGACAGTACAAAACTTATTTTGCACCTGCTGCTGTCGGAGATTTATTAATGATGCTTTCTTGGGGGTCTGTGAGCGAAGCTGATATTCAGCAAGGAAACAGTGCTTTAGCTGCTCTATGGCGTCAAGAAAAACAACTTTCGACTGCATTTAGTTTGAAAGAAAACTTTCAGCGAGGATTGGTACCGCGATTTAATGAATTAGGAGAAGTCGCAGCACCGGAGTTACCTGTAATAGAAAAAGGATATTTGGTAAATACTTTAGTGAATTCTCGAACGGCTAAGGAATATCAAAAAATTGCCAACGGTGCTAATGTTTCAGAGACTTTACGAGCGCCTGAAGTGAGTCCAGGAAATTTGGTATTTGAGCAGATTTTTCCGAGTTTAGATACTGGATTATATGTATCTAATTTGCATTACTTGAATTGGAGCGATCGCCAAACTGGTAGAATTACAGGTATGACCCGTTATGCTTGTTTTTGGGTAGAAAACGGAGAAATTATTGCTCCCATTGAAAACTTACGTTTTGATGAAAGTCTCTATCGCTTCTGGGGAGAAAACTTAGTAGATTTGACCAATTTTCAAGAGTTTATTCCCGAAGTAGGTACATACGAAAGTCGCCAACTAGGAGGTAGTTTAGTTCCCGGTATGCTAGTCGAAGATTTCACTTACACATTGTAAATCTATTGCCCAAAGATGCAAATAAATTCTTTGCTTATTTGCACCTTTGTATAAAATTAATTTAAGATTTATACCTAATAATATTAGGCTGACTCATTTTGGATAGAAGGTAAATCTTAGTCTAACTTAGATATAAATTATTGTAGCTAATTATCTTCTGACTCAAAACACCAACTTTGTATTTCTATAACTTCTTTAATTTCAGTCTCAAGTGCTTGAAAAGCAGATAAAGCCCGTAGTGGTGAAAAATCATTGATGAGTTCTGCTAATCTATGAATACATCCGTTAACCTTATCCGACGAAAATTGCTTGAGCCGCCGACCTGTTAATCCACTAGCTTTACATATAAGTTCATGAAGAATATCTTTAGGATCAGGTAGTTGTTCAAGTTTATGAATGTCTGGTAATTCTAATGACTGATGCCCATAAGGATTTCCTGCTGCTTTCCGTAGTGCTACTTTGTCAAATAAAAGCCACGCCTCTTGCATACGGATTGGAATAACACAAACAGTAGGTGGTACTTTAACACTTAATTGAAGAGCTTCTTTTAAAGCTTCTTGAATTTCCGTCACACGTTTTTCACGTGGTTCTCGTTGTGAATCTCGGTGAACAAACAAAAGATCGCAAGGATATAGTTCTAGGCTTTTAATAATGCGTAGTGATAGGGTTTTCGGTGGTTCACGTAAGCGTCGCAAATCTGCCCATTGTGACTGAATAGCACACTCAACCTGATTCACCTGTAATAACCAAGTAAGAACAGACATCAATGCTTTGTCTGAACTGCCATCTGACAAGAAGGTGTAGCAAAGTTCTTTCATACCAATTCAGCAGGAAAACCAGGAATTAATGGTTGAAGGTCATTTCTATCCACAACTCGGCGTTTCTTGGTTTGTGTTACTTTGGATTGCTGGGAGGTTTTTACCTCTCCATTGCTATCAGGCTCTGATTTGTCAATTACTACTGGATTCAGATAGGCAAGAAGTTTACCTTTTGGGACAATATTCACTCCTTCTGGCTCTTTTTGCCGCCAAGTGTCAGGAAGACAACCGAAAGATACGCGCTTAAATCGTTTCCCTGAATCTACTGTTTCCTTTAATTCAGCAACCAATAGGCTGTCATCAGGTACTTGCATCACTACAGAAGGTGAATGAGTGTTAATAATAACTTGGCGGAGTGGGTTATCTATACCGATAGCTTCATCAACATCAGTAGCTATATCTTGAAGTAATTTAAGTATTTTAGGAATACGCTCTGGATGAATGCCGTTTTCCGGTTCCTCTAAACACAAAAGACCTTGTGCTTGTGAGTCTAATTCCAAAACCGCCAAAGCTAAAAATCTCAGGGTTCCATCTGATAAAGCCCTAGCTGGATGTGATGTGCCATTTCTAGCAGTCACTATTAAAGTCAGAAGTTCCCGTCGTTCATCTCTGTCAATTTCTACTTCACCTACATCATCAATTAATTTGCTAAACGATTAGCAACCTGGCTATAAACACGCGCTTCGACCTCATTATTAGAAAGTCCATTTGTGGGATGATTTTTATTTAACCTGGCCAGGTGATAGAGTGTTGCAGCTAAGTGCGAGCCATCCATGTCTAATTTTGTAGGTGCTGTAAATTCATCTGGTTGGCGTAGTGCAGAAGGTTCTAGTTGAAGTAGCCGCCAAGACTGCATCTCTCTTCGCGCTAGCAAGGCTGTTGGACTCTCGGCAGCATTAGCCACAGAAAGCACAGTTCGGGGAAGATTGGCAGCTAATCGAGACAGAGGTTTCCCTTTAATACCATCTTGATGTAGCTTAATAACTGTCCTATCTTTATCACCTTCAGTTGAAATAAATGGTGAAGTTCTTTTTCCCTTAATTGCGGATTTACGCCATTCAACATTATGAGGAAACAATAAGTTTTTTCTGGCATCACCAAGGTTAATGTGAACTAACTCTTCTTTGATGATTTGCAGCGATCCTAAAGACCGTAAACTATGATCTGAACGGTAAGCTAAAGTGAGAGAATAACGGAGAAAGGTAATACTAGCTATTGCCTGTTGTCCTAAATCATCTACGCCTTCCTCCGGTACTATCATTTCTGCCTCAAAGGACATTTCATCTGCATATTCATCACCAACCCGGTGAAACAGACTACGTACATCAGCTGTTCGCCCTCCTTCATCTCGTACAGATAAGGCAGCTTCAATTAGTTGAATATCCGCGATCGCACTCAAAAACCTAATAGCATCAAATAAGTTAGATTTACCGACCCCATTCGCTCCGGCTACACAAGTAAATGGCCCGAAGCGCACATCAACATCAACGAGGTTCTTAAAACCAGAAACTTTCAACCTAGTTAACATAATATTCCTCTGTTGGCAGAAAACATTGCAAAAGTGCCAAGCAGACGTGGCTCACAAACAGAGTAGACCTTCTTCTTCTAGTTTGACTGTACAACCTGATAAATTTTGGGTCTGGTTGGATAAAACCTGGTTATATCCTGATACTCACAACTAACTCAATCAGCTGTCGCGCCTTTAGCAAAGTATCTTTTGTACAGACAGAATGTGTACATTGCGTCTCTATGAGAAAAATGCATCAAACCATCTTTCTACAACCCCGTCAGCCCAAACTGGTAAATGCTAAAACTACAGTTTATCTTTTCTTGCCAGGAGGTGAATTGCGTTGGGTGAGGTTATCAATTTGCAATTGTTGCCGTCCGTTGGTGATAACTCGCAACATCTCTTTGAGATCCTGCTCAATATTTTCCAGGATGCCATCGGCATATGCATCAGCACCATCTTCAATTTCTTGAGCCTGAGCGATCGCAGTTTGTCGCATTTGCTCTAACTCTTGCTGACAAGCATACCGTTTGCGGTCAATTTCGGCGAGTGTTTCTTGCATCATTGCCTCACACTCTTGTTGCACTTGTCGCCGCAGTTGTTCAGCTTCTTGTTCTGCCTGTTGAATAATATCGCTTTCAGCTAAAATTTGCGCTCTTTTTGCCTGCGCGGACTCAACAACCTGCTGTCCATACTCTTCCGCTTCTAGCAGAATTTCATCCTTTTGGTCAAGGATGGCTGCTGCTTCTTGAAAAAGCGATGGTAAAGCAAGCCGGATGTAATCAAGCTGATCGAGCAGCTTTTCTTCATCTATGAGAGTGCGTCCTGTCAGCGGAATCCTGAGACTAGAGAGAACCATTTCCTCTAGGCGGTTGAGTTCCTGCTGAATATCTATGCTTCCCTCTCCACTGAGATACTCTTGAGGGGGGGGATTGCTTCCGTTGAGATTGGGTTCAACATTGGAGAGTTGTGATTGTAGCATTGGTATATATCCAGGGCAATGTGTGGGGGAACGAGATGATCGATAGAGCCACCAAACCTTGCAATCTCTTTTACCACACTACTACTTAAAAAACTATACTCATTTGAGGTTGCCAGAAAAACTGTTTCTATTTGGGTAGAAAGAGTTTTATTCGTGTGAGCCATTTGCAGTTCCACTTCAAAATCTGACACAGCCCGTAAACCCCTAAGTAAAACTTGTGCTTGTCGCATTTGAGCATAGTTGACGGTAAGACCGTCGAAGCTGTCTACTTCTACATTAGGTAGATGTTGTGTAGAAAGACTGATCTGATCTAGCCTTTGCTGCACGCTAAAAAGTGGCATTTTGTTGGGGTTCCGTAGTACAGCGACAATCACGCGCTCAAACAGCCGACTACCGCGCTGGATGAGGTCAAGGTGTCCCAAGGTGATGGGGTCGAAGCTACCAGGATAAATAGCAATCACAATTTTAGATATGTCAAAGTTGTTTAGGTGATTATATCGAAACTCTTTTGTGTAACTTACTCAAATTTACCATCTTGCGCTCTGAGTAAGAATGCTAAACTCAATTGTTTTAGTAGCACAAGTTATGCTCAACTAGGCGTTAGGAACTATAGCGGTTCTCACTTCGGTGCAATATAGTCGCAACCTTACCCCCTCTTTGATGCTTTGGAGAGGGGTTGGGGGTGAGGTTGAACAACGTTATTTCATGCAAACGAAAACCGCTATAAACTCCTAAATATGGATGCTGGATTTTTACCTACGTCCCCATAATGTTGTGGAGGATTTAAGTGTAGTTCCAGTATTCGAGACGTAAAAAACTCCGTACTTAGTAAAGTGCGCGGGTAGTTAACGAACTTTTCTAGGTAATTTTTCATGGCACTGGATTTTTCCACCTTGCCTTTGGCGTTTCAATTTACTTCTCCAGGACCAATTCTGGTGAAATTAGGGCCATTAGCTATCCGCTGGTATGGCTTATTGATTGCCACAGCAGTGTTAATTGGCGTCATCCTTTCCCAGGATTTGGCAAAGCGCCGTAATGTTAATCCGGAGTTGCTAGGCGATTTGTTTTTTTGGTTGTTGATTGGGGCAATTCCTGGCGCACGGCTATATTACGTTTTCTTTGAGTGGTCAAAATATGCCCCAACTCCAGGAAAAATCTTTGCGATCTGGGAAGGAGGTATTGCCATTCATGGAGCGATTCTTGGTGGCGTTTTGGCTGCGTTAATCTTTGCCAAAATCAAGCAGGTTTCTTTTTGGCAACTGGCAGATTTAGTAGCGCCTTCGCTGATTTTAGGGCAGGCGATCGGACGTTGGGGCAATTTCTTTAATTCTGAGGCTTTTGGCGATCCGACTGATTTACCTTGGAAGTTGTATATTCCACCAGACCATCGTCCTCTAGAGTATGCTAGTTTCGATTACTTTCATCCCACCTTCCTGTACGAATCTCTGTGGGATTTAATGGTGTTTACGCTATTAATAACCTTGTTTTTCCGGTCTTTATCCGGTAAGCCACGCTTGAAAGTAGGCACGCTGTTTCTAGTTTACTGGCCAGCCTATAGCTTAGGACGCTTGTGGATCGAAGGTTTTCGCACTGATAGCTTAATGCTGGGGCCGTTAAAAATGGCACAAGTCGTCAGTAGTCTAGGAATTTTATTGGGATTAGTTGGATTAGCTTGGCTTTACTTACTCAAACGCCCTTTACCTGATGTAGTTCCTACTCCTAAGGGAAATGGGGAGAGTGGAAGATGAGGAAGCAGGGGAGAAAGAATAACTAATGCCCAATACTCAATGCCCAAAAAATAAAAAATGCCCCAGAGTATTCTCTAGGGCTTAACCAGGGTGCATCTACCATTACTCTCTACTAGGGAAAGAGGGTGAATCCGGAAAGATACTGAGAAAATACTAAAAAAGTTTTTTGAGGGATTGCCGTGTGTTCTTCTAAAAGTGAATATACAGAAAATCTGAGCTATAAAAAAACACTACATGCCATAGAACCATCTGTGTACATTGTCGGAGCAGGCCCTGGAGATCCGGATTTATTAACGGTGAAGGCGCAGAGACTACTAGCTGTTGCTGATGTGATTTTATTTGCTGATTCTTTAGTACCCGAAGAGATTTTAGAACTTTGCCGAAAAGATGCGGAGATAATTAGGACTGCGAATCAGACTTTAGAAGAGATTTTGTCGATTATGATCGATCGGGTGCGATCGCAGCACAAATCTCTAGTCCGTCTTCATTCTGGCGATCCTAGTCTTTACAGCGCTATCCACGAGCAAATGCACCTCCTAGCAGAGGCAAATATCCCTTTTGAAGTTATACCTGGTATCAGCGCCTTTCAAGCCGCTGCTGCCAAACTCAAAGTAGAACTGACTGTCCCTGGTTTAGTCCAAACCATCATTTTGACACGCATCAGCGGACGTACAGAAGTCCCCACCACCGAAGAATTAGCCTCTCTCGCAGCACATCAGGCTAGCCTCTGCCTATATCTCAGTGCGCGTCACGTCGAAAATGCTCAAGCTAAACTACTTGAACATTACCCAGCCGAAACCCCCATTGCAATTTGCTTTCGCATCGGATGGCCCGATGAAAAAATCAGGGTTGTCCCCCTTAATCAAATGGCAGACTGCACTCATAAAGAAAAACTAATTCGCACTACACTTTATATCATCAGTCCAGCCCTCTCGACAGCAACAGGGCGATCGCGTTTATATCATCCCGAACATAGTCATCTATTTCGCTCGTCTCATCACTAAATCTAGGGCATGGGGCATGGGGCATTGGGCATGGGGAACGAGTCTTTGAGGTGGATGAACGAGTCTTTGAGCTGGATGAATGAGTCTTTTAGAAGGATTAAACAGTCTATTAGAAGGATAATACACTCTATAAGAATGATGAGAGAGTGAA
>NZ_CALMFY010000195.1:19404-33756 GCF_937863485.1 uncultured Nostoc sp. | reverse complement strand
GACGAGTCTTTGATACTCGTGAATGAGTCTTTGATACTCGTGAATGAGTCTTTGATACTCGCTGACGAGTCTTTAATACTCGTGAACGAGTCTTTGATACTCTTGAACGAGTCTTTAATACTCGCTGACGAGTTTTTGAACTCTACTCCTTTGCCCCCCTGGTTACTGAGCTTGTCCTGAGTGTAGGCGTAAAGCCTACGGCATAGCTACGCCCTAAGCGCCAGCCTCTCCAAGAGTTGGGCGCAGTCGTAAAGCCTGCGGCATAGCTACGCCCTAAGCGCCAGCCTTTCCAAGAGTTGTATCCCGGATTTTTCACCACATCTCTCAAAACCTTGTGCTCTTGAGCTCTTGAGCAGAGGAGAGTTCTTGTACAAGTTCTTTCCCCTCTGCCCCTCTGCCCCCGTCCCGCATTATGGGTTCCTGCCATAGACCTCTTGCCCCTAGAGCCTTTCTGCACCTCTGCATTTCTTGCTTGTGAGAAATGCGGGGTATGCCCCCCTGCCCTTATTTCGAGAAGCTATTATATTATTTCAAGTAAGTAATTAATATTTTTAACTTTTAATCATCAAGGGTTAACGTTAATCCGCCCACGACACACTAGTTTGCCTGGGATCAGCGTTAGTTCTTGGATATCAACATCTGAGCCAAGATCCAAATTGTACTCATGATTGTCATCTAATATATTTCCTTGGTCGGGCTTGATTTGGATATTTGCCAGTCGCAACTCATGGCCATTGAGTAATTGTAAGCTCAGACAAATCTCTAGAGGTGTTGTTTGACTATTGGTTACTTTGATGCCCCGCAGTATAATTTGATTGTTCTGAAGGAGAATTTCTTGCCAATCAATTGGTTGTGGCTCTGGGTAATGTGTTGGTGAAACCTTAACCAATAGATCACTCAAAGCAGTCGATAATAAGTTAGATGAGAGAGAAGCATTGAGATCCTTCTCGTCTACGATCAAATCGCCAACCACTGGTACTGTTTCTAACAGTTGCAGTGGCTGTCCCTTGATTACCGAGCCGATATTTATCCGAATATTTTCTGCCATTAATTGAATTTGTGTAATTAGGAGACCTTGATAAACAGCATGAGTAGCAAATATAGATACCAAGGGGATGCGTCCAGAGAGAATTTGGCGATCGCTCGCTTTAATCTCCACTTCTAATTCAGATATTTGGGTGACTTGCGTTCTCAACCAGAGCTTTAGGGCTGTTGTGAGTACCTGCGTAATTATGCGGATTTTACTGGTATTTCTTGTTTGAGAATTTTGCTCTGGCATTTAACTAATCTGTTTATGAGTATTTGCTTAACAACCGAACATAAATTAAATAAGTCTTAAATTTAACATTTATGCCTACTCACTACAAAATGCAAATATCATTTAATTGTTAACAGTAAATAAGCAATTTCCACATGGAGGCACGGTTACAAAAAATTCTCGCTCAATGGGGTATCGCCTCACGTCGTGAAGCCGAAGAAATGATTAGGCACTCACGGGTGCGAATTAATGGGGTAGTAGCACATTTAGGTCAAAAAGTTGATCCTCAAAAAGATGTGATCGCGATCGATGGTAAGCCTATATCCGAAAAGCAGCGTCCGGCTTTAATATATCTATTGCTGCATAAACCAGCAGGCGTGGTTTCTACTTGCTACGACCCTCACGGCAGACCAACAGTCCTGGATCTACTATCTAAAGAATTACGAGAGGGTTCAGGTATTCACCCTGTTGGGCGTTTAGATGCAGACTCTACAGGAGCATTAATCCTGACAAACGACGGAAATCTGACATTTGGACTAACGCATCCACGCCACAGCATTTCCAAGACATATCGTGTTTTGGTAAAAGGACATCCTCCAGAAGCGGTACTGCAAATGTGGTGTCAGGGTGTGATGTTGGAGGGTAGAAAAACCAGGGCCGCCAAGGTACACCTCATAGAACGTCGTGCCGAGCAAAGCTTTTTAGAAATCGTGTTGCAGGAGGGAAGAAATCGCCAAATTCGTCGGATAGCTCAACAGTTAGGATACCCAGTAATCAAGCTGCATCGGACTGCTATCGGCCCAATTCAATTACAAACTTTAAAAGAACCCTTTTTGTCAGAGGGTAAATATCGTTCCCTCAAAGATCAAGAGATTCACTTTTTGCAACAACAGATAACGCAACCTAATTATTGATTCAGCGGAGTTAAGGAGTGTCAGCAGGCATGAAATGGCTAAGAAAGAAGAAGAATAATCACCAGCCATCAATTTCATTAGAGCAAGAACGAGCCGAAAAGTTAGCAGAATTGGGCGCTCAACTTTGGGCATTGCGTCAAGAACAGGGTCTATCTCTAGAGCAAGTGGTTGTATTAACTAGGATTTCTCGGCGATTATTGCAGGCGATCGAAGAAGGTAATTTAAGCGAGCTGCCAGAACCAATCTATATTCAGGGTTTGATTAGGCAATTTGCCGAGGCACTAGGTTTGAATGGAGTAGAATTTTCTGGCACTTTTCCGATCAGTTCTGCACAAGTGAACCCCCAAGTTAGGGAGAATACTTCACCTCTGAGTCAACTACGCCCGATTCATCTTTACTTTCTTTACATATTCCTAATTGTATGTTCTGTAAATGGCTTATCTCAGTTATTAAATAACGCTGTACTACAAGCAAATAATAGTCAAAACCAGCCATCTCCAAAACAAAAATCTGTCGTTAAACCAGAAATAGCCCAACTAAAAGAGTCAGTGAAGGTTCAGTCGGTCAGCGATACCCTTAGCGGCGTCAAACAGGGACAGGCTGTACAGATTGGTGTCACTTTGAAAGCGTCATCCTGGATTCGCGTAGTAGCTGATGGCAAAACCAAGTTTGAGGGTATTCTGCCAGAGGGAACTCACCGGATTTGGAAAGCTCAGAAGCAACTGACAGTGAAAACTGATAATGCTGGTGGTGTTTTAATGAGCGTCAATCAAGAGAAAGCCAAGGAAATGGGAGAGCCTGGGAAAGAGGAAGAAGTTAGGATTGCTGCCAAGCCTAAGTTTTGAAATATGGGGTATGGGGCACTTGTACTGAGCGAACGCAAGAGCGTCTCTAAGAGTTGCCGTAAAGCCTGCGGCATAGCTACGCCCTAAGCGCCAGCCTCTGGTAGAGTTGTATTGGTTATTCTTTCTTCCCCTGCTCCCCCTGCTTCATTGTTCTTGCGGGGCGCGTCCATTAAGTTCAGTAAGAACTTTCAAGCGATCGCCTAATTCCTGTGTCAACGCTCCTGGTTGATAGCGCCACTCCCAGTTCCCTTCAGGAATACTGGGAAAATTCATCCGCGCTTGGTTCCCTAATCCCAAAATATCTTGCAAGGGAATTATTGCTTGGTTGGCTATGGAACTCAAAGCTAGGCGAATTAAATCCCAGTGGATGCCTTCAGGACTAATAGAACCTAAATAAAGCAACAACTTTTGCTTTTCCTCGTCGCTAGCTGTATCGAACCAGCCTAAAGTAGTGTCATTATCGTGAGTCCCGGTATAAACTACAGAATTGCGCGGATAATTGAATGGTAAAAATGGATTAGCGGCATCAGCACTAAAGGCAAATTGCAAAATTTTCATCCCTGGAAATTCATACTTATCTCGCAGCGCTTCTACCCCTGGTGTAATTACTCCCAAATCTTCTGCTAAGACGGGTAGCTTGCCCAACTTTTGCCTAATCACTTCAAAAAAAGCATCTCCAGGCGCTTCCACCCATTTACCATTGATGGCAGTTTCTTCACCTTGAGGCACAGCCCAATAAGCCTCGAAGCCCCGGAAATGGTCAATGCGAATTATATCTACATAATCCAGCATTGCCTCAAAGCGCTGTACCCACCACTTAAAGTCTTGTTTTTGCAATTCCTCCCAGTTGTAAACCGGGTTGCCCCACAATTGACCGGTGGCGCTAAAGTAATCTGGTGGGACTCCTGCCATTTGGGCGGCAGCTCCTGTCTGTTCATCTAGACAAAAGATGTTGGGATGCGCCCACACATCAGCGCTATCATGAGCTACGTAGATGGGGATATCGCCGATAATGTCAATACCGCGCATGTTGGCGTAGCTTTTAAGCTCTGACCACTGGCGGAAAAACTCAAATTGGACAAACTTGTAATAAAAAATCTCTCCATTGAGTCGCTCCTGTACTTGCTCCATTGCTTGTGGATCACGCTTGACAAGTTCTGACGGCCATGTGTGCCAGTTTGCATTCTCATTGGCATCTTTCAACGCCATAAATAAGGCGTAATTATCTAGCCAATAGGCTTTGCTGTCGCAAAAACCTTCAAACTCTTTTTGTAGGATGGGTGTGGCATTGGCTTTAAAATGTTCATAGGCTTTTTTGAGTAGCCCAATCTTAACCGACACTACCTCCTTGAAATCTACCTTTTCTTCCGGTAATCCTGGTAAATTAGCAAAGTCTTCTTCTGTTAGCAAACCCTCATCTCGCAGTTTTTCTGGGCTAATCAGCAGGGGATTTCCCGCCATTGCCGAGTAGCACATATACGGTGAATTACCGTATGCAGTGGGGCCCAAAGGTAAAACTTGCCAATATTGTTGATGGCTTTCTTTGAGAAAATCGATGAAGCTATAGGCTTCTAAGCCTAAATCGCCAATGCCAAATCGACTGGGAAAAGATGTGGGATGCAGCAAAATGCCACTTGATCTAGGAAAAGGCATATTTAACCTGAATTATGAGAGGAAGCGATCGCATTAATCTATCACGCTACGTTCAGCTTTGAAAGCTGTCGATAGCAAGGATTAGGGATTGGGGAACTCGGTACCCCCTCTGGTGATAAGGGGTAAGGGGACTGAGGGGGGAATAACATAATGCAATGCCCCATGATGCCACTTGCTTTAACCGGGGGAACCCCGGCAACGCAGTGGCTCCTCAATGCCCAATTCCTAATTAATCCAAAATCCAAAATCTAAAATCCAAAATTGCATGACTTATCGAAATCCTACACCGACAGTTGATATCATCATTGAACTAGTAGATCGACCTCATCGGCCAATAGTGTTAATTGAAAGACATAATCTACCCTTAGGTTGGGCTATTCCTGGTGGTTTTGTGGATTATGGGGAAGCGGTGGAAGTGGCGGCCCGGCGGGAAGCTGAGGAAGAAACGGGTTTGCAGGTGGAGTTAGTTGAACAATTACTGGTGTATTCTAACCCTGATCGCGATCCGCGTCAGCATACGATTAGTATTGTGTTTTTGGCGACAGCGACGGGGGAACCGGTGGCTGGGGATGATGCTAAGGGTATAAGCATTTTTGAGTCTTGGCGTGTGCCTGGTAATTTATGTTTTGATCATGATCGCATTTTGCAGGATTATTGGCGATATCGGCATTATGGGATACGTCCGAGGTTGGGGTAAGAGGGACGAACCGCAAAGGGCGCGAAGGGCACATTCGCGCAGCGTCTCGAAGAGAAGGAAGAGGGGAGAGGAATACCTGTGACACAAAGTTTTTGTGATTATACTGTGTCAGTGGTATTTAAAGGTGCATTATGGACGCTGAAGAACTTTTAGAGAAATACGCCGCAGGAGAACGTAAATTTCACAACGAGAATCTTAGAGGAATAGACCTCAAATATACAAATCTGAGTGGAATAGACCTAACAGGTGCAGATTTGACGGGTGTAGATTTGAATGATGCCAACCTGACTAAAGCATTACTTAAAAACGCAAACTTCACTAGAGCTTCTCTAACAGGTGCAAATTTAAGTGAGTTGGGCGAAAGTTCTAGTTTAAATTTGAGTTGGGCAGACCTAAGTAGTGCTAATTTGAGTGAAGCAAAACTAAGTAGCGCTAACTTTAGTAACGCCAATCTTGATAACGCTAACTTGAGTAAAGCAAACTTGAGTAGCGCTAACTTTAGTAACGCCAATCTTGATAACGCCAACTTGAGTGATGCAACACTCAATTCTGCAAACTTAACTGACGCATCCTTAAATGAAGCAAAAGTCGTTAGAGCTAACCTTACTGGTGCTAATTTAAGTGGAACTAACTTGTTTGCAGCTGATTTGAGTCAAGCTAACTTAGCTCAAGTGATACTCAAAGGTGCTAACTTGCAGGGAGCCAAAATTCGGGGTGTTAATTTATCTCAAAAAGATTTGTCAGGTATGAATCTGACTCTGGCTGATCTAGGTGCAGCAAATCTCATAGGTGTAAATTTCAGAAAAGCCTGCCTTGAGGGGACAAATTTAGAGAAAGCAGAACTACAAAAAGTAGATTTGATCAACGCGAATCTGAAACAGGCAAAGCTAAAGAAGGTAGATTTAACTGGCGCAAATATCTATGGGGCAACTTTTAAAGATGCAGACCTGACTGGTGCGATAATGCCTGATGGAGAAGTCTACAAACCGATCGCTGCTGAAGTGGAAATCGGTAAACAGGAAACATCGTTAGAGAAAGTAATATCTATGACTCGTAAAGTAATTAATACTGATAACGCACCCGCACCAGTGGGCCCTTATAATCAAGCGATCGCAGCTTCTGGTCAATTTGTATTCATAGCTGGACAAATTGCCATCGATCCCCGCCTTGGTGATGTCGTCTACACTGATGATGTCAAAAAGCAAACTGAGCAAGTTTTAGCTAACCTGGAAGCTATCCTCACAGCAGCCGGGGCGACTTTTCAAGATGTGGTGAAAACCACTGTATTTTTAGCTGATATGAATGATTTTGCGGCGGTGAATGCCGTTTATGCTAAATATTTCCCGGAAAATACAGCCCCAGCGCGGGCTTGTGTGCAGGTATCGCGCTTACCTAAAGATGTGTTGGTAGAGATTGATGCGATCGCTGTAATTAGCGGTTAAAAGGAACGTATCAATGAGCAAAATCTTAACGATTACATTTGATTGTTCTGTTTTGACTCTAAAAACTCCATCACTTCTTGTAGCACATCAGCTATATGTGGCTTTTCGCAAGCAATTACGTTGTCTAAAAGATGTTTATGGTGCGGGAAGCTAGGCAAGTTGGGAAAGTGTGGTGTACTGTCATAACGAAAAATCAGACTATTTTGCTCATCTTGAAAGTGATAGCGGTAATCAATATATGTAATTTGATTATTTACAATAACAAAGGCTTCACTTACTGCCAGTAAATATTTAAGAGCGAAGCGTATCCTAATGCGGAGATTAGCTCTTTGTGTCGTTAAAATTACTGCACCATATTCCTCAACGTATGTGTTAGAGCAGTTGAGTAAAAGTTGCTCAACTTCATCTAAATAGGCTTGGATAATTTTACGCGACATCTCTAAGTTTGCTCTTTATCTCTTGGTGTAGAGCTAGATAATGTTGGTAGTTTCCTGCCCATTCGATAAACACTTCATCGTCAGAAGTTTCCCCTTGGCTATATTTAACAAAAAAATCTTCTGAATTCATTTGGTACTTTATTTCATAGGTATTCAACTGTTTGGTAAGGTCAATCAGCGCATCTAGTGAAGATGTATATTCGATGATTTGTTTACGCATTGATTTCTGCATTCAATTTCATTGTTAATTATCTCTCAACAAACGCGATCGCCTCTATAACTTTGGGAATACTGAAACTAAGTATCCTAAAGGAGTATTAAAAATGCCCGAAAATCGCATCAGTGCAAACTTAGCCCCAGCAGACAAAGAAGCAGTCATGCAGGCGATCGCTACAATTAGAGAAAAGTTACCATTTTTGATTGATTTGACCCCTGAAGATCGGCGAACGATGCTGAAGATGGGAGATAAAAGTCGGGCTTTTGTCAGCAAAGCTTTAGAAGTGGCGACACAGAACCCTAACTTTTTACCTCGTTCTTTTGACTTGGAAGAGATGCGCCGGGATTTAGGGATATTTGAGGACTTGTATCCGGTGCTTTTGTCTTTAACGCAACTGCAAGAACTGGTAGATGATACCTGTATAGCGGCTGCTAGCGAAGCGTATGCCGCAGCATTATCAATTTATAGCTATGCCAAAGCTAGCGGTGATGTCACAGGTTTAGATGCAGTCATTGATGAGATGGGACGCAGGTTTTACCGCCGTTCTAAGAAAAAGCAACCCGAAGTTCCAGTTAGCTAAAGCTTAAAACAGGTAATCATACCAGTTATCAATTTGGTAAAATACACGTCATTTGTAAGGGCATAACATTGTTATGCCCTTTTCGCGTTTTGTATCCAAAGATTTTTGAAACCCGCGCAGGCCAGTAAAGTCTCGTGTAGCAGCGACTTCTGTCGCCAAGGCATTTTTGAGCTTCAGAATGTCATCTTCGAGCCTCCGAAGGTCAACATCGAGCTTCAGAATGTCAACTTCGTGCCTCAGAAGGTGAACGTCGAGCCTCAGAAGGTCAACATCGAGCTTAAATCAAGGTTACACGTAAAAATTACCTAAATAACATTTAGTAAATTCCGAAATACAGCGTGGGCATTGAGTAGTTATTCTGTAAGCATTAACATCTCAAAATTAAATCTGGTCATGAACCCACAAAACAAGCCCAAGAGTCTACAAGATATTCTTAAGCAGCGCCAGCAATCAGGTTTTGTGGATCGTGAAGACCAGGTAAACCAATTTTGCCAAAATCTAGGTTTACCGTTAGAAGATGACCGCCGTCGTTTTTTGTTCAATGTTTGGGGTCAAGGTGGGGTTGGTAAAAGTACCCTGTTACGACAGTTTCGCAAAATTGCTGAAGAAGCAAAAAATATTACGGCTTATATAGATGAAGCTGAAAAAACTGTACCAGAAGTTATGGGTCGTCTAGCTGAAGACTTGGAACGGCAAGGTCACAAACTAACGCAGTTTACAGAACGCTACAAAGTTTACCGTCAAAAGCGCCAAGAATTAGAAACTGATCCAGAAGCTCCTCAAGGCTTTTCCGCTTTTGTAGACAAAACTGTAGTTAAAACTGGTGTGCGTCTGGCGCGTCGAGTTCCCGTTGGCGGTGCTGTCTTTGACTTTGTAGATGAGGATGCTTTGGCTACCCAAGCCGGAGAATGGGCATCTTATGTTGCAAAGAAAATAACAAATAAAGATGAGGTGCGCTTAGTTCAAGAACCTGTAGAAATCCTAACCCCGCTATTTTTGCAAGATATTTTTAAAATTGCCGATAAAACTGCTGTTGTTTTGTTTTTTGATACCTATGAACGCACTGGGGAATTCCTAGATAACTGGCTACGAGAAATTTTGGAGGGTCGCCACGGTGAAGTGTCTCTCAATATATTGATAACCATCGCCGGTCGGCAGGAATTAGATAAAAATCATTGGGCACCTTACGAGGGGTTAATTGTTCGTTTCCCTCTGGAAGCCTTTACAGAAGAAGAAGCCCAACAATATCTAACTCGCAAAGGCATTACAGACAATCGCATTGTTGAAGTGATTTTGCGCCTTTCTGGAAATTTGCCGTTGCTGATGGGAATGCTAGCAGATGCTCATCCCAATGACCCTAACCAAGTAGTTGAGCCTAGCAGCAGTGCTGTAGAACACTTTTTAAAATGGATTGATGACCCCAAGCGGCAACAAGTTGCTCTCGATGCTGCCATTCCTCGGTGCTTGAATCGAGATGTTATGGCCAAATTAAGAGGAGAAGAAGCTGATGAGCTATTTACTTGGCTGAAAGAAACATCCTTTGTCAATGAACGCTCTGATGGCTGGGCTTATCATGATATCGTTAAAACCCAAATGTTACGCCACAAGCGCCTTTCATCGCCGCAAGGTTGGGCTGACATACATGCTAAGTTAGCAGACTATTATGACAGCCTACGGAACGATCTGCAATTGGACGAAGAGAATAAACAGCGCGATCCTAACTGGCAAAGTTACACATTAAACGTGTCATACCACAATTTATGTCAGTCACCGCAAAGGAATTTATCTGTATCTCTCAATGAATTTCTTGCTGCACTCAAAAATCAACGCAAATTTGCCCAACAATATGCAGAAACAATGCTTCAGGCTGGTAAAGATGTGGATTCTGCTGAAGTTCAGCGTTGGGGTGAGCAACTAGCTAATGGGTTAAAAGCTTATGAGGAGAAGCTTTATCAAGTTACATTAGAAATGTTTACCGCAGTCCTACAAAATTCTAGGATTGAAGTTAAATGGCAACCAATTGCTCTAGGTTGGCGCGGTCAAACTTACCGCTTAATGAAGCGTTACCCAGAAGCCTTACAAGATATTGACCGCGCAATTGAACTTAACCCCAAACTTGACTGGGCGATCGCACGTCGCGGTGAAACTTATCGCTCAATGAAGCGTTATCCAGAAGCCCTACAAGACTTTGACCGCGCAATTGAGCTTAACCCCAAATATGACTGGGCGATCGCACGTCGCGGTCAAACTTACCTGATGCTTAAACTATATAATGAGGCTCTGGCAGATTTCAACCGCGCTATTAACTTAGATTCTGACAGTAATTGGAGATTGTATAATCGTGCTTTAGCCTACCAAGCCCTTAACCAACCAGATAAAGCATGGGCTGACCTATCACTTGCCATCAAGGTTGCTAAACAGCATTACGAAAAAGATGCTAAAGACTGGTCTAATACCTTTAACTTAGCCCTTTACTATTTAGCTGCTCAATATCATCAACCAGCAGAGCGGTTATATCTCCATGTTTTATCTCAAGGTGCTTCCTCAGAATCTATTCGTGAAGCTATCCAAGACCTAAATGACTTTTTAACCGTGTTCCCTGACCATGTGCAGGCTACATCCATACGACGGTTGTTGCAGTCTTCTCTAACTTAGGTCATGTAATTTGCAACCTAGCCACCAGAAAACCCACAAGTCCCAATAATCGCCTGAGAATCAATTCCCTCTGTTATAACCTAAAATCTTCTAAACAAAACCGGAAAAGGGTTTCAGTCCACTTGAGTGGACTTGCGCTATAAGTCTGAGATTTCAATCTCTGGCTGACAAACGGGTAAGCACAATAGATCCCAGCTAACTTGCCTTCAGGAGACTGGGGGCTAAACCTAATTGCGTGCTAAATATTAAGCGATTTTAGCCTTACAACTATGCCAAAGCTAGCGGTGATGTTACAGGTTTAGATGCAGTCATTGATGAGATGGGACGCAGGTTTAACCGCCGTTCTAAGAAAAAGAAACCTGAAGTTCCAGTTAGCTAAAGCATAAAATAGGCGAAAACAGCAGTTATTAATTTAGGTACAATAAGCATTTTTCTGGGGGCATAACAATGTTATGCCCCTTTTGCATTTTAAATCTGAAGATTTTTCAAACCTACGCAGGCGGGCTTCGTCTGTATAGCCGTGACTTCTATAGCACATCTCGTTTATCTAAAATACACCCTGACCTCACTTCCATTCCTCTCTCCTAAGAGGAGAAAGGCTTTGAATCTTACTCCCCAACGCTAGTAGGGAAGGGGCTGTTCTTGTTAGGTCTGTCTTGGACTCCACTAAGAAGCGCTAAGTCGCCAGGGCATTTTTGAGCCTTTTAGCCTGACGATTGAGCCTTTAAACCTCAACGTTGAGCCTTTGAAGCTGACAGTTGAGCCTTTGAACCTCAACGTTGAGCTTTTGAAGCTGACAGTTGAGCCTTTGAACCTCAACGTTGAGCCTTTGAACCTCAACGTTGAGCCTTTGAAGCTGAGAGTTGAGCCTTTGAACCTCAACGTTGAGCTTTTGAAGCTGAGAGTTGAGCCTTTGAGGCTGAAATTACAAGTTTATCTAGATAAATTATTAGATTTCCTGCTGATTTTCAGTAAAAATCTGATAGAACATTGTTGAAATATATTGGCTTAGTACATCTACCAGCGTCATACAACAGCTATGAGCAATACCTCTGGATTTTTAGTTAGTAAACCTATTGCATTATGGAATAAACCCATTAACGCTGACTTTAAAGAACTATTCAAATCACTAGGGAAAGGTGTAATAGATGGAGTTTTGGGTAAATGGGAAGAGGTAGCCAAAGATGCTCTAGACGGTGTAACAGCACTAGGTTTAGCAGCAGCACCAGAGGAAGTTGCTTGGTTACTAATTTACCGTTCTTTGGTAGAAGCAATAGTGAGTTTGCTAAAAGGAAATCAAGAGTTACTGTTTGAAAAACCAAACGAGAGCGATCTTGAGCTATTGTGCGATCGCCTCAACCATTCCCTAGAAAGTATAGAATTGCGTATTGACCAAGATTTTTTTAACCGTCCCAAAGATTTACCGATTCTGGAAGCGATTAAAACTGCTTTTGCCGACTGGTTAAAATATTTTAGCGTTAATCAAGCACAGGCACTAACAATTAGTCATGGTCTTCCTACTTATTTTGTAGTTGCTTTAAAGAAAGAGTGGCTAAAACATCCAGAAAAATATGCTTGTTTAAAAGAAGAACTGGATACCCCCTTCACCCAAGCCAATGAACGGGAACAAAGATGGCAGTATTATTTTGCTTGGCTACAAAAACAGGTTGAAGAACCGATGCTTTTAGAAGCGTTTGGTTTAAAACAGGTTTATGTTCCCTTACACGCCTACTATAAGCAGGAAGTTGCGGGTGAAAAGTCAGAAGAATTTGAACGCCGGGTGAGAGAAGATGAGAAATATCAGCGAGTTGTTCTTGACTTAGAAACTGAATTAGAAGCTTGGTTAGAAAAAGGCGATCGCGATGATGCCATCAGAGTAATTAGTGGTGGTCTAGGAAGTGGTAAATCTTCCTTGGCCAAAATCTTTGCAGCTAACCAAGCAGAAAAAGGGAAAATTCCGGTTTTATTTATTCCTTTGCACCATTTTGAACCCTCGGATGACTTAGTTGAGGCAGTTGGTAAGTTTGTCCGAGACGATGGCTTTCTCAGACATAATCCCCTAGATAAAGATAAGGCTGATTCCCGCTTACTGATTATCTTCGATGCTTTAGATGAGCTTGCCATGCAGGGCAAAATTGCCACTGAGATTGCTCAACAATTTGTGCGTGAAGTCCAAAGAAAAGTAGAGCGGTTTAATGTCCGTGAAACTTGCTTACAAGTATTAATCGGCGGTCGAGAATTGGTAGTGCAAGCAAATAGTAGCGACTTTCGGCAACCACAGCAAATATTGCATATCTTGCCTTATTTCGTTACTGAACATGAGAGCGAGAATTACATTGACGATCAAAACTTATTGCAGCAAGATCAACGTCAGATTTGGTGGCATAAATACGGCAATGCTAGCGGACGGGGATATGATTGCTTACCAGAAGAGTTAAACCGAAATAATCTCACAGAAATTACTGCCCAACCCTTGTTAAATTACCTGGTAGCATTGAGTTTTGATCAGCAAAAGCAATTTCCTACAGACGGCAACCTGAATGCAATTTATGCAAATTTGCTCACAGCAGTTTATCAGCGCGGTTGGGCTGGTTATCAACATCCGGCTATTCGGGGAATTGAGGAAAAAGACTTTGTTCGCATCCTCGAAGAAATAGCTTTAGCTTCTTGGCATGGAGATGGACGAACAACAACAGTCAAAGAGATTGAAGCCCATTGTGAACACAGTAGTTTAAAGAGTCTTTTAGACAAGTTTCAGGAAAGTGCCAAATTAGGCGTAACTCGTCTTTTGACTGCCTTTTATTTTCGTGAGAGTGGAGTTAAGGAACAGGAAAAAACTTTTGAATTTACTCACAAAAGTTTTGGTGAATATTTAACAGCAAAACGCATCGTGCGAGAAGTTAGACTCATTCATAAAAAGCTGAAGGCTCACCAGGATGATCCAGATGAAGGATGGGATGAGCGCGAGGCTTTAAAAAGGTGGGCAATTCTCTGCGGTGCATCCCCTATGGATGAATACCTTTTTTACTTTGTTGCCGATGAAATGCGTTTACAGAATCCATCGGATGTTGGCAATTGGCAGCAGACATTATGCTATCTGATTGGTTTTATGTTGCGTCATGGAATGCCGATGGAACGCTTGACTCCCAGACCTGATTTTCAAGAAGAAAATCGACAAGCACGAAATGCAGAAGAAGCGTTGTTGGCTGTCTTAAATGCTTGCGCTAGAGTGACAAAGACAGTTTCAAAGATTCAATGGCATACTCCTGAAGCTTTCGGTACATGGATTTCCCGCTTGCAAGGGCAAAGAATCAATACTTATGTGTTTTGCTTGAATTTCTTGAGTTTTTTGGATTTGCAAGGTTGCGTTTTAATTTTTAAGGACTTTCATAATGCGAATCTTGAAGGGGCGTATCTTGAACAGGCAACTCTTTTAGGGGCGAATCTTGAAGGGGCGTATCTTGAAGGGGCGTATCTTGTAGAGGCAAATCTTGAAAGGGCGAATCTTAAACGGGCAAATCTTGTAGAGGCAAATCTTGTAGAGGCAAATCTTGAACGGGCGAATCTTAAAGGCGAAATTATTAAAGGGGAGAATCTTGATGCGGCTAATCTATAAGATGAGTAACTTACATAGAATACTCTTTTTTAGACTTA
>NZ_CALMFY010000195.1:0-19394 GCF_937863485.1 uncultured Nostoc sp. | reverse complement strand
TTTTCTAATCTTTAACTGGCGAATTTTCAATGGGCTTTTCTTTTATGTTCAAATCTTGATCTGGCGAATCTTTATGTGGCGATTCTTCAATGGGCAACTCTTTTTGGGGCGAATCTTGATGAGGCGAATCTTGAAGAGGCGAATCTTGTAGGGACGAGTCTTGAAGAGGCGAATCTTAAGGGCGAAAATTTAACAGACTTGAATGAGGGTTCAGGTTCAGACTCCGATGAGTAACTTACAAACATTAAGAATTTGTAGAGTGCATTACATTCTTAATGCATCATTCTAGATACTTTCGATGCGTTACGCTCCTGCTAACGCACCCTACCAAACCAGCGCTCAACTCAATCGCATTAAAATATTAAGCGATTTCTGCTTTTTATGACAAAGTGCAGGCGTAGGCGTAGCCCGCCGCAGGCATCGCTCCATTCCCAACTTTTGCAAATGCTGGGTAAAAATTACCCCTGAAGGTGAAGACTCTGCACTGCGTTGCTAGGCTGTGGGTAATTGATCGTAAGATTCCGGTTCAATATCTGGTACTTTCGCTAAAACTGCGTCGTATTTTTCTCGACTGCCTCGTGCTAACTCCCCTAGATAAATTTCTGTTGTTAGTGCAGCGATTTTTTCCGCAACTGCTGTCGCCACAAACTGATCGATAGAAATGCCGTCTTGTTTGGCAAGTTCCTGCAAACTTTTGTACAAAGAGTCAGGAAGCTGGACGCTGAGGTTGCTCATGACAATGCTCCAGTTGATTGCAAAAACTCCGCAGGTGTCAATGATACTGGCTCTCGCTTTAGGAATCAATGCTGTTTTGCAGTTCAATCCCAATTAGAAAAACAATTGCGAACGATGTTACCTTTTTCATGACAAATCGTAGGCGATCGCTCAAGGTAAGGGACTGACAAAAAATAAATTATCCAAAATTATTTGTACATTTGTAGGGGATCTTGGCCTTGCGCCCCTACGATGGGATGTTTTTTTAACTGGAAATCCCTAATTCTGTATAAATATAGCGCTTGCAGCTTGCGTCAAATATAAGCGATGCCTGTGGCGGGCTACGCCTACGCAATGCTGTGCCGCTAGCGTGTATAGGACGCTCTAAGGGGAAAAATTCAAAGTCTCTCTCCTAAAAGGAGAGAGATTTAGAGAGAGGCTTTCCACATCTCCTGAAAAGTCAAGTCTAAATCCACTCAAATCCCTGTGTAGCTAAAAATTCTTTAGCCGGTTCCAAAATATCTCTGCTTAAAATCAGCGTAACTTTTGGGGAATTAAGATACAAACGAAAACGCTTAATAAATAGTTGGTTAGCAGGTTCAATTTTCCTAATGGCACTCCAGGGAATCAACAACGGCGTAAGTCCAAAGCTAAACAAGAAGAAAATACTCAGATAAATCCCTTGAGGAGTTGTACCAACATTTAAAGTTCCTTTGTAGTACACCAAACCCACAGAACCACTTTGCATTCGGGAGAAGTTTAGTGGCGGCGCTTCTTTGGTGCGGTAGAGTTTAGCGAGGCGATTCCAGTCATGACGGAATAGAAAAATCATGACTATCGTGAAAAATGTAAAAAAAACGATGTATATCCACTGAGGGGTATGTGGCATTTTTTTTTAAGTCATCGATGATTGACGCTTCCACTGTAAGCGATGTCTAATGACAAGCCTCTGTGCGTCTACGGACTCACCAATCAACCACGTTCCCTTGAATCTTTACAAATTATGGGAGCATCCCAGTTACAAATTGCTCAATAAAAACCCTATTAACTCAAAAAACTGGCCTTAATTAAAGCCAGTTTTTTGATTTTATTGCAAACTTTTAGCAAAGTTTACAGCCGAGTCTTAATGGAACACACTTGAAAAGCTATTATTAAACCTTCTCATCAAAATGTCAAGATTCCACTATTTATTTCAGGAAAGCTTGCCATTACGGATCACCACTTCCCTTAAATTCTCAGGCTGTGCTGACATTTTGTCACCAAAATGCTGATTCATCAGTGCAGGGACTTGTGAAGCTTGAATTCGGCTATGGCGCGTTTTATCTGGCATAACTAGGTTAGGCCCAGCTTTACAGTTCTTCATACAACCAGTGCCCTTGATTGTAACTTGGTCTTCTAAACCGCGATCGCTTAAAGCCGCCTCCAACGCTTGACAAACTGCTTTGCCACCGCGTTTTATACAATCAGACTTTTGACACACCAAAATCGTAGCTTTAGTCTTAGCTGGTTTTGCCTTGGTATTATCAATTGATAGCGGTTCTTGTACTGGAGTAGGCGTTTCAACTCTCCCCATCTCAGAACGCACCGCCATCACCCGTTCAGCTTTCAGTGTAACTGTGCCATCCTTCAAATCATGTATTTTGTAACCAACAACTTGCAGCCAAGTCCCTGGTGGTAAGCGTAAGTCAAAAGCAGCCCGTAAATGTTTAGCAAGTTTAATATAAAATTCACCCTCATGAGTCGCCAGCAGTAAGCCTTTGAGCTTATAGCCATCTTTAATAACAAAATTTATAAATCTGCCTTCAAGACGAAATTCTGATACTTCCATACTGTGAGATCCACCCATTTTTTTGACCTCCTTTTAACTAATACAAGCTACTAAGTGAGACATTTTCAGCAGCAGCTAAAAATTATAACTGTTAGTAGCGACTTTGCCAGCAGTACTCAAGAGTCCAAATCTGGTCTTGACGGGAAGCTGTTAATTGCCGTATCACACTCCAAAGTTGAACAGCTGCTATAGGAGAGCCAATTTCAACTTTCAATGGCTGGTTAGCCGTACAACTACAGGGAATGTCTAATTCCTTTAGGCGTTGATAGACTTGCCAGCGATCTGCCCAATTCACCTCTACAAGGTGCTTTATTTCTATTTCTGAACTAAACGATTTCAAGAGAATTGCCCTCAAGTGCAACAAACTTGGAGTAACTACCGCGATTTAACTCCCAGCTTTTTAAAAGTCTTAGGAGTGTAATCTCTTAAAACAGCATACCTTAAGTGCAAAGAATTCTCAGTAATTTTGGAAAAAAAAATCAAATTTTTACAGCGATCGCATATTCAAAAGGGGATAAGGCAGATTGGGAAGACAAGGAGGATAAGGTAAAATTTTCTCTTTCTGCTCCTCTCTGGAATAATGCACATTTAAGCATAAATGTCAATAATAATGATAAATACATGCAACTTGATCAGCGTGCCATCATCCAGCAAACAATAAACTTGAGACTTTTTGTAAGCAAAAATACAAAACCTTGTAATGGCAAATCGGCTTGTTATTATTATTAAAATGTTAATATGTAAGGAATAAGCAGTTAAAACCTATAACTGCTAAAGAGCGAGGAGAACAATGTCTGAAACGCAAACTTTGTTACGGAATTTTGGTCATATATATGACAATCCTGTGTTGCTGGATCACAGCGTAACTGCTCCAGTTACAGAAGGATTCAACGTTGTATTAGCCAGTTTCCAGGCACTATACTTGCAGTACCAAAAGCATCATTTTGTAGTTGAAGGCTCAGAATTTTACTCTCTGCATGAGTTCTTTAATGAAAGCTACACCGAAGTACAAGACCACATCCATGAAATTGGAGAACGCTTGGATGGACTAGGTGGTGTGCCAGTAGCTACCTTCAGCAAATTAGCAGAATTAACCTGTTTTGAGCAAGAATCTGAAGGCGTATATTCCTCTCGCCAAATGGTGGAAAATGACCTAGCCGCAGAACAAGCCATTCTGGGCGTGATTCGTCGTCAAGCTGCTCAGGCAGAGAGTTTAGGCGATCGTGGTACACGCTATCTGTACGAAAAGATTTTGTTGAAAACAGAGGAACGTGCATATCATTTGTCTCACTTCCTTGCCAAAGACAGCTTGACCTTAGGGTTTGTCCAAGCTGCTCAAAGCTAAAACTCTCATCATCTAGATTTGTCTACCTAGACTAAAAGAAAAAGTTGGCACCACTAACTCTTAAAATATTATAAAAAATGGCAGAGAATGATATCTTTATCTCTCTGCCATTTTTTAATCTAAGTAAACATATTCACATAATATTTAACGTTGAAAATATTTAGCAATTAGCTAGTTAATAAATATTTTTAGCTAAGAAATTTTTTTGTGCTGAATAATCAGATAGATATATGCCAGAATAAATCACCATCTGTTACAAAGTCTCACCAAATTAAATAATAAAGATTCCCAAAAGCTTTAAAAATTTCAGCATCACAATTAAATAAAATTAGAAATACAAAATAATCCTTGGGCATTGGCAAACCCCTTTAAAACCTCGTTTCCAGCTAGAGGCTGGAAATGTTCCTCATTGCAGCTCTACCGCGAGTAAGGGAGGCAGAGCCTCAATGAGGGGGCATTCCCAGTCTCCGACTGGGAACGAGGTAATCCCCCATTCTCCACTCCCCTTTCTGTAATCAAACTTAGAAAACTTAATAATAAAAAGGACGACAGAGGGTAAAGACCCTTAAAATAATCAGGATTTGTATTCTCGTATTCCAAGGCAACCATTATGCCCCGCCGTGACGACCTCCGGAAGATTCTCCTGTTAGGCTCTGGTCCAATTGTGATCGGACAAGCCTGTGAGTTTGACTACTCTGGCACTCAAGCCTGCAAAGCGCTGCGAGAAGAAGGCTATGAAGTGGTTTTGGTCAACTCCAACCCCGCAACGATTATGACCGACCCGGAAACAGCCGATCGCACTTACATTGAGCCGCTGACACCGGAATTGGTCGAAAAAGTCATCGAGAAAGAACGCCCTGATGCTCTACTACCAACGATGGGAGGACAAACCGCTCTCAACCTCGCCGTTGCTTTAGCCAAAAATGGGGTGTTGGAAAAGTACAGCGTTGAGTTAATTGGCGCTAAACTACCAGCTATTGAGAAAGCCGAAGATAGAAAACTTTTTGGTGAGGCAATGGCAAGGATCGGAGTAGCCGTGTGTCCCAGCGACACAGCCGAATCTTTGGAAGAAGCCAAAGCTGTTGCCCGTCAAATTGGTACTTATCCCCTAATTATTCGTCCAGCTTTCACAATGGGTGGAAGTGGCGGCGGTATTGCCTACAACCAAGAAGAATTTGAAGAAATGGCACAGGTAGGTATAGATGCCAGCCCCGTTTCACAAATTCTCATTGACCAGTCTTTACTCGGCTGGAAAGAATACGAACTTGAAGTGATGCGTGACTTGGCAGATAACGTGGTGATTATCTGCTCCATCGAAAACCTTGACCCTATGGGCATCCACACTGGAGACTCGATTACCGTCGCTCCCGCGCAAACCCTCACTGATAAAGAATATCAAAGGCTGCGGGATATGGCAATTAAAATCATCCGCGAGATCGGTGTGGAAACTGGCGGTTCAAATATCCAGTTTGCCGTCAATCCAGTTACAGGGGATGTGGTTGTAATTGAGATGAACCCCCGTGTTTCCCGCAGTTCGGCTTTGTCTTCCAAAGCCACGGGTTTCCCGATCGCCAAAATGGCAGCAAAATTGGCTGTGGGCTACACCCTGGATGAAATTAAAAATGATATCACCAAGAAAACTCCGGCGTCCTTTGAGCCGACAATTGACTATGTGGTGACAAAAATCCCCCGCTTCGCCTTTGAAAAGTTCCCCGGTTCGGAACCAGTGCTGACAACCCAAATGAAGTCAGTCGGGGAAGCAATGGCAATTGGGCGGACGTTCAACGAATCTTTCCAAAAGGCGCTGCGATCGCTAGAAACAGGACGTGCTGGTTGGGGTTGCGACAAAGCCGAGAAATTACCTAGTGGTGAACAAATTCGCGCCCAATTGCGGACACCTAACCCCGATCGCATTTTCTCCGTGCGCCATGCCTTGCAGCAAGGGATGACCATTGAGGAAATCTACGAACTTACTGGTATTGACCGATGGTTCTTGGATAAATTGCAGCAACTGTTAGATGTGGAGAAATTCCTGAAGCGGACACCTTTGCAGCAGTTGACAAAAGAGCAACTTTATGAAGTGAAGCGAGACGGATATAGCGATCGCCAGATAGCCTATGCCACCAAAACCACCGAAGATGAAGTTCGCGCCTACCGCAAGTCACTAGGGATTATCCCAGTTTACAAAACAGTGGATACCTGCGCCGCTGAGTTTGAAGCGTTTACTCCCTACTACTATTCTACCTACGAAGAAGAAACAGAGGTTTTACCAGCAACCAAGCCAAAAGTGTTGATTTTGGGTGGTGGCCCCAACCGGATTGGGCAAGGAATTGAGTTTGATTATTGTTGTTGTCACGCCGCCTATGCTTTGAAGGAAGGGGGGTATGAGACGATTATGGTCAACTCTAACCCAGAGACGGTTTCGACTGACTATGATACCAGCGATCGCCTTTACTTTGAGCCGTTAACAAAAGAAGATGTTCTTAACATTATCGAAACTGAAAATCCAGTTGGAGTAATTATCCAGTTTGGCGGACAAACACCGCTGAAGTTGGCTCTGCCGTTACAAGAGTTTCTTAACAATGACACTTCAGAACTGATCACTAAAATTTGGGGTACATCACCAGATTCCATCGACATGGCAGAAAACCGGGAGCGGTTTGAAAAGATTCTCCAACAGTTAAATATTGCCCAACCGCCTAATGGGATTGCCCGGAGTTACGAAGATGCGCTGATTGTCGCCAAACGCATTGGCTATCCGGTGGTGGTGCGTCCCAGCTATGTGTTAGGGGGACGGGCAATGGAAATCGTTTATTCTGATGCTGAATTGGAACGCTACATGACCTTTGCGGTACTAGTGGAACCAGAACATCCGATTTTGATTGATAAGTTTTTGGAAAACGCGATTGAAGTCGATGTAGATGCGATCGCCGATCACACAGGACGGGTAGTGATTGGTGGCATCATGGAACACATCGAACAAGCGGGGATTCACTCAGGAGATTCCGCTTGTTCTTTACCCTCCATTTCCCTATCACCAGCAGTTCTCAATCAAATTCGCACTTGGACGGTGCAGCTAGCACAAGCGCTGTCAGTCGTGGGGTTGATGAATATCCAATTTGCCGTTGTTGGCGCAAGTAGTTATTCTCCCCAAGTTTACATTTTGGAAGCCAACCCCCGCGCCTCCCGCACAGTCCCATTTGTTTCTAAAGCAACGGGCGTACAGTTAGCGAAACTAGCATCCTTAATTATGTCAGGTAAAACCTTAGAGGAGCTACATTTCACCGAGGAAATCATTCCCACACATATTGCTGTAAAAGAAGCAGTATTACCCTTTAATAAATTTCCAGGAACTGATACAATATTAGGCCCAGAAATGCGATCTACTGGTGAGGTGATGGGGATTGACAGCGACTTTGGCCGGGCCTTTGCCAAAGCTGAAATGGGTGCTGGGGAGCGTTTACCACTGACGGGAACTGTATTTGTATCAATGAGCGATCGCGATAAAGCTGCTGCGGGTGCTGTGGTGAAGGAATTTATCGATTTGGGCTTTAAAGTGATGGCTACCCTTGGTACACGGCGAGTTCTCCTCGAACAGGGATTAAATATTGAATTGGTGTTAAAACTCCATGAAGGTCGTCCCCACGTCCTAGATGCAATCAAAAACCAGAAAATCCAACTTATTATCAACACACCTTCAGGGGAAGAAGCCCAGACTGATGCTAGGTTAATCCGCCGCACAGCCTTAGCTTACAAAATTCCCATCATTACTACCATCGCCGGCGCGAAAGCTACCGTCGCCGCCATCCATTCTTTACAAAATACGACTTTGGATGTAAAAACCATTCAAGAGTACTGCCCGATTACAAGGGAGTAGGAAGTGGGGAGTGGGGAACAGGGGAGCAGAGGGGAAGTTGCTTGCAGTAAGTCTTTCTCCTCTGCCCCAATGACGCCACTTGCTTGTCCTATTCAAAGACGCAACTCTTAGAGAGGCTTTGCCAACGCGAACAACCGGGGGAACCCCGGCAACGCAGTGGCTCCCCAATGTCCAAGAAAATTAAGTAATTGTTATAAGAGAATGACTATAGTTCTCATTAGAGATACCTTAACAAATATAAGGAAGCTTATGTCAACTAAATAATTTCTTAAATTGACTTCTAGTCAGCCTTGAGAGAAAGGACAATATTGGATGAACTGGAACAACCAGGAAATTTAATGTCGCCATATAGCCAAAACATTCTCATAAATGTTACAATTGTTAATAAGGTTTCTATAAAAAAATGTTTAAGAAGCTACCTTTTATCTAACTGTAGATACTTGTGAGAAGTAGGAAATAACTGTAACTTTTAGCAGTTAAGAAGCCTAAATTTGATTATTTATGAGCGCTACGTGTTTATCGGGCGCGTAAATTGCAAACCATAGTATGGGTTCCCAGTCTGACTGGGTAGCACCCTAATAAAGCATCTATCCCTTAATGACCCTACCGCCAAACCCATCATTACCAAAGAGTAGCGCCATGAAGACCGCTCAGACAGCCACAGACCTCGTGCGGACTTACCTGCGTGAGATTGGCCGTGTGCCACTCTTAACCCACGAGGAAGAGATTTTCTATGGGAAACAGGTGCAACGTTCCTGCGCTTTGCACGACTCAAGAGAATCTCTTGCCACCCAGTTAGGTCGTCAACCGACTTTAGAAGAGTGGGCCAAAGCGACAAAGTTAGAACCAGCAGATTTGAACGAAGCGATCGCTGATGGTGAAATTGCCAAGCGTAAGATGGTAGAAGCCAATTTGCGGCTGGTAGTCTCTGTTGCCAAAAAGTACATAAAACGCAACGTCGATTTACTGGACTTGATCCAAGAAGGTAGTATTGGTATGCAACGGGGCGTAGAAAAGTTTGACCCCACCAAAGGGTACAGGTTTTCTACCTATGCCTATTGGTGGATTCGGCAAGCGATCACCCGTGCAATAGCCGAAAAAGCTCGTACTATTCGGCTGCCTATCCATATTACTGAAAAATTAAATAAAATTAAAAAGGCACAGCGGCAATTGTCTCAAAAGTTGGGACGCGCTCCGACAGCTGGTGAGCTAGCTCAAGAATTAGAATTGACCCCCAAACAAGTGCGAGAGTATCTAGAAAAGGCGCGTTTGCCCCTTTCCTTGGATTTGCGGCTGGGTGATAATTATGACACCGAACTCGGAGAAATGCTGGAAGATCCAGGAGCATCTCCAGAAGAGTTTGTCATGCAAGCTTCCCTATCTTATGACTTAGATCGCCTGATGGGCGACCTCACGTCACAGCAAAGAGAAGTGATCACGCTGCGCTTTGGCTTGACTGATGGGCAAGCGCTGACTCTGGCTAGAATCGGTGAAATACTGAATATCAGCCGGGAACGAGTCCGACAAATTGAGCGGGAAGCCTTAACCAAACTTCGCAAGTCTAAAGCCAACATGGATGAATATTTGGCAAGTTAGGGGAAAGTTAGGAGTTATGAGTTTTTAATTAACTCTTCACTCCTGACTTTATTTATTAGGGTGAGAAAATACGCTGACTTTGGTACGGTTACACCTACTTCCACTCTTACGTTAGGCTGTTACATTAGTTGGCAGGAAGACGAAATAGCTAGCTAAGTCAAATCCAAAACAGGCATTTAATATTCAAATCACAAGCACCGCAGCCAGCAGTGGTAGTTAAGGAGCTAAAAAATGAATAACCAATCCAATCATGTCTCAGAATTTTTCAATAGCGAATCAGAAACTAGCGATTTACTATGGCAGTACGTTAAATCCTTGAATCCTGAGACAGTTACCCAACTATCTAAACCCACATCTGCCGAAGTGTTTCAGGTGATGGAACGGAATATTACAGGACTATTGGGTAATCTACCCTCAGAACATTTTGGCATCAGCGTAACCACCAGTCGGGAAAGTCTGGGTAGGCTTCTGGCTTCTGCGATGATTAGTGGTTATTTCTTGCGTAACGCTGAACAGAGAATGAATTTTGAAATCGCCCTACAAGGGACTGAAAGCAATAATAGCGAAGTTGACTAAAAACATAAAATTTGGGAAATTTAATATTGTTGGGCTGATAGCTACTCACAGTCACGCCGATCCAAATTGAAAATAAATCTCTGCAAAATCTTCGCCGCTAATTCCTAGTCATGCATCAGCTAAATTTTTTAAATATCCAAAAATAGTGACAAATTAGGGTTGAAATTTAAATGCATAGACTAAATGCATAGACATTTGCTTTCCGGCAGGTAGGAGTGCAAAGGTTGGCGTAGAGTAACGCGGAGTTTTTGGATTTGGTTATCTGTGAACTCCTGTAAGTTGGTGATTAGTTCAACTAGAGGCGTATTGCTAAATAATTGATACACATTTGTGGATAAACTAACAGCGGTAGACGACCTTTGCAATAAATCAAAACTCGGCAGAATTCAAACTAATCTGCCGAGTTTTGTTATTAGAAGTTAGTATCCCTTATCATCTACTACGCTTGGGTTAAGGCTAAAACTCTGTTATCAAAGTCAATTTTTTAACGAACCATTTGCACTTACTTAAGCTATTCTAAATTTACACCATGTTTTCCGAGGTTTTAATATTTTTGTGTTCTCTAAAAATTATTAATACCACATTTGTACGGATATGAATAGTACATGGATTTACCATTAGCAAAAGTAGTTCCTCATCTCCCCAATCAATTATGAGTGAAACCAATTTTTTGCCACCCCATAAAATTATTGGTGTTGCAGTAATTTGGAATGACCAAAAGCAAATTTTAATCGATCGCCGTCGTCCAGAAGGAGCAATGGGTGGTTTGTGGGAATTTCCTGGTGGTAAAATTGAGCCTGGTGAAACTATCAGCGAGTGTATTCAACGGGAAATTTCCGAAGAACTGGGAATAGTAATTGAAGTGGGAGAGCATCTGATTACTATCGACCACAGCTATACAAACTTGCGCTTTACCCTCACAGTACATCACTGCCGCCATGTTACAGGTGTTCCCCAACCTTTGGAATCCGATGAAATTCGCTGGGTAACTTTGGAAGAACTGGAGCAGTTTACTTTTCCTAAAGCAAATACTCAAATTATTGCTGCCTTAAAAGGGACTGGGGACTAGGGGGTGAGGGAACAGCGACAGGGGGAGCAGAGGAGAATAATTAATAACCAATGCCCAATACAACTCTACCAGAGGCTGCGTCCTAAGCGTAGCTATGCCGCAGGCTTTACGACGCTGGCTCCATCGAGCGAAGTCGAGATGCTCAGTACAAGTGTCCAATACCGTAACAATCTATTAATTGCATCAGGTTGAGTCCCGCAATTTTCTACAATAGGCGCAGGGACTTTGATTAAAGGTGTCAGTAAATAAATGCCTAAAACCGTTGCCGATGTGATGAGCCGTGATCCAGTTGTCGTTCGGACAGAAACTCCACTCAACGAAGCGATCCAAATTCTTGCAGAACGCCACTTTAGCGGATTACCTGTTGTGGATGATGTCGGTAAATTGGTGGGCATTATCTCGGAAACCGATTTAATGTGGCAAGAAACTGGTGTTACTCCACCTGCGTACATTATGTTTCTTGATAGCGTTATCTATTTAAAAAATCCTGCTACATATGAACGTGACTTGCACAAGGCACTAGGGCAAACCGTTGGGGAGGTGATGAGTAAAAACCCGATCGCTATTTCCCCTGATAAAACTTTAAAGGAAGCCGCTACAATCATGCACGATCGCAGTGTTCACCGATTACCAGTTCTTGAGGGCACGGGTGAAGTAATTGGTATCCTCACTCGTGGTGATATTATTCGGGCTATGGCAGCAAGTCAAGATTAGTCAGTTAACAGTTATTAGACTGTTAACTATTTTTTACACCTTTGAAAATCAAGGATAACTAAATGAGTATTAATCCGGAGTCTGTTAAGCAATTGCTCAGTTCTGAGGATTTAGGCGATCGCTTACGTGCAGTAAATCAAATCCGCGAACTGGAACCTGCGATCGGCTTTGAATTAATTCAAAATGCTATTGGCGATAGCAATTCTCGTGTCCGTTACTCGGCGGTGAGTCAAATGGATACACTCGGAACGCAGGATTTACAATTATCCTTGGATATCTTGCGCGATCGCTTGCTTCATGACTCTGAAGTAGATGTACAAGCAGCAGCAGCAGACTGTTTGGGTGCTCTAAAGTTACATGAAGCTTTTGAAGACTTGCAACAGCTTTACCATACAACCGATGAATGGCTAATCCAATTTAGTATCATTGCTACATTAGGAGAGTTGGGCGATCCACGAGCCTTTGAACTACTCAAAGAGGCGCTTTCATCAGAAAACGAATTAGTTCAAACTGCTGCTATTAGTTCTTTGGGTGACTTAGGAGATTTACAAGCAGTTTCCCTTTTGGCTCCCTATGCTACCAATCCAGATTGGCAAATTCGTTACAGAGTTGTACAAGCCTTGGCTCGTTTGGGTAGTGCAGAAGCCAAATCTTTATTAGAAACTCTGGCTGATGATCAAGTAGAAGCGATCGCAATTGAAGCGAAACAATCTTTGCAGTCAGTTTAAGTCTATCTAAGGGTAAAAAAATTCACCTTTAATATAGATTTGTCTGACAGGATAAAAAATTTGACCTGGCTGGTACAATGTTGCATTCCAGCCAGATCGAATAGATAAATTAGAGTTACTTTTATTTGCTAAAAGTAACTTTTTTATATTTAGGATCGGTCTATTGAACGACACCTTTGCGGCGGCGAGACATAGCCATCACTCCACCTACTGCACCTAAGCCTAGTAATGCGGCTGGTTCGGGAACTGTACTTACCGCAAGACCTGTGAAAGATCCAGAAATTGTTCCACCATTCTCGTAAATTGCTTGTGCAGCAGTATCTTGAATAGCAAAAGTGATATATCCTTCTGCTTTACTTCCATCTTCAAAGAGTCCCTTGAAAGCCAAGTTTATATCTATTCCTCCAGGTTGTGAAGTAAAAACTGCTGGGTCGAGACTGGTCAAACTAAGCAGTTTCTTTCCGTCCAAAGCACCAACATCAATAAACGCAGAAGAAATGAATGGATTTGTTTGGAAGCTTTTGATAAAACCTGTAGAATTAGATGCAAAATCTCCTGTCCGATGTGTAAGTAAAATTGCTCCTGGATTGGGAATAAAGTTTACAGAGTTTTGGCTAAGAGTGACATCAGTTGCCTCATCAGTAGAACTATTATAAGAAGGAATGTAGTTAAAGCTACCAGTGTATGCTTGAGCAGACCCAGCAGAGGTAAACAACCCAGCGGTAGCCAAGGGAATTGCAACAGTAACAGCTAGAGTTGCGTTTAGTAATATAGATTTAAAATTAATCATTGTTATTTGAGGCTCCTAGTAATAACTTTAAATCAGAGCGATCGCTTTACTTTTAATCTCAGTAATTTATGGAAACTACTGTCAGTGAAAGCGAAACTTGTCTGATATATTTCTTATCTCCATGAAATCACATAGACTTAGAGCCTGCAAGATTTACTGAGTGGTCTTCATAACATCTTCAATGCATTACTATCCTTAATGAAATTTTAATTACTTACATACCTATGCTTCATATATCTTTCATTTCACAGGGTTTAAATTGTTGGCAATAGCTCTGACTTGAAGAAAAATAATTTTCGTAGAAGTACAATGGATATTTTTAATACTTAAACTTACTTAACCATATTTTAGATAAATGGAGTATGCAGTTTATCTATAATCTCTCCAGTTACTAATATTTACTGAAACGGTTCCTCTCAGAGAATAAATGGGAGGAACCGCTGTATTTGTTTACTATGGATAGTCTTTGTGATCAAATTGAATGTTTGTAATAAATAGCTAACTGTTAGCTGTTACCGCTGTTCTCAAATCTGTCAGATTTTTCAAATGCTAAGAGCCAAATACCTGTGGCCAAGTTGTCACAACGAAAACTCCAACTGCGGCGATCGCTAACAACCCTTGAATCAAATTTCCAATCAAAGACCCGACTATAATTCCTATACCCGCCTTAACCGCCAACCCTAATTCACGTTGGTAAAGGTACTCACCAATGATTGCTCCCAAAAGCGGCCCTAATAAAATTCCTAACAGTGGACCCCCAAAAGGCAACGTTGGTAATAATCCCAAAAATCCCACGACCAAACCGACAATTGCGCCAATTTGCCCCCACTTGCTAGCTCCAGCTTGTCTTGCTCCCACATAGCTAGCTAAAAAATCCACTCCGACACTGAGCAGTAAAACTATAACTGTCACAATTAGTGGAATCTTGATAGCTGCAAAGGAACTACTAACGATTCCCCAAACGATAATTGCAATTAAAATTAAGCTGCTACCAGGAATGGCTGGAACTACAGCACCGATAACACCCACAACCATTACGGCAATTAATAACCAATAAGTAATTTGCATAGATCAATTGTAAATTTCCTCGTAAGGGCGCACAGCCGTGCGTCCCTACTGTATATTCTATCTGGGCAAGATGGTGACAAATGCTTAGTATGCTGTGGTGGAAGTTTGCCTACTTTTAACCAGTTTGCCTAAGTCCTGTCTTAATTGAGATGGTAGCTGGATTTATGCCATATCGCCTAATGCTTCCTAAACTGCTATTTTAAAGCTCAAAACCCATGACGAGAAAAATATTAACTGGACTAAGTTCTAAAACCTACGAACACCCCTTTGATCGCAAAGCTTTGGCTTCTTTACAAAATATGCCCGGTGTCTCCCTGCTACTCAAAAAAGTTAACGAATACGGCATCGATCGCTTACTCAGATTGCAAAGCCTTGGTAGTGAAATCAGAATTTCGCCGCGTAATTTTCCGCAATTGCATCAGACATTTGTAGAAACCTGCCAAATTCTTGATGTTGCTCCACTTCCTGAACTGTATCTGTTTCGAGGCACAGGCCACATTCAAACTTACATTGTTGGGGTGGAAAAACCCCTTGTTGGTATCAATTTAGATGGAATGGAGTGGCTTGACCCAGATGAGTTACTTTACGTTTTTGGACACGAAGTCGCTCGCATCAAGAGTCAGCATATGGTTTATCACCAAATGGCAATTGTGATGCCGACTTTGAAAAATTTGTTGAGCAGTACCACACTGGGTGTAGGTGGCTTAGTAGCCAGTGGAATGGAACTGGGTTTGTATAATTGGCGAATGATGGCTAGGTTCACTGCTGATCGGGCTGGTTTGCTGGCTTGTCAGGATATTGAGGTAGCAACCACTACACTGATGAAACTCGCAGGTTTACCAGACGAGTACTTGACTACTGCTGTAATCGAAGATTTCCTTATCCAAGCCCGTGAGTTTGCATCCAATAGCTTTGATACTGTCGATAAGGTCACCAAAATATTAAGCTATACAGAACCTGGGCTTTCCTGGATGGTTATGCGGGCTGGTGAGTTATTAAAATGGGTTGATTCAGGAGAATATGAGAATTTAATTCAACAGAAAAATTTAAAGATACCGGAAGAACCCGAAGAAAAAGAAGGAGAGACACCACAGGAAAAGGAAGGTTGGAATTTTTTGACTTCTTGGTGATTGAATTCTAGATTTTAGACTCTGGCAACTTTTAGAGACGCTTTTGCGAACGCTTCAGTCGAACGATTTTGGATTGCTGATAGCGTAGCTGTAAAGCCTGCGGCATGGCAACTCTTAGAGACGCTGTTGCGTTCGCTTAGAGCGAGTCCGCGTACTCCTACGGAGAAGCAAGCTAGCAAGAGCGTCTCGTAGAGAACGTTTTTTAGATGAAATTTTTTAATCCAAAATACGCTCGTGACGCTCAATGACTTGTAATACCGATTACCTGTGACTTTGCTCCAGAACTTGGGGCAAAATCCCCAAGTCTCACCAAAATTGGCTGACTTCTAAACTAGCGAATAACCTAAGTTTTAAGAGTAACGGCTAATTTATCAGCAATTCCTGCAATCCAGTTTTCATCTTGTTTGGTGTAACTGCGAGGAGCATTTGCTCCCAAAATAAGCGCACCTTGATTGCCAATAGGTTGACAAATTACACCTTGAGTATTTTCTGGTAAATAATCAAATTCAAGCTTACCTGGATATATTTTTAGAGCAACTAGATAAATCGGCTTTTGTTTTTCGAGTACCTGTTTTAAAATTACTCCTGGTACAACCTCAGATTTAGTACCCAGAATACCGCGACGCAACAAAACTTTACCTTGATAAAAAACCACCAGCGATCGCGTTACTGTATTGGTCAACAATAAATGAGATGCCCAAGCTAGCTCTATTTTGACAGCTTCAGGTAAATCTGCTGCGAGGACAAAACCTTCTTCTCCAATTAGTTCTACAGTATCAGGCGATCGCGGCTGAACTTGCTGCCAAATCAAACCCGTCAAAATTAACACCGCACTCAAAATCACGCCTACCACATCACCACGCGATTGAGATTGGGTTAGTTCTGGTGTCAACAAACGGTTAATCAACAAAAGCACAGCGCCTAGCCCACCCACAACAATGGGCAGACGCCGCAAAACTCGATTAGGATCAGATTTAGTCATTGGGCATTGTGCATTGGGCAATAATCAATTGTTCTTCTTCCCCTGCTTCCTCTGCTCCCCTTGCTCCTTCATTTTCTCACTCCTCCCCTGGTTCAATAATCCGCTGGAAAAGATAACCAGTACCCCGCGCTGTGAGAATCAATTCTGGGTTGCTAGGATCATCTTCTAACTTTGCCCGTAAACGGGATATATGCACATCTACTACACGGGTATCCACATGACGTTCTGGTGTGTAACCCCAAACTTCCTGCAAAATTTCCGAACGGGAAAAAGCTTCTCCAGAGCGACTTACTAACAACTCTAATAAGCTGAACTCCATACCTGTCAATCGAATGCGCTCATCGCCTTTGTAGACTTGTCGCTTATTCGTATCGATTTTAATAATAGCGACATGAATTACCCCAGAACTGGGAATACCAGATCCACTGGTTTTGTCTACCCGCCGTAGTACCGAGCGAATTCGAGCTTCTAGCTCCTTTGGGGAGAATGGTTTAACTACGTAGTCATCAGCACCTAATTCTAGCCCAGTGATGCGATCGGCTACATCCCCCAAGGCTGTTAGCATAATAATGGGGACATCTGATTCTTTTCGTAATTCTTGACATACACCGTAGCCGTCTAGCTTTGGCATCATTACATCCAAAACTACCAGGTCAGGATCAGTTTTGCGAAAAGTTTCCAAAGCTTCTTCCCCATCGCCAGCTGTCACTACATCGTAGCCAATCATGGAAAGGCGCGTTTCCAAAATCCGGCGAATGCTGGCTTCGTCATCTACCACCAAGATTTTTTCTTTATGGCTTTCCAAGTTTTTCAATGCTCCTTCACTAAAAATTTACATGATTAATTTTTAATACCATAATATTAAGATATCATTCCATCAATTGATTTGGAAAAAGCTCTAAATACTACTATTATTGGTTTTTAGTTTTTCCCAATAACTAAGCAAATATTAAGAATATTTAATAAGATTTAAGAATGGCAAAGCCAAAAACCTTTTACGTTTGTAACGAATGTGGAGCAGAATCGCCCCAGTGGTTTGGTAAGTGTCCAGCTTGCGGCACATACAATTCTCTAGAAGAACAGATCACTATCCAGTCTTCAGTAGATGTACCCAGTCGAGGGGGAGTGAGTAGTTGGCAATCAACTCAAACCAATGGCAAATCTCATGCTAAACCAGCTAAAGCGCGAGCCTCTTTAACATTTGACCAAATTACCGATCGCCAAATTGCTCGATGGGAGTCTGGTTATGAAGAATTAGATCGGGTGCTTGGTGGTGGAGTTGTCCCAGGTTCTATGGTGCTGATTGGTGGTGATCCGGGTATTGGTAAATCGACTTTATTGTTGCAAGTATCAAATCAATTAGCACAGAAATATCGCATCCTTTACGTAACTGGTGAAGAATCGGGACAGCAGGTAAAATTACGAGCTTCTCGTTTGGGAGTATCAAAAAGCGTAAATCTGGTTAATGATCAAAAGGGAACAGTGGTAGTAGATACTACACTACCCATAGACCCTGACAGTATAGGTGCAGATTTATATGTATTGCCAGAAACAGATTTAGAAGAAATTTTACGGGAAATAGACTCTCTAAAACCAAACGTGGCGGTGATTGATAGTATCCAAACAGTGTTCTTTCCGGCGCTGACTTCTGCGCCCGGTTCGGTGGCTCAGGTACGGGAATGTACAGCAGCATTGATGAAGGTGGCGAAGCACGAAGATGTGACTATGCTGATTGTGGGACACGTGACCAAAGAAGGAGCGATCGCTGGGCCAAAAGTTTTAGAACATTTAGTAGACACGGTGTTGTATTTTGAAGGCGATCGCTTTGCCTCCCATCGGTTATTACGGACAGTAAAAAACCGCTTCGGCGCAACTCACGAAATCGGCATCTTTGAAATGGTAGCCGAAGGACTGCGGGAAGTTGCCAACCCCTCAGAGTTATTTTTAGGTAACCGTGACGATCCTGCGCCTGGTACTGCCATTGTCGTTGCTTGTGAAGGGACTCGCCCGATAGTTGTGGAATTGCAAGCTTTAGTGAGTCCCACTAGCTATCCCTCCCCTCGGCGTGCAGGTACTGGCGTAGATTACAACCGCTTGGTACAAATTCTCGCTGTCTTAGAAAAACGGGTGGGAATTCCCATGTCCAAGTTAGATTCCTACGTTGCTTCTGCGGGTGGGTTGAATGTGGAAGAACCAGCCGTAGATTTAGGAATAGCGATCGCGATCGTTGCCAGTTTCCGTGATCGCATCGTCGATCCCGGTACAGTATTAATCGGTGAAGTTGGGTTAGGCGGACAAGTGCGATCGGTTTCCCAAATGGAACTGCGGTTGAAAGAAGCTGCTAAGTTGGGATTTAAACGAGCGATCGTGCCAAAAGGGACAAAATTCCCCGATCTTAATATTGAGATATTACCAGTATCCAAAGTAATAGATGCAATTATCGCCGCCATCCCCCATCAGGAACTGACAGCAGACGATTTAGAACTCGACGAAGATGAGTAATTCCGGGACTGGGGACTGGGAAATTGTTTCAAAATTTGGAAGGGGTCAAAGCAAATTCCATAATTTTTACGAGTGAAAACCCAGTTCCCAATCACTAATCCCTAATCCCCAGTCCCTTTTACACACCAAAGGAAAACCCACCATGATAGCCTTCACCCAAGACTACCAAATCACTTGGGAAAAACTACCCGATGATTACAAACTCCCGCATGATCCGGTGGACAATATTAATCAACCAGCTTTGGCTGCTGCACTCACAGAAAGCCTACAATTAGCGGGAAAAATTTCAACTAACACTCTAACAACAACCAATTACGGCATTTGTGCCACCCTAAACAACAAAATGATCATTAAAGCCCCTGATTGGGCTTTTATTGCCAAAATTAATGTTAGTAGAGAAGAAGTAACACGCAGTTACACTCGGGAGCATCTCAGTTTTTGAAGTACCTCAAACCGACAATAATCCATTAAGGTA
>NZ_CALMFY010000194.1 GCF_937863485.1 uncultured Nostoc sp. | reverse complement strand
AATACTTTTGACTTTTGACTTTTGACTTTTGACTTTTGACTTCCGCCTTGCGGTATTAGGTTGTCGAGCAAGGTGGTAAAAATCTGACCATAGCCAAGTACTAACAGCGAAAACAAAAGTAAACTTCACAAAAAATACGTAAGATGATCAGAAGAATTTTGCTGGCTGTATCGGGATTGGGACACGCAGAAGAAATGCTCAAAACCCTGAAAGAAATCCCTTCAATTCAATCTGCAAAAGTTACAATTTTGCATGTTGTTCCTGCACAAAGTACTGCTACTACCATGACAGCTAAATGGGAAAATGGTGGTAAAATTCTGGCGAATGCAATTCAAACTTTGAATTTAGATCCTAGTCAAGTTTCTTCAATTTTGCGTGAAGGCGAACCCAAAGATGTAGTTTGCCAAGTAGCTGATGAAATCGACGCTGACTTGATTATTATGGGTTCACGCGGACTTAAACGCCTACAATCGATTTTATCGAACTCAGTCAGTCAGTATGTTTTCCAACTATCTTCTCGCCCCATGTTGCTGGTAAAAGATGACATTTATGTCAAAAGAATTAAGCGCATTATGGTGGCAGTAGACAACTCTGATTCCGCAAAAAATTGCTTGAAATTAGCACTGTTTTTACTGCGAGATATTCAGGGCGGCCAGTTAATCTTAGCAAATATTGCTACAGATTTAGGCGGTAAAAAATCGGAAATAACCGAGGTGAACTCAGAGAAGAATCCAGTTTTAGCAGCCGCAGTTGCAGAAGCTCAAAAACAGGGCATTCAATCTCGTTCTTATATCAGCAGTGGCAAACCTGGTGAAGAAATTTGTCGGTTGGCAGAGGAGTTGAATGTAGACTTATTATTACTCGGTTCCCCAGATCGTCGTCCATCGATCGCTAAGAGTTTTGTTGATATAGACCGACTCATCGGTTCTTCCTTGTCTGACTATGTTCGAGTTAATGCCACTTGTCCAGTACTGTTGGCGCGAACAATTGCTTAAGCTCAAGGGTACTGAGTACTTTTTATTTGATTCAGCACTCAGTTAGCATGATAAATAAAAACCCCTACATTACTAGTGTAGGGGTTATTTATTTTATACACAAACTCTTAACTATCTTTTCCACCTTGTCGGCTAGCAGTTTGGATGTACAGAATTAATAAAAACACAGCGGGAACCAGTACGAACAAAATGCTCGCTATGAACCCCAGGTCATTAACTTGCATGGCAAGAAAGCCTCTCTTAATTTTCCAGTCAATAAGATTAGGATAGCATCATACATGACAGAGTTATACCAATTCAAAATTCAAAATTCAAAATTCAAAATCAGGAAACTCAATTTTGGTAAGTATTTTGACTACTGACTGGATAAAAATTGAAAATGGCAGATTTGAGAACTTAAGGTTTGGTGACTACACTGACTGAGCCATTCACTAAAGTTTGACAGGCAAGACGGTAATTTTCTGGCTTTTTTTTGAATTTTCGGTTCTCTACATCTGTGCGGGGGGAAAGATTTTCTAGTCCTTCGATTATCTCGACAACGCAAGTGCCACACTGACCATTACCACCGCAATTCGTCATCTTGCCAATCAATTTATATATATCAATGCCATTTTGCATCGCTTTCAGCCGGAGATTAGCACCATCCGCCACCACTACTTCCTTATTTTCTTTAACGAATTTGATATTACCCATAACTGAATTTCTCCTTGATTCTAAGCTTGGCTTTCAAGGCTTCATATTGACATGGCTTGATTCAAATCTTATTTATTATCTTAATTCATTACAAAATATTAATAAATATTAACTTTATAAAACATGATGCCACAAAAAAATAGGACAGGTGTAACATCTGTCCTATTAAATTGAAAATAGATTAACTTACCTAAATCCCACGGCTGCTTGCCAAACGAAAGCAAGCAACAAAAAGAATACCGGAATAACTGGGAGAACGTCCACCAAGGGATCGAAGATTTGGTAAGCTTCAGGCAGTTTTGCTAATAAAAGTGCTGCTTCCATGTTTGTTTAAATCCACCTATCCAACACAGCTTTCATAATTGAGAAGTATCTTAACATACTTTGGGTCTTGGTCATTGGTCAATAGTTATTTGTCATTTCTTCCTCATCTGGTACTGATTCAGATGAGTTGAGCCAGTGACCAAATTCTGTGGTGAAGCGATCGCTCAATATTGCTTCTCTAATATGCTGCGTAAAGCGAATTAGTTCGGTAATGTTGTGAATGCTCAACAAGGTGTAAGCTAAAATCTCCTGCGATCGCACTAAATGAGATACGTAAGCACGGCTAAAATTTTGACAAGTGTAGCAGGGGCAAGTTTCATCTAATGGCGTAAAATCTTCACGAAACTTAGCATTTTTTAAATTCCAGCGTCCGCCCTGGACTATTGCTGTACCATGTCTGGCCCAACGGGTGGGAATTACGCAATCAAATAAATCTACACCAGATGCGATCGCGATTGCCATTTCCCGATAAGTACCCACACCCATCAAATAACGCGGCTTTTCCGGGGGTAGAAGCGGTGCTGTGACTTTTACAATCTCAGCCATCAATTCTGGTGGTTCTCCCACACTGACGCCACCAATGGCATATCCAGGCAAATCCAACTTAGCCAAAGCTTCAGCCGCACGGCAACGCAAATCCAAATACACGCCCCCTTGCACAATCCCAAATAAAGCCTGCTTACTGCTTTGATGAGCCTTTATGCAGCGTTCTAACCAGCGGTAAGTGCGCTCAGTTGCAGTTTCTACCTCTTGGCGAGTAGCTGGGTAGGGCGGACACTCATCAAAGGCCATAATCACATCTGCCCCCAAAGTATTTTGAATTTCAATGGAGCGCTCTGGTGTTAAGTTAATAATTTGTCCATCATGGGGCGAGCGAAAAGTGACGCCTTCTTCAGTAATTTTTCGCATCTCGCTTAAGCTGAACACCTGAAACCCACCTGAATCTGTGAGCATTGGGCCGTTCCAACCCATAAATTTGTGCAACCCACCACCTCCAGCCACGATCGCTTCCCCTGGTTGTAGGTGAAGATGATAAGTATTGGATAAAATCATTTGCGCCCCAGTATCTCGTAGCTGAGATGGGGTGAGAGTTTTGACATTCGCCAGCGTTCCCACTGGCATAAATCTCGGGGTTTCTACAACACCGTGAGGAGTGAAAAACACTCCTGCTCTAGCTTTTGTCTGACTACAGCAAGCAAGACATTCAAAGGAAAAATTCGCACTCATGCCATTTTAGATTTTTGAAAATGCGCCTATAGGACTTAGGCAAAACATCCGAATGTAGGGGCAATTCATAAATTGCCCCTACATAAATAAAGCGCAGCCTCAGATAAAATTGGTATAGTAGTCGCTATTTTAGAAAGAATCAGAACAGTCATCGTCAATTTCTGCATCCCATCTGGCTGAGAGGACTTGCTCCATCATCGCTTCTATGGCGCTGACATTGAAGTTTCGCTCTCGTCGCTCTTGTAAAGGGGTTGAGCGGGGAGTCAACCGCAGACACACTCCTTCTTGGATCAAATCGAAGTGGGTTTCTTCTTGCGGTGACTGTTTTAGTTCCAAGTAATCAAAACTACAAACATTCAAATATAGGGCATGGTTAGCCACTAAGGTAGACCTTTGTGGATTAGCAAAAACTTCCATCACATCCCCTTCACCCTCGCTCAATACCTTATCTTCTTGGGTGTAGATGTAGTGGACTCGACCTAAATCTGCCAGCAATCGCCGGATGTCAAGTTTATTCACAATGATGCCCGTGTTAATAATGCACGGAGCTGGTATCCTGGTGTCGGGTAGATGGTGACTCATAGGAAAATAGCGATTGAGCTAAGGAGAGCGACAACATAGCTAAACTGTCATAATTGAATAGCTTGTTTACTCCCTACATTTAAAAAATATCAATTTTGTGGGGCAATCGTCTAAATAATTTGGAGTAAGTTTTTAGTTAACGAATACAAAATACAAATTTTGATTGCTGATGGAATTTTAATTTCCAGAATCTTTTGTTATTTGTATAAAAAACACTCAATATTATTTGATTACTACTTAGACCAGCATAACAAAATTTTCAGTAATAATCTCTAATAGAAGTAAATCTTATTTAAAGCTTTAAAGTCTACTGATGTTGAATTGTACTAAAATTCTCATCCTTATCCAGCAATTAACTAAATATTAATGTAACTAAGATGACAAAACAGCAACAGTGGTGGAAAAAGCTGCTGTTAAAACTGGCAGCTAGTATAATATTCTACACTAGTATTCACCTACCGGATTTGAACGGATTGGACTTTCGGGGAGTGGCACGGCTTGCTTCGCTTGTAGGGTTGATAATTGGGGGAATTTTAGGGTTACTGGATACGGGGATGGATTATATTGGTATGCCCGTGCTAACTCGTAGTACTTTGGTAGTAAGTGTTTGGATTGCCATTACTGGAGGACTACACTTAGATGGGGCAATGGATACTGCTGATGGTTTGGCGGTGGGCGACCCAGATCGGCGACTGGAGGTAATGGCAGATAGTGCTACAGGTGCCTTTGGGGCAATGGCAGCGATCGCCTTGGTGGTACTGAAAATAACAGCCTTAACAGATATGCCAGAAAACCGTTGGTTACTGTTGATGGCTGCTTGTGGGTGGGGACGTTGGGGACAACAGGTGGCGATTGCGCGATATCCTTACCTGAAACCAACTGGCAAAGGTGCCTTTCACAAACAAGCCATTCGTTCTTACAAAGATTTGTTACCGGGATTGTTTTTGTTGTTTTGTTTAAGTGGTTTACTTGTGCTGATAGATAAACAGCAGCTATTTCTTGCACTGACAATGATAATTGCTGGAAGTGCGATCGCCACTTTAACAGGTGCGTGGTTCAACCACAAATTAGGCGGACACACTGGAGATACCTATGGCGCAGTCGTCGAGTGGACTGAAGCCTTATTTCTCTGCGTGCTGACCACTTTTTAAGAGATGAAGGAGATGAGGGAGCAGGGGAGCAGGGGGGAAATAACCAATGCCCAATGCCCAGATCATTTAATTGGTTGCAGCTTTGTCACCTTGAGTTTAAAAACCCCAATCCCAGTTTCCCCAAAAGAGCGGACACGAATAACATAATTCCCTGTCTCTACGATGCGGGTAAATAGTAGGGAATTGCTACTACCATCAGGGCCATCATCATTTTCTGCCAGAGTCGAGCCATCAGGTGCCAGCAGTGTGATGATGCTGTCAAAGTTTTCAGATGACAGGTCAACTGCTAAATTATCGCCCTTCTGTAACTTGACTGTGTAATCACGAGCAAACCCACCTTGACCTGTGGGAATGTCTTTATCTGAGAGGCTATCAGTAATTTCAGTACTGTTAGATAAAGGAATTGGACTATACAACTTATTTTGAGCAAAAGCTGCACTTGTACTTATGCCTATTGCCAGCAATGTGGCAGGAATGATGATGAGTTGTTTTAAACCTGCCGCAAAAACTTTATTCATACATTTCAAGCAATTTTTTCCACAAAAATAGGGTAATTCGGTCAATTTATGCACTTATATGTCAAAGCTTGCCCATTAATTCTGGATTTATCCGTCTTTGACGGTAGTGGCTACTGCTACTAATCCTAAAACCACAATTCCATACTGACGAAGTGTTTGCACAGCAGACCTGGCAGTAGCACCAGTAGTATAAATGTCGTCCACTAACAGCACTGGGACATTTGGGGGACGATGGCGAAATTCTTGGCTAACAGCAAAAGCTTGAGCTAAGTTTTTTTCCCGTTTAGATACCGATAAACCAAATTGCGCTTCAGTTTCTCGCACTCTTGCTAAACCGTTTAGTTTAAATTTTAATCCAGTTATTTCGCAGAAGCTTTGTGCGATCAGTGCGGCTTGATTGTATTTACGTTGCTTTTGCTTGCTAGGGTGCAGTGGAATGGGAACTACCACAGGTTGGCTATCTCGCCTCGGTGAATTTAACAACCATGCTTCTCCTAACCATTGACCAAAGGGACGAGCTATTTGGGGTTGATTTTCGTATTTCATCGCCGCGATCGCTCGTTTCACCGGGCCACCATATTCCCCCCAGGCAAATACTGGTATTGGTTCTTGCCATAGAGAAATCGGGTCTTTTCGTTGACATTTTTGCAGTTGTCTGGTGCAGTTCTGACAGAATTCTTCCGAGGTTGCACGTTGGCACAGAGGGCAATGGGATTGGAGAAAAAGATTGAGTAAGCCTGTGAGATTTTTAGTCCAAGTGTGCATTTTAAGAATTAGGAGTTAACTCTTTTAACTGTTGTGCAGTAACTTAACATACACGCGATGCTTGCGGCTGCCAATGCAGCCTATTGTTTCCACACCTGTTGCTGGAGTGTAACCGTTGCTTTCATACAGCTTGACTGCTTCCACCAAAACGCTGGTGGTTTCAATCCAAATTTGCCCAAAACCACGATCTGCGATCGCTGCTTCTAGCTGTTGTAACAAATATTTCCCCAATCCCAAACCCCTGATGCTGGGCAAAAGATACATTTTGCGGATTTCTACAGCTTTTTCGCCACGATGTATGGGGTAATATGCCCCAGTACCCACTAACTGGCTTTGGTGTTCAATTACCCAAAACTCTCCCCCAGTGGCTAAATAATATTCCTCTACTCGCAGCAGATCTCGGTCAGCACCGTTTGGTTCCCAACTCAGACCGTATTCTGATAATACATAACTGATGACTTCGGTGGCTCTAGTGCGATCGCTTTCCACCCAATCACGAATTAAAAAATCTTGATAATAGTTTTTCATCACCATTTGCTGGTCAAGTTTACACAGAAAATTTTTCCGCATCTATATCCCAATTTACCTAGCAAATAGCAATTCTTGCAGAGTCGATTTCAGGCGCTACTATCAAGGCGTGAAATGCTTTGAGTAGTGCGATCGCTCCATTTTGTTTGCATAATCTGCAAGCATTCTTCTGTCTAAGACAAGCGATCGCTCCTGGCAGCTCCCCAAACCCTTGCATTTTCGTGAGAGCTAGCCCTAGTCGCTGTAAAATTATTGTCAATTAATAGCACTAAGATGACTATCAGTCTCCAACTATGACTTACGCACTCTCCGACGCGGATTTCAGGAACTCTTTGGCACAACAGTATTTCGCTACCTGACAGACAAGCGCATGGAGTGGGCAGAAAAGTTATTACGTCAGGGAAACATCACCGTTGGCGAGGTTGCTAACCTCGTTGGTTATTCTGAGCAAGGACGCTTTGCATCTGCTTTTAAACGTAGATTCGGTATCATGCCGAGTGAATGTTTATCTGGGAAAAAGTCCGTTTCGGACTGACGATGCCGTTTTTGCCATTGACTCAATAACCAATTCTTCTTTATACTTACTCTCATTAAAGAATAAAAATAATTTGCAATAAACCAGATTTTGATTAAAATCCTGGGCTTGTGTGCATATTCAATAAAAGCTGAGTAGTTTGATTCCCTGTAACAGGGAATTAAGTTTTTAGGCATTCAAGGAGTTGAATGATCAATCTCTGCTTTTTGATATGCTCATTGCAAATAGTGTCAATAAACTTAGGTTTAGCAAGTTGGTGTTTGAGGAGTTGTGATGAAAAGTTCCTGGTTATATAGCGGTTTTCAGTTGTGGCTGGCACTGAGTCTATCAGGATGTTTGAGTGCTTTAGTAGTTATGCCTGCATCGGCACAAGTGAAATCAGATAATAATGTCGAGTCCCGTACTTCCAGCAACCTGACTCGCCTTTTGAAAGTTGGCAGGGGCGATGCCAAAGGCGGGCTACGCCGAAACAATTCTCCTATAATTCGACAACTAAGCGAAGTTGAACCCCCCATTACCAATGCCCAACTTTTACTAGTGCAGTCGCCCACACCACAAATAACACCAATAACGTCCGTTAAAGCAAATCCCACTGCTCAAGGTGTGGAGATAATTTTACAGACACCTCTTGGTACTCAACTGCCAGTCACAAATCGCAGTACGGGTAATAATTTTATTGCCGACATATCTGGTGGGCAGTTGCGTTTAGCGTCAGGCGAGGCTTTTACGTTTCGTTCGGAAAAACCGCTTGCGGGAATTACTGAAATAACAGTTACGAATGTTGATGCGAATACTGTGCGAGTGATGGTGGTGGGTGAGAAGGGTTTACCCACTGTTGAGTTATTTGATGATAATGCTGGGCTGGTTTTTGATATATCTTCTACTGCAATAGCGACACAGCCACCACAGCAACCCCAAACACCGCAGACTCAAGAAAAGCCTCCTAGTCAGACACCGCAAGAGAAACCAGCAGCACAGGATGAGCCGATTGAGTTGGTAGTGACAGGGGAGCAGGATGGCTATAATGTGCAAAATGCGACAACAGCGACAAGAACCGACACCCCCTTGCGAGACATTCCCCAGTCAATTCAAGTCATTCCCAATCAGGTGATTAAAGATCAGGGCGTGAATCGACTGCAAGATGCAGTGCGAAATAATGCTCCGGGTGTCTCACAGTATTTTGGTCAAAATCAAAGTTTTGTTATTCGCGGATTTAGACAAGATTTCAACCTCATAAATGGGTTTCGTAGCGGTGTCAGAGCACCCGTGGATGTGGATCTTGCGAATATAGAACGCATTGAGGTGTTACGCGGCCCGGCATCGGTTTTGTTTGGGCAATTGCAGCCTGGAGGCGTTATCAACACGGTGACGAAACAGCCTCTGAGTGAGCCTTATTATAATGTCAACTTCACAGGGGGGCAGTTCAGCTTTTACCGTTCAGAGCTTGATCTTTCAAGACCCTTAACTGATGACGGCAATTTGCGGTATCGGCTTAATACAGCCTATCAAAACAATGGCAGTTTTCGAGACTTTGTGAGTGAGCAGCGCTTTTCTGTGGCTCCTGTCCTGCAATGGAATATCAGCAAAAATACGACCTTAACGGTTGACTTCTCCTATACCTATAACGATCCACAGCTTGATTTTGGTGTATTAGCCCTCAGTGATGGTTCTCTGGTGCTGCCGATTAATCGAGCCTTGTTCTATCCATCCCTGGACAGGTATACCGAGAAGCAATATCAGGCGAGTTACCGACTTGAGCATAAGTTCAGTGATAACTGGCAGCTTCGCAATGGACTTTCTTTCTCTAATACATCTTCCTCTGGTGGCTATACATACGTAGAAAATGACTTCCGTGATGATCGCTTTATTGATAAACTCTATGCGGATGGGGTTTCCATTGCCCAGAGCTATCAAATGCAGACCGATCTAATTGGGAAATTTGCCACGGGTTCCATTCAGCATCAATTATTAGTCGGGTTTGATCTTAGTCGCACTACCGACTATTTCACGTTTGGTACTGTTCCATTACCGACAATCGATATCTTCAACCCAAATTACAATGTTACTCGACCAAATGTCCAAATCGAGAACTATGGCACAACTTTCACAGACAGCTTGGGCATCTATATTCAGGATCAGATTGACATTACCGATAATTTGCACTTGCTAGTCGGTGGACGATTTGACTTCACCGAACAGTACGATAGTTTGGGAACCTCTTTTCAGGGGGATCAAGCATTCAGTCCTCGTGTGGGCATTGTCTATCAGCCTATTAAACCAATTTCTCTCTATGCCAGCTACAGTCAATCGTTTAATCCGGTGATTGGGCGATCGCGAACTCAAGAACTCTTTGAGCCTGAGCGGGGCAACCAATACGAAGTCGGCATCAAAGCAGACATCACTAATACTCTGTCTGCGACGTTAGCTGCTTTTCAGATTACTAAGAGCAATGTGCAAACTAGTGACCCTGTTGATCCGATCAATTTCTCGATCCAAATCGGTGAGCAGCGCAGTCGAGGGGTTGAGTTCACCATGGGGGGCGAAATCCTACCGGGATGGAATATCATTGCAGGCTATGCTTATACCGATGCGCGAGTCACCGAAGACAATGACATTCCAGTGGGTGAATTTTTGCAGAACGTTCCCAAAAACGCGGCGAACCTGTGGACAACCTACGAACTTCAAAGCGGTGATTACCGAGGATTAGGCTTTGGATTTGGGCTAGTCTTTGTGGGCGAACAGCAAGGCGATTTTCCCAACAGCAATTTCCAGGTTCCCAGTTATGTCCGTGCTGATGCTGCCTTGTTTTACCGCCGAGACAACTGGAGAGTTGGTATCAACGTGAATAATCTTTTTGACGTGGAATACTATGAAACTGCTTCAAGGCGAACCCTCGTCTATCCAGGCGCACCGTTTAATGTGCAAGCAACGATTTCCTACGAGTTCTGAATTAGGCGCTTCATTCAAAATGCAGGGAAGTGATTGATAATTTCATAAAGATGGGAGTTTTAATTCGCTTGCTTTGTTGGTCATCGGCTGAACAACTTGCCCCAGCACTCGTTTTGTGGACAACGCTTTAAATAGGAACTGCATTTTTTCTGTTAAGGCACTTACAAGTAATAAAATGCTATGAGCCTAGCTTTCGCCCTCCGGGCGAAAGCGCCAAAATCTTGTCGTTTTGGCAACAATATCCTTGAAACTGCTGGGCATTTTATTTTTTGGATCTCTCTTAATCTGTTGAGAGTTGATATTTGAAGTCTATAAACCCAAACAAAAGGTGTTTATGAAAATACCTTTGCCTCGCTTTACTTAATCTATTGTTATTGAGCGTTTTGACATTCACACTTGCTTCAGCTTGTGCAATAATATTGACCACAGTGTTACTTATCAAAAAGTTTTAATAAAAAACATATGTCTTCAACTCCTCTAACCTTGAACCTAATTGAAGGTTCTGTCTCCTTCAGTTTTTCACCCCAAGCAGCACGAGAATTAAAGACAGCGACGGATAAACTGATGGAGCGCCTGAAAGCTGTCGCCGCTAAACCTACTCCTGGCGGCGGTAAAGTCACTCCCCAGCCTCCCCTGGAATATCGTTATACGGGTGAAGTATTTTTAGAAATTTTCTGCAATCCTAATATCTGGCCAACGCCCTTCGCAGCCAAAATTTTGCTGACTGTCCGCAACGTCAACATCCGCTTGACTACAGAAGCTGAACTTACCCGTATCATTGAAGACATTAATCAGTATTTAGAGCAAGTAGGATAATACTTCCGATGATTTTTTATGCTTTTCGAGATTTTTTAAGAAAGAATACTATATAAACTTTAGATTTTGCGAAAGTTGAGCCAGTTGTTTGCAAAGGCTTTACGCTGCGCTATCTGTTGTATCAACTGGTGTCGGTTAGCCCAACTTAGCAAACTTTTCAGCACGGATTTTTATTTTAAACAGCAAGCAAACTATCGCTCACTTGAGGCAAGCGATGTAATGAATTGCAAGTCAAAAGTGAAGTTCCTCCACTTTTATCAGATCAATGTAGGAACTTCACAGAACTTACACACTAGACTCAAGCTGTAGCACCAGATATACAGAACAAATGGTTCTCATATCTACTTCAACTTGAAAAATTGTATAAATTCAGACTCAAATGTTTCTGTATTAATGAAAAACGCAAGATTTTGTATGGGGCAATGCTCATCAAAAACCAGAGATTATTCCCCAGATTGGGCGTCGAATCGTTGATGGTGACATCCACACATCAAAAATAAAGTCCCAATTCCAAATCCGAAATCAAACATTGATTAGTCGTTGTCCCACTGTTCACGACCAATTAGGTCGCCAATGCGATCGCGTAACAAAAAGTCACATTTCTCTAATTCACATTCAACGCAAACCCACTCTCTCGCTGGAATGTATTGGCAGAGGGTATATATTGGCTGTTGTCTGCTAACCATTCCCTTTTGCACCAGTCGGCGTGCTTCGTCTTGAATCACATCTAGAGAGTAGTAATTGATAAAAGGCACCGTATTCACACTCATGGTTTTTACTCACAAATTAACACTTACGATAGTGTTCCCGTTAATAATTAGGAACAAACATTACAGAAATTACAGGTGTGGCTAGGATTTTGTAGTTTGCTATACGGAACTATTTTTATTTTGACGCTACATATCCGGAAAATATTTCAAGAAATGTTAAGAAAGTCAAAAAATCCTGACATTCCGCGAAAATCCGCTTTACAAAAAAAATTCCTTGTAGTTAACTTAACCTGCTAGGGTGGCTGGATGATTTTTATTCAACAAGTCTAAAAGTCTTGCCATCACCGTATTTAGGCAAGATTTGGCGGGTGGGGAGAATTCATATCGCGACGCCGATAGCGTAGCGTTAGCGGTAGCGAGGAACGAGCGTCCGCAGGAGCGTCATAGCCCGCCGCAGGCATTGCTTACATATCAAATAATCATCTTAAAGCCGGATCTAGAACTGCTGGTATTTATCTAAGGCTAAACAACACAAGAATATTTGTCAGATACTACGGTATAAACTGTTGCAAAACATAACGCTTAAAATACACTACGAAGGCTTTTATCCTAGCATTTATTAACAATTTATTAAGTAAAACCGTAATATCTTGGTTATTTTCAGCACTAATATCACACAGTTTTCTTTTGATAAACATCTGTAAAAGGGCGGAGTAATACTAATTCGTAATTAGGACACACTTAACAATTCAAAATGACGCTCTCTACGAGACGCTAAAAGCGAACGCAGACTCGCTCTAAGCGTACCCCTACGGGGATCTTGCTACGCGTAGCGTCTCTAAGAGTTGCCAGCCGCAGGCTTTACGCTGCGCTAACAAAATTCAAAATTGTTCGTCCAACCTCTGGTAGAAAAGAGAGTTTCAGACTCTTATTTAAACCCTCTCTCAAAAGGAGAAGGGGTCTTAAACCCTTTGATTTACGATAAACAGAAAGCATATACATGCAACTACCGATCGCTGAAGTAGATTATGGTTACATTAAAACAGACGCGATCTAGTCACGTCTGTAAACTGTTTGGCGGATTTGCTGAGATTAATTGTTCTGAAGTTACATTGTTATTTAAGTTACTTATTCACTAGATGATTCATCATCTTGATCTGTGCTGTCTTCTACTGATACGAGATTTTCTGGCGGACGCTCATGGTTAAGTTGGTTTAGTAGTGCCAGTACTTTATTACCGCGTTCTATGGAGCGATCTTCGAGAAAGATCACCTCTGGTGTCCGACGTAGCCGTACCCGCGCCCCAAGTTCGCTGCGGACGTAACCCGTCGCCGACTTTAAGCCTGCCATTGTTTCTACCTTAGCTTCATCTGTACCATAGATACTGACGTAGATTTTGGCGTGTTGGAGATCGCCGGAAACATCAACATCAGTAACACTTACCATTCCTGTACCCACACGGTCATCTTTAATGCCGTTGAGCAGCATTTGGCTAACTTCCCGTTTGATCAGTTCAGCAACGCGGGAAACCCGGCGATTTGTAGCCATAAAAATTTCGCCTCCTCACAGAGGTTGTACAACAAAAATAGATGTAAGTTGGGTAGACAGTACTTAGCGTGAGCAACGCCAAGAGCAACCGTCTGTGGGGCACAACCCCGATATAGCGCTAGTCTAGATTGTACTCAAGCCCAACATTGCTCGTAGGGTGAAAGTAAGGAAGACTAGGCTGCCTACAAATAAACCCAAGATAGCGATCAAGGTGACTGGGCGCTTCAACAGTGGCACTAATGGCGCAAAGGTGTTCAGAAACAGGCCTAAGACAATAGTAATTAAGTACCGGGGGTAGCGAAAGACGTTATCCCAAAATCCGTCAAACATCTGAATGTAAACTGCCTTGTTATATACTTACGTTTGTTTTGATATGCTTTATCTACTCAATTGTAATCTATGCGGCTGGAAAATTAGCCAGTTAATCTAAAATATGGCTCGTCGGTTATATTGGCTTTATTTAGTCACAATTATTTTCAATTAAATCGTAGGTAAATGGTAATTCAAATCCCCAAAGAAACTAGCCCACGTCCATTTTTGAAGTGGGCAGGGGGTAAAAGTAGGTTGATACAGCAATATATTCCTTATTTTCCCAAAAGTTATAAAAATTACTATGAGCCATTCTTAGGTGGTGGTGCTGTTTTTTTCTATCTCCAACCAAGTGCAGCGATTTTAACTGATATTAATGCCGAATTAATTAACACTTATTGTTGTGTAAGAGATGATGTTGAGCAATTAATTTCTATATTGAAAGTGCATAAAATCCGACATAATAAAGATTATTACTATAGTGTCCGAAACAACTTGGATGGTACTGATATAGAAAAAGCTGCTCGTCTTATTTATCTTAATAAGACTTGTTTTAATGGTCTTTATCGAGTCAACTCACAGGGCAAATTCAATGTACCTTTAGGCAGATATGAAAATCCCAATATTTGTCATGAAAATTTACTGCGACTAGCCTCAATAGCACTTTCTCATGCAGAAATCCGACAAGCAGATTTTACAGAAGTCTTAAATCATGCGACTAGCAGTGATGACTTTGTATTTTTTGACCCACCCTATCATCCTATCAGTGACACTAGCTATTTTACTGCTTATAATCAAAATTGTTTTAGTAAAAAAGACCAAGAACTTTTAAGAGATACTTGTGCAGAGTTGGCAAGTCGTGGTGTCAAAGTTATGGTATGTAATTCGGATAGCGAATTTATTAGTAAAATTTATAGTGATATCAATTTTGAAACCTACAGAATCAAAGCAGCCCGATCAATTAACTCAAACATAAAAAATAGAGGCATGATTTACGAACTACTAATTACATCTTTTAAAGATTTTTATTTGCCCAAGCAATGAATCTGTCTAAGCTATAAACTGCTAATAAATTATGATTATCATTAACTCGTGCTTTTAGCCATTTGCTTGCGCCTTCTCGCATACCTTCACCGCCTAAAATCACGATAGTTGGTGCAGGGTAATAATTCTGGATATTCATGTTCAAGTAAGGAAATTTTTCATCAACAGAACCGGGGCTTTCTTGCCATTTGCACTCGAAGATTAAACCAGACGGCATTGCAGGTGAGCCAACAACATAAAAATCAACCTTTAAAACGGTATGATAAATTCCAGTTCCAATATAAACTTCTTTTCCATAACGTTTTGGTAATAAAGCAGCATTCAATATAAATTCTTTTGGGACATAGTTCCCTACTTGGAAATAATTATGCCCATTTAAGATTGCTTCTACATTTCCTTCTAAAATATTCCCAGACTTATTTGCCCGTCCGCCTTGAGTCAGAGCCATCATCAATCCCTCTGCCAAAAGTCCTGTTTATTATAGGATTTCACAGAAGTAGTAACAAATAATCAGTTGCTTAATATGAATTTTTGATTTTGACTAAACAAGGTTGGATTAATAGGCAAAAAATCCGAAAAACTTGGTATTTTTGTACTAGATAAATACAAATGTATTAATAATTGGGATCAAGAACGAGTTGCTAATTCAGGAAGTATGAAAGAAATGGGATTTTCCTTTTCTCTTTGCCCCTTAACCTTTTTCCTAACCTCTCTAATAACTAGAATTGAGCTTGGATAAATTTTAGTGATTTCGCCTTAGCTTTAGCCTGTCTGAGCTTCAGTATGACCGTTGCGGATAGTCCATGCTAGTTCTAAGAGTTGAGTCCAGCGCTTTTGTAGCTGTTTGGGAGTGCATTTAATGGCTTTGGCGATCGCTTGGTCGTTTTGCCTTGCAGTTTTTAACTCTAATATTTGCTGTTGCTGTTGTGTGAGTTGATTTAAAAAGACTTCCCACTGCTGGGAAGATAAACCCAATTTTTGTTCTAAACCTGCACCTAACCATTGATGTACCAATTGCCAATGGTGTTGTTTGGCAAACTTTTCTACATGGTATTTAAAGCGTTGTTGGAGATAATCGCGCTGACGGCTAGTTAAACCGAGAATTTGGTCAATTTCTGGGGCTGAGAGGTCTTGGAGTTTCAGGCTGAGGTAGTTCATACAGTCAGATTGGCCTTGAGACTCCAGGTATTTCATCAATTCAGTGATGACGCGATCGCGTTCTGACTCTTCTGATGGATCAAAATTAGTTTGGGCAATCATTTGCGATCGCAGCTGTTGCACCGCCGAGTTACGCTGGTAAGATTCTGCTTCTTCACCCTTAGCAGACTCTACCGCCATTTCAATATCCACAGTAGTTTCTTGCGGCTGACGACGAGCAAAACCTTGGGCCCGCAAGATAATCAATTGCTGATTTGCACCACCAGGTAAATTGATCCGGCGTTTGGCATACTGTTCTGTAAACGCCATATATTCAGCTAATTGCAGCTGAGTACGCGGCGTATGATCATTAGGTAGTTCGTTTTCTCTGCGGAAAGCTTTGATAGCTTCAATATAAAATGCTTGTAAAAAATCTTCAATTAGGCTGTAACGAGCCTCAAAGCCCAACTCAGAGCCGGATATAGTTACATGGCGGTAAACCATAGCACCCAAATTGCTATGTAATTCCACCCGCCCTTGTTTGGAACCTAGTTGGTAGTAACGTAAGCACTTTTGCATCCGATGCCTTCCCAACGTAATCTGCCAGGATTTGATTTGCCCAGATGTTTGGATACGGGAGCTTTTGTCGCAAATGCGTTCTACTTCTATAGCTATGCGGTTTGCTAAAGCTTCTACGCATCTGGGTGCTGCTTTCACTTGTGCTTGCATTTCCTGACACAGCAATTCAATCAAGTTACCACTGCTGCTGTCTGAAAATTCTTCGGTCGAAAGGTGATTATCAAAAATAGGTGTAGAGTTTGGTAGATTAACGACGTTAGCTTTCATGACTTTTCCAGGGAGTAGTATTGCACCGTAATTACAACGCAGACACAGCAATCAAGGCTAGCCAAGGCTTGTGAATCTTTGGGCATTCATCCATTAAGACTTGCCGCATGTAATGCTCACATCTAAAGCTCATATATAAAACTGTAGGAAATACGAGAGAGTTACGGTTATGACAATGTGTCGGTTTTTTCACAAGCCGCCACATTCACGCGGGAACATGAGTACCCGTCATTTTCTCAAACTTGTCAAATCCCTTGCTGTACCGACTATTGCCACCATCCTGTTATTGCATCTGTGCCCATCGTAGACATCGCCTTTAAATATGACAGTTTCAAAACTGGAGTCGCTTTTATCACAATTTCCGAAACAAAGAGGTGTGCCTGTGAAGTTTTATTCTTATACCCATGCTGCTGCTGCTTCCCAACCTAAACCCCTCCGTATAATTACTGCTTCCTCTGCCGTCATATCCAAGATGGTAGACACTTCATATGTAGGTTCTTCGCCAGTATCTACAATTATGTCTACCAAGTTGTCCAAACGGTCAAATAGCTCTACCCGCGACTGAACAGTTTCTGGATCTATCCGAATCATCCCATTATCTGCTTCATCTGCTGGCAGATGTGCTGAAGTTGAAATAATCGGATTGCCCAACGCTGCCAGCAACTCCAAACACACAGTATGGTTTGGTACTCTAATTCCAGTAGTTTTCCGCTTGGGGCTTTGCACCAATCGCGGTACTAATTTAGTTGCTGGGAGCAAAAACGTGTATGGCCCTGGAATCAGGCGTTTCATAATCCGATAGGCTGTGTCACTTACGAAGGCATAAGTTGCCACATTTGAAAGCGAGGGAGATAAAAATGTCAGTGGTTTATCATTTGCTAGCTGTTTAATTTGCCGCACTCGTTCTACCGCCGACTTGGCATTCAAATCACAACCGATCGCATAGACTGTATCAGTAGGGTAAAGCATGACTGCGCCACTAGAAAGCGCCGACTTTATTTCCTCTATTCGGCGAATTTGAGGATTATCCGGATGAACTGGGAAAATTTTTGCCATAGAGTGATTGAGAATTGGGGATAGGGGAGAATAACTAATGACTAATGACTAATTTATTATGAATAAAATTGCTTATCTTCAATGTCCGACAGGGATTTCTGGTGATATGTGCCTGGGTGCTTTGGTAAGTTTGGGTGTTCCTGTGGAGTATTTAATTGAAAAACTCAATGGGTTGGGTATTGAACAGGAATATCAGTTAAGGGCGGAATTTGTCCAACGGAATGGTCAGCAGGCAACTAAAGTCCATGTGGATTTAGTAGACGATCATCACCACCACGACCACGAACACAGTCACCATCACACACGCCACTTGCCAGAAATAGAGGAGATGATTATCAAAGCGGGGTTGCCACCACGGGCAGAAGCTTGGAGTTTGGCGGTATTCCAACAGCTAGCAGTCGCTGAAGGGGCGGTGCATGGCATTTCGCCTGAAAAAGTTCATTTCCATGAGGTGGGTGCTGTAGATGCGATCGTCGATATTGTAGGTACTTGCCTGGGGTTGGATTGGTTGGGGATTGAGAGCAATAACGAAGGATGGCCTTTACTTTACTGCTCGGCGTTCCCGACTGGTGGCGGCACTGTTCGAGCTGCACATGGTCAGATGGCAGTACCAGTACCAGCGGTATTAAAGCTGTGGGAAATGCGGAGTTGTCCAGTTTATAGCAATGGAATTGACAGAGAATTGGTGACACCTACAGGGGCCGCGATCGCTACTACTTTGGCAAAAGACTTTGGTTCACCACCTGCGATCGCTATCAAGCAGATAGGACTGGGAGCAGGAACCATAAATTTACCCATTCCCAATATTTTACGCCTCTGGCTGGGTGAAAGCCCAAGTTTACAGTCTAATTTTAGCGATTCTGAAGATACTATCGCAAATTTAGAAAATTTCAGCGATTTTGAAGATACTAGCTCAAATTTAGAAACCATCTCGGTACTAGAAACTCAAATTGATGATTTAAACCCGCAAGCGATCAGCTATGTGTTTGAGGCGTTGTTTGCGGCTGGTGCGGTGGATGTTTTTACCCAAGCGATCGGCATGAAAAAGTCCCGTCCGGGGATTTTGCTGACTGTGATTTGTCATCCAGAAAATTTACTCAGTTGTGAAGCGGTTTTATTTCGCGAAACCACTACTTTAGGCATTCGGCGAACAACTCAGCAACGCGCCATTTTACAACGGGAAATTCAACAAGTGGAAATTGAATATGGCAAAGTGCGTGTCAAAGTAGCATGGAAGGGAGAATTACCAGAAAAAGTTATTGTTAATGTGCAGCCAGAATATGAAGATTGTGCAGAGTTAGCTCGAAAACATAATATTCCCTGGCGCGAAATTCAACGACTGGCGCTACAGCATTGGTATTTAGTCAATGGCTGAATCTCCTCGTTCCCAGTCTCCGACTGGGAATGCCATCCTCAAGGCCCCGCCTTGCCTCACACATCAATCAACTCTACCTGCAATAAACCTAGTTGCCCGATGTAATTGCGGCAACTAGAATACCGCCAATGTGCCGGATCATCCACATAACCACGTCTGACTGGATTGTTGTGAATATAATCTAACTTTTGTCTCAACATTTCCTCATCCAGAATTGCTTGCGGATGGAAACCTTCTTGCCAAAGTTGATATTCTTGTCTTGTCTTATGTTTTAATTTATAAAACTCAAGCTAGTTAAGTATGTAGTTGGAATTATTTTTCTCAAGTAAGTCAATAATACAGCGAGCCGTGAATGATTTAAAGTTTCCTATTTCTTTTGATAAACTAGCGGCTGAGGCGATTATATGGAGATGATTTTCCATAATTACGTAAGCGTATAAGGTTAAACGCTGCTGATGTTGCAGAAAATTGAGAGAATCTAAAATAATTTGTGTAAATTCAACTTTGCCGAATAGTGGTATCCAATTTATAACTGTGCAGGTGAGGAAGTGTGGCTGGGTTCCTAGTACGTGGTAACGGCTGCGTCCCATGATTTCTATTTAAATTAGAGGCGGAGCCTCTAGGATGGCATTCCCAGTCGGAGACTGGGAACGAGGGAATTGACTAGCTTAGAGCTTTCACTAAGTACTGTGTCAATGTAAATGCATCTACACCCAATTCGGTACGCTCTTGGGCGGCTATTATACCCGCTTGTGAATGCCACCAAGCGGCAGCTGCCACAATATCTTCTACGGGAATCTGTTTAGTTGCTGCTTGCGCCAACAATCCACCCAGTAGCCCAGTTAACACGTCGCCACTACCACCACGTGCTAAGGCGGGTGTGCTTTCAGGAACAATCCAAACGGCACCTTCAGGGTTTGCGATCGCAGTTCTTGCCCCTTTCAACAACACTACCGCCCCACTTTGCGCTGCTGCTTCCTGTACTGCTTTCACCCTGTGATGCTTGGCATCGGCGACATCAGGAAACAATCGCTGGAATTCGCCAGTGTGGGGTGTGAGTACGGTTATGGCAAGACGTTTTTTTAATGTGGCGATCGCTCCCATTTGTGCCAGGATATTTAAACCATCGGCATCGAGAAGCAAAGGGCGATCACTTTCTATGACTTCTTCCACAATCGGAGTAGCATCTCGTGTTAAACCGGGGCCACAGGCGATCGCATTAAAGGAACTTAGATCAGTTTTTTCTGGTAATTGCAATTGAGCGATCGCTCCGGTTTCCGTCTCTGGACAACCGATAATTAACGCTTCTGGCAAGTGTGACACCAAAAGAGATTTTAGCGATTCGGGTACGGCAATCGAAAGCATCCCCACACCACTAGCCCTAGCACCCAAACCAGTTAAAATTGCTCCACCTGCATAGCGCCGCGAACCGCAAATCAACAGTAAATGTCCTTCTTTATATTTGTGGGTGACTGCTGGACGGGGTAGGGGTAAAGTAGCAAGTGCCGTTGCTGATGTAATACGTTTAATCCTGGGTGCATCTTTGAGAACAGCTTCTACATCAGCTAAAGGAATATCGAAATCGATTAACTCAGCTTTGCCGAGATATTCCAGCGCCTGATCTTGGAAGAAAGCTAGTTTCCATAAACCCAAGCAAAAAGTGTGAGTGGCGCGAATCGCAGTTCCTAATACAACGCCAGTGTCGGTGTGTAAACCTGAAGGTAAATCGATGCTATAAATCGGCACAGACAATTCATTTAGCTGATTAATTGCAGAGGCAATGGGATCAGTGAGGTTTTTTTCTAAACCATACCCAAACAAGCCATCAATCAACAAATCAGAATCTGGCAGTTGCTCAATTGTTTGATAAATTGGAATGCCCAAACTCTGAGCATACTGCAAGTGCTGCGAAGTTAATTCCTTAAGCTTAGAGAAAGGAGAATAAATCCAAATCTTATACCCGCGAAAGTGTAATTCACGAGCTACTACTAAAGCATCCCCGCCATTATGACCGGGGCCGACAAGAATTCCCACACCAGAAGCAACATCTCCCTTTTTAAGGGGATTTAGGGCGATATCTTGAATGCGACGGGCAATTAATCCCGCCACCTTTTCCATCAAAGCTACTACAGGCATTCCTGCTGCAAAGATCCGCTCTTCAATATCGCGCATCTGCCCAGCAGTCACTACCACTTGCGAAATTTTTTCTTGCTTGTTCTGCATCAGTCCTGAGTGCTGAGTTATGAGTTTCAGTGAACAAGAGGTTTACTACTTTACTCATCAGCTTACCTTGGATGTGCTTACCACCTAGCAACTTTTCACTTTGCTGACTGAGGTTAGCTTTGAGTAAATCGCGGTAGTCAATCAATTTATTAATACAGTTTTGCGTAAAAGCCTAGCGTTCTTAATGCAGGGGGACGCATTGGCATTGCAGAAGAACGCATTAATAATGCAGCCGACTACATTAACATTGCAGGGGACGCATTAACATTGTATTGAGATACATTGGCATTGCAGAGGGACGCATTAACATTGTATCAAGATACATTGGCATTGCAGAGGGACGCATTAACATTGTATTGAGATACATTGGCATTGTAAGCTATTGCCAAATTTAATTCGCTAGGAATTAATCAAATGCTCTACTGAGTCAGTTCGTTGACAGGTAACTTTCCGTTTCCATGCCGATTAGGAGGTATTGCCACAGGCTGATTTAGCACAGTAAGGAATCACTTGGTTTTTTAACCAAACCATTTCCTGACTGTTGCAGAACAGTTCCCATGCCTGATTGACTAAACTCTTCAGTACCATAGCTAAAATCACAGGTGATACTTGCCATGCTGCAAGCGCTCGAAAAATATTTTGATTTACTGTTCCATAGCAGCAAGACATTTATAAAGTGGCGATCGCCTGATCCGCTAATCTGAAGAGAATATCGATCATGAGATAACTAGGAATTTTCTTTAATAGTGACTAATCCATGTATGCCTAGCGCTGCAATTACTCTTTCCAGTAATCCCCAAGTTTCATCGGCAAACACATTGATGTGATGAATGTAGGTGCGATGATCGGCGGACTCTAACTGTCTATCATTTACTTTTCCCACCTCTAGCAGGTTTTCCACATACCTTTCAGCTTTGATCGGTGCTGCATAATCGAGATTAAATCAATACAGCGATACTCCCACCACTGCCAAACCTGGAAAAACCAAGGTAATTAAGAGAATTACTATACGTGCGTTCATACATCTCATCGGCTGATATACCTGCTTATGACATAGCTGGAATTCTTGTCTTACAACTTGGCAGACCAATTTAATAATGCCAGGACTTACGCAAGAACTCTTTGAAACTCTTATTCCTTTGTGTCCTTTGCGTCCTTTGCGGTTCGTTTTATCATGATTTTGCGTAAGTCCTGAATGCGTTGGAGTAGGTGAATCATATTTTGGGAATAATCCTCATAGTGTTTGAAAGCATCATTTTGGTTTGGCTGCACACTATGAGAGCGCGATTTATCGGAAAAAAACAGATTTATTGCTGTTTATCTATTGCATTTTGCTGCATTTTATGTACTTATTTGGCATTAAGTCCAGCCGACGCAACGTCTACAGAGTCTATTGATACTTTGCAACAACAGCAGCAACAAATGAACCAGCAGCATCAGAGTGTGGTTAACGATCGCGATCGCTTAACAAATCTCCAACAAGAGGCCCAACAACACCTGACTGGTTTAAAGCAAAATCTGCAAACCACAGATAGCTACATTCAAGAGAGCGAATCACGATTACAACTCGCCACCCAACGCCTCCAGCAGTTAGAAGCTGATTTAGCTGTAGCCCAACGTGACTATCAGGAGCGGCAAATAGCAACAGTAGCACGATTGCGTTATCTCCAGCGATCGCCTGCATCTGTTGGATGGGCAGTTTTGCTCCAAAGTGAAAATATCAGCGATTTTATCAGCCGCCGTCATCAGTTGAAGTTAGTGTATCAGGCAGACCAGAAAATTTTGGTAAAACTCAACGCTCAAGCAAACCTGATCAATAAACAGAAAACGGACGTAGAACAGCAAAAAAACGAAATTGCTTTGATTCGTGAGCAACTGTTAGCACAAAAAGCCGATTATCAAACTCAGGCGCAGTCACAATCAGAATTGATTCAACGCCTGAATAGCGATCGCCTAGCCTTGGAAGCGGCGCAAAACCAGCTAGAAAGGGAATCCAAAAATCTGGAAATCTTGATTCAACAAAAGGTAGCAGAAGCTAGAGCAGCAGAAGAGGCGCAAGCAAAAACCAACAGCCGGACAAGCATGATCATTCGGGGAACTGGTGTAATGGCATATCCTAGCGACGCTCCTACTAGCAGTCCCTTTGGCTGGCGGATGCACCCAATTCTTGGCTATCGTCGCTTTCATGCCGGGTTAGATTTTGCCGCTAGCTATGGTAGTACAATTCGGGCAGCCGATTCAGGAAGAGTGATTTTTGCTGGGTGGTATGGTGGTTATGGCAGAGCTGTAATTATCGACCACGGCAATGGCATGACTACACTGTATGGACATACCAGCGAGTTGTATGTCACCGAAGGACAAGCAGTTGAACGTGGACAAGCGATCGGTGCTGTCGGTTCTACAGGTTTCTCAACTGGGCCCCACCTCCACTTTGAAGTTCGTCAGAATGGTACACCAGTAGACCCAGCTAATTTTCTTTAACTCAGAAACCAAGTTTCTTTAGGCTACAAATTTTATCACAGACATGTTATAATATGAAAAATTAAGGGCGCGTAGCTCAGTGGATAGAGCAACAGATTCCGGTTCTGTGGGTCGGGGGTTCAAATCCCTCCGCGCTCGTTACCTGTAGATTAGCTAATTATTTATTACTGTTAACATATTAACTGTCATATATATTAGGATAGGATGGACTTTCCTAAAGTAGGTTATTAATTCTGTCTAAGGTAGAGTTTTTCCGTTTGACATAGCAATCTAGAATCAAACGCGCAGAAACAAGATCCTTGACTTTTTTGAGAAGTCGGGGATGTGTAGCTTGCTGTTTCTGATTTATCAACAATTAGCCGAGAAACTGCGAAAATAGGGATTCTCGAAATAATATAGAAGCGATGCCTTCTCTACGAGAGGCTGACGCTCGTTCGCCCTTGGCGTCTCCTTTTGGGAGAGGACTCGCTACCGCAACTCTTAGAGACGCTGCGCGAACGCTAACGCCAACGGCGAGCTTTACGCTAACGCAGGAGTTAAGTTAAGTGCCGCGTGGAATAAGGAAAAACAGTAAAAAGCAAGCAGAGAAAAACGGTTCTCTTGATTTACCACTTCTAGAGTTAGCGCAAGCTGGCGATCGCTTGGATATTCCGGCAATGGAACAATGGCTGTGGGATGCTGCTTGTAAGATACGCGGTGCGACGGATGCACCAAAATTCAAAGATTTTATTCTGCCGCTAATTTTCTACAAACGGCTGTCTGATGTCTTTGATGATGAGTATGAAAAGTGCGCCGAGAAGTTTGGGGGTGGAGACTTAGCCCGTGCTTTCATTGAAGCAGATCATCAAGATGCAATTAAAAATAATCGTCAGCCGATTGTGCGTTACTATGTCCCGCACGAGTACCGTTGGGATGCAATTCGCTTTCATCCTAAAGATGGCTTAGGAGAGTTTGTCACAACGGCGATGCGGGAAGTGGCAAAGCGCAATCCTGGGTTATCGGGAACGCTGACGCTGAAGGATTATAACGAGAAGCAAAGCAATCAGCGCGTTTTGGATGATGACCATTTAAAAGACTTGATTGAAGTCATCAGTCGGCATCGGTTGGGGTTAAAGAATACCAATGCGGATGTTTTAGGGGAAGCTTATGAGTATTTGCTGCGAAAGTTTGCTGAAGGACAGGGGCAAAGTGCGGGGGAGTTTCTCACACCATCAGAGGTGGGTTGGTTGATTGGAGAAATTATTGACCCTGAACCCTACACAAAGATTTATGACCCCACTTGTGGATCGGGAAGGTTGTTGACTAAGCCGCGTCTGGTGTTCAACCGCAAGCATCCAGGCCAGGAGAGTAAAGCACCTCGGTTATTTGGGCAAGAGTTGAACTGGACAACTTTTGCCATCGCTAAAATGAATATGTTTTTGCAGGATTTTACTGATACACAAATTGAGATTGGCGATACATTTAGGCAACCTAAATTTACGGTTGACAAGAAGGTGATGCGCTTTGATTATGTAGTTGCTAATCCGATGTGGAATCAGGATAATTACGGCGCAGATGCTTACGAAGAAGATTCTTTTGAACGCTTTAAAGACGGAATTGCCTCCAAATCTTCAGCAGATTGGGGATGGGTGCAGCATATTTGGGCATCGCTGAAAGATAACGGACGGGCGGCGGTTGTTTTGGATACAGGTGCAGTGTCTCGCGGTTCGGGGAGTCAGAACAAAAATCAAGAAAGAGACATCCGCAAGGAATTTGTGGAAAAAGACAGAGTTGAAGGGGTGATTTTGCTACCTGAAAATTTGTTTTATAACACAACTGCGCCAGGGGTGGTAATTTTGTTAAATCGCCTGAAACCTCTGAATCGTAAGGGCGAGTTTTTACTGATTAATGCTGCTGATTATTTTGTCAAGGGCGATCCGAAGAATATTTTGACGCAGGAAGGGATTAAGGCGGTTGATGAGGTTTATCGCAATTGGGAAACGCGGGAGAAGCTGAGTAAAGTTGTTAAGTTAGAAGAATTGAGAGAAGCCGATTATAATCTTAGTCCGTCGCAGTTTGTGGATGTTAGCGATAAAGTTGTGCATCGGGCGATCGCGGATATTTTGACAGATTTGGCGGTAGCAAGACAAGACAGGGAATGGGCGGATAAGGATTTAGCTGAGGTGTTAGCAAAGTTGAATTTATAGCGTTTTTCATTATATATCCTTGGACTCCATAAACCTGTCAGTTCACAGATAAGGGCACTCTACTGCCGAGGCAAGGTCGGATCAAGTTATGCGGAAACTTCTCAACGTCTCCCCTCTATCAGGTTTGTGGGATGCGATCTGCTTTGCAGCAACGCTAGGCTAACGCCTCGCTTCGCTAACGTGATCGCTTTGGGCCCCGAATCATCCCTACTCAATCTTCCAATTAGGCGTATAACCAGAAGTAACTTGGCTATACATTTGCAAGACCGATGCAGAAATACGTCCTGAGAGTTTTGCGATCGCCCATAGCGCTCTTGTAAAATCATTTTCAATTGTTGAGAATTCGTCCAGGAAAAAGTTTATGGCAGATAAGTCCGGTCAAGACCCCTCGGAAATCCCAGTGGCAACGGTTGATGAAGAACGAAAAGGCGCAACTTTCAGCGGTACGGTCATCCTTGGTATAGATCCTGAGGGTGGGGCAGTCGTTTTCTTTAAAGACTTTTTAATTGAAGATTATAAAGGCGAACTTACCGCTTATCTGGCAACAGATGGCGATATAAAGAAAAGCATTGATTTAGGCGAACTCGATCATAAAAGCCCCAGTTTTAAGCTGCCAATTCCGCTGGGAACGGATACATTACCCTACAATACAGTCGTGTTGAGCGACAAAAAAAGCAAGAAAAAAATCCTGACGATCGATCTATAAAATTTGTAACTTAGCTCGTAGTTCAGCCAAATTCGATTGCCCTCCTGTATAGATCTCAAATGGGTTCTATAAAACGATGTCTGAAAAGTCCTTTTGTTGGTAGCAAAACGTTTTAGATCCCCCTAAATCCCCCGATAAATTGGGGGACTTTGATTCCGGTTCCCCCCTTAAAAAGGGGGGCTAGGGGGGATCAACAAGTGCCTAAAATCACAGCCAACCACTTTTCAAACAACCTCTAAGGCGATCGCATTTGTTATTTCGGCGTACGCATTTGTTGATTTGGGGTTCGCATTTGTTGATTCGGCGAACGCAATTGTTGATTTGGCGAACGCAATTGTTGATTCGGTGATCGCATTTGTTGATTCGGCGAACGCAATTGTTGATTCGGCGTTCGCATTTTTTTATTTGGCGTTCGCATTTTTTTATTTGGCGT
>NZ_CALMFY010000193.1 GCF_937863485.1 uncultured Nostoc sp. | reverse complement strand
GGTTTTTTCTTTTCATACGGAAAGAACTACAGTTTTCAAGGTGGACGCGGTTTAGCTGGCATTTCTCACAAGTTAGGCGTTCGCAAGCCTCATAACCTTTATCTATAGCAGTTCTCAATTGCATGGAATACAGACCTAACAAGAATAGCCCCAACCTTTGTAGCTTTGAGGAGTAAGCCTCAAAGCCTCTGACGCCACGTGCAACAAGGTGGCTCGCCGGACGCCAGTCGCTCATGGGGAGCCACTGCGGTGGACGGGAACACCTGCATAAAGCAAGTGGCATGGAAACCCTCTACAGCCCTTTGGGCATCAAGAAAGCAGGCGCTAGCCTCTTACGAATGGGAGAAGACCGCGCAGGCTCCCCAACGCAGTGGCTCCTCCTTTTAGGAAAGAGGAATGGAAGTGAGGTCAGACTGTAATGCATCCGAGAACCGCTATAGTCTTTTTGGGCGTTTTTGACTGATAGAAGACTTGGACAGAGTGTTGAATGGCTCGTTTTGGCTCAATCTAGGTGAAATTGTTATTAGAAATCTGGGTTAGAGGCTGTAATCCTTGTTATTTGCTTGTTCAGTGCCTCATATCCCATATTCAGTCGCTTAGTTGAAAAATTTTAGTACTTTCTCTAACCTAACTAGAACATAAATAATAAAAGCATGAATCGCCTACCAATATTGAGTTATAGCTGTTTTATCAAAATTCAGGTTTTGACCGAACAACCTATAGGGGGCAAAATTTTAAGTACATATACTCCTACTCAATATTTGTAATAGCTAAATTTTGTTTGGGGTATTGCTGTATAGTAATAATTGTCAAAAAACAACACAATATACTTCTTGCATAAGTCGAATTCTGCTACGTAATTGCAATGCTTTCAGCCTGTGTTTTGGCATTTATATAAGAAGTCTAATATGTCTATAAAAATGCGGTAGGTAGATACGATAAGTTACTGGATTCTTTATCTGATCAGCTTTTAAGCCTGTTGTGTCGCACCTTCAAGGAGCAAAAATTCTTGGAAAAATCTTCCTCAGCTTCACCTATAACCAATCCAGATGTTTCGGCTGGTGCAAATTCACATTCCAGATTGTACATACCATCTCTTGATGGAATAAGAACTATTGCTTTTATAATTGTCTTTGTATTCCATGCAGGACTTAAAAATATTGCTCCAGCAGGCTTTGGTGTAACAGTATTTTTCTTTCTTAGTGGCTACTTGATAACAACTCTTCTTAGGCAAGAATACGATCATTATCAGACTTTTGATTTTAAGCTCTTCTATCTAAGACGAATCCTGCGTATTTGGCCGCCATTTTATCTCGTGCTGGGATTAGGAGCTGGCTTAACCGTCTTAGGATTACTTAAGGGACAAATTGACTTACCGCCCTTCTTGGCTCAGTGTCTGCACTATGGCAACTATTATCGCGTTTTGGTTAGCGAGAATAATGTTACTGTCGGTAGTTGGGTATGTTGGTCTCTAGCTGTCGAAGAACACTTCTATTTACTTTTTCCACTGCTTTATGTAACTCTACGTCAACGGCATGTAAGTTCACGCAGACAAATGCTAATTTTTTGGGCATTATGTTTAGCTGTCTTACTCTGGCGCTGTGTTCTAACTTATGGTTTTGGAGCATCTTTTGATCGTGCATATTATGGAACAGATACGCGCCTAGATAGTATTTTATTCGGCTGTGCATTGGCAGTAAATGGTAATCCGATATTGGATGCACAGCACTATTCTAATAAAGTCTGGAAGTATTTCTTCCTGCCAGCAGGAATAATCTTGATTCTTTTCTCATTTATATATCGCTCACCTGATTTTAAACAAACCTTTGGTTTTACCATACAGGGAATTGGGTTATACCCAATCTTTATTACTGCTATTCGCTTTCCAAATTGGGGATTATTCGCAGTTCTAAATTTAAAGTGGATACGCTTTCTTGGTGTACTATCTTACTCTCTGTACCTCGTACATGACACTGTGATCTTAGCTGTTGAGATGTATTTACCCCAATTGCATAAAGTTCTCCAAGGAGGAATTTCTCTATTAATTTCTTTTGGATTAGCCTATATGATTTACCAGTTTCTAGAGTTTCCATTGGGACAGCTACGCAAAAAGTTTTCACGGGCGTAACATGGCACAAAAGACAGCCTTTGGTGAGAGCAAGGCTGTTTAATTTCCTAGAAAGGGCCTGATTTACAAGTGTTATTAGCAAACAAATTAGGTGATTAAAAATTTATTTATCAACCTAAAATCCTAATTGCCTTCTATTGACTGTGCCAATTTTAGATAATAGAAGAAAGAATTGAAGAATTAAACGTCTCATGCCACTTGACGCCAGTCCGCTCAAGTCGGGATACCATGCACGGCAGTTCCTCCTGGGGGAAACCCCCAGACGCTCTCTACGAGACGCTCTTGCTAGCAAGATCCCCGAACGCAAGAGCGTCTCGTAGGGAAGGGGTACGCAGGCTCGCTACCCAATGGGAAGGGCAGTTCGCAACCGAGGGGAAGCGGAGCCACTGCGTTGGGCGGGTTTCCCGACTTGAAGCAAGTGGCGTCCAGGACTGCGACTGCCTCACCGCTGCGCTATGCGCGGCATCGTCTCCCCTTCTCCCATTCGTGAGAGGCTAACACCTGCCGTAGGATGCCCGTTCGCCGCAAGGCGTCCCGGCAAGGGTTGGGCTGTAGGGATAAGACCGGACTGCCGACGCTCCTACGTCACTCTTAGAGACGCTACGCGTAGCAAGATCCCCGTAGGGGTACAGCTTAGAGCGACGTAGGAGCGTCTGACTCGCTACCGCAACGCGTTACGCCCTTGGCGTCTTCCCTTCTCCCATTCGTGAGAGGCCAGCGCCTGCTTTCTTGATGCCCGAACGGCAAGAGCATCTTCTTTGGGAGAAGGGCTGTAAGGAGAAGACCACGCTGCTTCAGCAAATTCCATTATTCCATTATCTAAAATTGATAGACTATGAATGTTTTTCTAACCTTTTAAAAACTTTGAGAACCAGAAAAGTCAGCAGAGCACCAATTAATCCTAACTGCCACAAACCACACCCAGCAGCAATTCCCAAAGCAGCCGAAACCCAAATAGCCGCTGCTGAGGTGAGTCCGTGAATTTCAGGTTGCTGTGATTTTTGGGAAGATTGGCGGACAATTTCTCCAGCACCAAGAAATCCTACACCGGCTGCAATCCCTTGAATCACGCGGCTGAGTGCATCAGGACTGGACTGTGATCCACCTGTTTGGATAATTATGAGAATAAACATGGCTGAACCTAAACTCACGAGCATATGAGTTCTTAAACCCGCTGGTTTGCGCTTAATTTGGCGTTCTAAGCCGATAATTGCTCCAATAAGTCATGCAATGCATAGCCGGAGGCTGATATTTAGCCAATCATTAGGTGCAAGGTAGTAAGTGTTTGGCAATGCTTAGTCTGGTATAGAGAATTTTATTTATATAATAAATATTAGTACAGCACGACGAAAATCCAGCTACCATCTCAATTAACAAGACTTGCAGCAAAATCCTTTGTTAAAGATAGGCAGATTTCCCCCAAACTGTACTAGGTTAATTAGTAATATTTTTACAAAAATAGTACAAAAATATTTTAATCTTTTATTGATGGAGTCTAATTCAACGGGTGTAATTTAATAGCCTATATCATATTTGGATTCTATCAATTCGGGAATATTTTTTTAGGTGCAAATTAATATCTTCCATTGTTAAAATTATTTCCTAATAAGATATTATTTTTGTCAATAATAAATAAAGGTTTGTATTCTTAAATTATGACAATGATCATAATCTGGGCAAACGACATGAATTTATAAGTTGATTAAATAGGTTTTTAACTATTTAAAATAACTGAACTATAAAATTCTACCTCAAATTGCTAGATTTAACTCATATACTCAATAATTAGATACCGCCATCTACAACTCGATCAAACAACTAAACCCCCGGTTTCAGGGAAGAGAGGCGAAATGAAGGAAAAAATTTGATTTACAAAGGAGTCGAATTACAGTAATACATTGTGTAACTAGCAATTAACTACTAATAAGGTCGGCAAATTAAACGTAAATGCTGGAAGCTCCTCCTAGTAGGGAGTCAGTGGATTTACGGCTGATAACGTACTAAGAGGAAATGGCTGTGGCTACAAATAGATAACTGACAACTAACAAATTGAGTGGACAAACTCTACTGGCTAGACCAAATTAAACTACAAGACCGGGCCAAAGTAGGTGACAAAGCGTTTTACTTGAGCAGAATCACCCAGCGTGGCTATCCGGTGGTCCCTGGTTTTGTCGTTTCGGCAGAATTTCTGGGACAATTTCTCGAAAATCTCAATAGTTCAGAGTCATTAGTGGCTGACTTACCCCATTCTTCGTTACACCTGGATGTCACTAATTGGCGTCAACTTCAACAGGTGGCTGGTCGCTTGCGCCAAGAAATTCTCACTGCGACTGTGCCACAGCAGTGGGTGAGTACCATTTTCCAAGCAGCTAGAGAATGGCAAACTGGCTGTTTGATTCTTCGACCTACCTTGGCAGTATCGACTGCTACCCCAGGTCTAAAGAATATATCTGGTTTGCTGGAGTCGGTGTTTTGCCAGTGCGAACCCGAAGCGATCGCTTTTGCATTAAAGCGTACCTGGAGCCAGATATTTCGTGCTAGAAGTCTACTATATTGGCAGCACTCAGGAATTAACCTGCAACAAATCAGTTTAGCAGTTTTGGTTCAACCAGTTGAGAATGCGATCGCCAGTGGCTTGCTCAGAGCCAACTCCTCTGGGTGGGAAATTGAAGCTACTTGGGGATTAGGAGTTGCGATCGCTCTTGGCGAAGTCCAGCCAGATGTTTACTACATTCAACAGGCAACTGGGGTTGTGCTTGAGCAACATTTGGGCAATAAAATGCTGGCTTATGGTGTTGATGATCCAGCATCTGGAGCTTTTTTGCAAGCCGTGCCGAACTTAGTGCTAACGCCAGATCACACTTGTCTAAGTAGCTACGTAATTCAGTCAGCCCAACAAAAACAGTACGCTTTACAAGAAGAATACTTACAACAAATAATTGCTCTGGGAACTCAACTGGTAAGTGAACTAGGTAAAACTTTTACCATCAAATGGACTATCGCTCAACAAACTACATCTGGCAAGCTCTACATAACACAAGTTAGTTCTCCCCAATCTGTAATTTCCCACGGACACTTCATTAGGGGACTAGGGGCGGCAGGGGGACGGGTTGTGGCGAATGCCCTAGTAATTACTAATCCGCAACACAAACCTGAACAACTACCTGAGGGAGTAATTTTAGTAGTACCAACGATCGCACCTGATTGGCTACCATTACTGCAACAAGTTGCTGGTATTATTACTGAACAAGGCGGATTAACCAGCCACGCTGCAATTCTTGCCAGAGAATTAGGTATCGCAGCAGTAGTGAACGCAACATCTGCTACAAGCTTAATCCAAACTGGCGAACGACTGCTGCTTGATGGCGACAGAGGAGAAGTTTATCGGATCAAAGGAAACTCAAAGGAGGAGATGGAAAGTGGGAGACTGGGAGGAGAAAATTTTATTTCCCCAAATCACCCCAACCCCAAAACGCCCCATCCTCCTCTTACTTCTCGTCTACCTATGATTGCTACCCAACTGCTGGTTAACTTGAGTCAGTCGATTTTAATAAAACAAGTGCAAAGTTTCCCTGTGGATGGGGTGGGATTGTTGCGCTCAGAATTAATGATACTAAATATATTGTCCGGGCAACATCCCAATAGTTGGATTTTAGGCGGGCGTCAGGCAGAATTGTTAGAGCTATGGTCTGAGCAGATTATGCAGTTTGCCCGTGCTTTTGCACCAAGACCAGTTTTTTATCGTTCTTTAGATTGGCGATCGCAGGATTTCCCTTCATTGAATGATAATTTACAATCTTCACCCCAGTCGATGTTGGGTGAACGTGGCACCTTTAGCTATTTACGAAATCCCGCAGTATTTGAGTTAGAACTGAAAGCTTTAGCGAGTGTACAGCAAGCTGGCTACAGCAATGTCAATCTACTGTTGCCTTTTGTTCGGACTGTAGAAGAGTTTGTCTTTTGCCGTCGCAAAGTTGAGCAAGCTCTTTTAACTGAGGTATCACAGTTTCAATTGTGGATGATGGCAGAAGTGCCAAGTGTACTGTTTTTACTGCCAGAATATGTCAAAGCAGGTGCAGCTGGAATTTCTATTGGTACAAACGACCTAACCCAATTACTGCTAGGAGTGGATCGAGAACAAGGACAGTTAGCAAAAGTATTTAATGAACTTCATCCAGCAGTTATGAAGGCGATCGCTCAACTGATCCAAATGGCTAAAAGTGCTGGCATACCTTGTTCAATCTGCGGTCAAGCACCAGCCCTCTATCCAGAAATTATTGATAAGTTAGTGGAATGGGGCATAACTTCCATTTCTGTTGAACCGGAAGCAGTCGAGCGAACATATCAGGCGATCGCTCGTGCTGAACAACGCTTAATTTTAGCAGTTGCACGACGAAAACTTCATTAGTTATGAGTAATTCAATTTTAGATTTTTCCTTCAATTAAAAATTAAAAATATTAAATAAATTTTAAAATGTCTTTAATGCTAAGTATGCATATTAGTAAAAATGAGCAACAATCCTGAGTGTTATGAAAGTATTAGTTACTGGTAACGAAGGAATGATTGGTTCAGTTGTTGAAAAATTTTTACGTGCTGACGGATGTGAAGTGATTGGCTTTGATATTGCAAATGGTCATAATATTCTGAATCCAAATGAAATTGGTTCGGCACTTAAAGGCTGCGATGCAGTTGTTCATCTTGCAGCGCTACTTGGACACTCTGAAGATGTGCCGGATGAAATAATGGCAGTCAATCTTCTCGGAACTTGGCATATTCTTTCAGCGGCGGCACAAGCAAAACTCAAACGTGTTGTTTTCTTTAGCAGTGTTGATGTATTAGGAATCTTTAAAGGTGAGAGAAAACCGGATTATCTTCCTTTGGATGACAATCATCCTTGTTATCCAACTACCCCTTATGCCATTTCCAAACACCTTGGTGAAAAGATGTGTCAATACTTTACTGATAGCACAGATATCCCAACTATTTGTCTGCGACCACCTGGTGTTTTTGATGAAGACACTTACGATTTCATTATTTCCAATCGGCAAGCTAATCCCAATTTTGAGTGGAATCCATTTTGGGAATACGGCGCTTTTCTAGATGTGAGAGACACCGCAGAAGCAGCGCGATCCGCTTTATATTGCCCTAATCCTGGTCATGTTACCTTGCTACTATGCGCTGATGACATTTCTTCGGCGCATCGAACTAGTCAAGAAATGGCTCAATCTCTACTTCCTGAAGTGGATTGGCGCGGAGGTGATGAATATGAACATGAACCTTATAAAGCCTTGATTAACACCCAACTCGCTAAAGAAATCCTTCAGTGGGTTCCGCGTTACAAATGGCGACCATGAAGCAAGGCTTCAGCAGCGAATAGTAATCATCATTGGTTTTTATGTATAACATTGTGAAAATTGTAAATTGTTGCAACCCCCCTGTAGTCCCCCTTATGAAGCTACCGTGCACACACAAGTCCTAAATACCTAGCTTGATCAGGCTTTCCTCGTTCCCATGCAGAGCATGGAAATGCATTCATTTTCTTGTATACCCTGTAGCTTATACTTAAGTATTTATGTATATTGATTCAGTGCGATCGCGCGATCGCAGCTACAGTCCCATCAATTAATCATTGAACTTAACCTCAAAAACTGATGGAAGCCAACAAAGTCAAACTACTTAACTTTTCTGGTGCTTACATTGATGCGAAGTACATTGAAAACATCGAAAACTATCCCATCCAAAACCGTACTATCGTCATCAATCCCCAAGCCTCAGATGCCCATCTCAGCGAAGTTCCCGCCAGTGTTATTCCCGCTTTTTCATCCACTATTCTTAACGATACCATCATCCAAAAAGCAGAATCCTTATTTTTGCTTGAGGTGGTTGAAACTAACAACATTGCCAAGCTCATTTTTGAGCAAAACTGGGATTTATTAGGTAATCTTATTGATGATTTTCCCAAAGATGTACCACTGTGGCGTTCTCCCCAGGATGAGGCAGGAATCGTAGAACTCGATCCTTATTCGATGACAAGACAATGCAGTACGCCCCAACAAAAAGAAAGGTTTTCCGTCAAGGTTAACTTATGGTTTGCTCCTTCAAATTCTGATTGTGGAATCCATAACCAGCACGACTTTATCGAGATTCATACCCAAATCTTTGGTCAGGGAAGAATGCATAAATTTCAAGTAAAAGCATTCAACTCCCTCTACGAAGATATGTTAATGAGTCCAGGATATACCACATTTGTTCCATTTTGCCAGGTTCAGGAAAATCAAAAATATCTCTATCCTTGGCATCAATACTATGCCGATACAGACAGTATTTGGTTAGTGATCGAATTTCACCCTACTAAAGCTAGCTGATTCAGTGCTGAGAAATCGAGGCGTTCGATTCTTTTCCTCCTTTCCCCGTTTCCATGCAGAGCATGGGAATGCATTCATGGGATTTTTCCAACAATGCGATCGCTTCTTTCTGTTCCAAACCCGCATCAATTAAACGAGTCTCCGCTTCCTTGACCAAATTTTTAAAGCGAATTGGATCTTGTCGCATTTCTGGCCCCGCTGGGTGCGTTGGCATATAAATTGAAACACAATTTCCTTTTGGCTGCTCTATTAATGTCTTTATTTCCTCTCTAGAGATTAATTGCATATCCCCTCCTATCAACGTGAGCACATACATTAGACCAGACCATCGATATTCAATGATCTGATAGGACGTTATTCTCGGATGGTGGCGGTTGAAGTCCAACCGTTTGCTTCTAAGTTTATTTCACCTCAAAAATGGTTTAGTTGCATCTTTCTTTTGACAGGCAATATTTCTCAGGATAATTACTAATTAAAACCCCAAATCTAAAAGCCCAAATTGCTACGAACATCAAACGTTTGGCGTGTTAGAGTTTGCACGTCCTGAGTTGATCCCTATTCTACTATCTGGTTGGCTAAGACCTAAAGTTACTCGTTTCATAATCCAGTACAAACCCGCAAGTACCACAAAGGTGATAACAATAATTACTAAAGGCTGTTTCCCAAGAATTTCTTCTACTCCTTTGGTTAGTACGGCATCGGGTTGAGTAATAAAATCCCAACTGTTGAAACGCAAAAATCGCCCCCAATAAACACCAACAGCGCAGAGAAAATGTGTGATCAACTCGAAGCGCCAAATCCACTGGCTTTTGCCAATGCGATGTAAGTAGTAACCCCAATTAATTAACGAGATTACATAAGCTTCAAATCCACCTAAAATTACTAACAAATATACAGGAATGAGTACCAAAGTAATCATCCAAATCGATTGAATCGTGCGGATATCGTCTATCAGGTGAATTACATCAGTCAACAAATACGGTGCATTCGGTAAGAAAGCATAGAAAACTAAGAATCCCAGCCACCAAAGCCAAGAGCCACCACGCTTGATGCGAAATAGCCACACACTCAAAGCTAAAGGTATAAAAGCCAGAAATAAATTCCAAGTCATCCAACTCATATTAATTCGCAAGACCTGCACAACTCTGGCTATCAATTCTTCTTTCATAGGTGCTAACTCAGAAGACGTTTGATTGATCTAGATTCACTCTGTAGTGTTAGTATTAACCTCAGTGATTGACTGATGAAATTTTTCTACCCCCAGGAAATTTATTTCCTCCAAGACCAGACAAGGCTTTTGTGTCATTTGAAAGAAAATGCACACTGATATGATATATGTATGAAATTTCGAGTTTTTATATATTTCATATTGGGGATGAAATTTATCAATCAATCAGCTTAAATCACTAGTATAGCCAGAAAAATCATCAGGGTAAAATTTACCACAGAAAGAAAGTCTCAGCTACAAAAACGCCGCACAATAACTGACTGTGGACTTTTTTTATGGGAATATTGCCCCTGTCCTAGCTATTATATTGATTTTCTTTTGCCCGATTCGAGTTCCAGAAGCATCCTAAAGCTTTTGCCAAGAGACCGAGAATAATCGTGTAATCCCTTGAGAACCAACGAATTCACCAAATTGGATTATTCTGGCTGGCTACAATACTTATTCATTTCATTCACTAAGGTATCCGACTGCTTCCCAACAGTTGTAGCTGCTGTGAGTGCTGAATCAATTTCGGCTCTCGCCTTTTCAATTTTTTCTCTACCCGATTCTGAGGCTTCTGCTGTTTTGGTTGCACCAAGTGCCCTAGCTGCTTTGGCGATCGCTTGACTGAGATTCTGAAAAATTTTGACAAAACTGCTTTGAAATTCTTTCAGCTTGGGGTCTGTTAACTTCAGTTCCCCAATCGATTTAGTTACAAATTCTAAGTCTTTAGACAGTTGTAAGCTGGTGATCACTTGGGTTCCTTTATTTTTATCAATCAAAGAAGTTCCAGCATTCACAACTCGAATCAGTCGCTGGCACTGGGAGACTTTATTTCCGTTGCAACTAGTAATGAACAAAGCAATGCTCAGGCTAAGAAAAGCAATAACAGTATATTTATGTGAAATAGACATTAACACCCCAACAGCAATAAAACCCAAACCCAAAATATAGTATCCAGTATTATGAGTAAAAAAGTAACCAAGTAGAGAGATTAGACATTGGGCATGGGTTATTCCCCTCATCTCCCTCATCTCTTTTATCTCCCCCTACTCTCCACTCCCCCTCATCTGTGATCACCAATATATCGGTAAACCCAACTGGTCTAAAGTAGCACCATCTTGTAAAAGCGGTTGAATATTGCTGTTTATTTGAATGCTGACCACCAGACACTACCAAAGGGGAGCATCCCAGTTTTTTGCAAAGAGGACGAAAATCAGTCAGGATAAGTAA
>NZ_CALMFY010000192.1 GCF_937863485.1 uncultured Nostoc sp. | reverse complement strand
TATTCACTTTATCAACAACTGTGATTTTTCACAACTCATTTAGGATTGCTATATCTTGCCAAATTTACAACTTAAACTCGACGATATTATGCATATTTAACAAAAGAAATTTTGTTTTGGCTGAGGTGAATCGGATAACTTAGCACTGCTTCGGTGATGCAAAAGCGATCGCCACGTTTTTCTAAGCTAGAATACCAAAGTTGTATTTAAACACATCTGACAAGTCAATTGTCAAAGAGCCGTTATTTTTATGAATTACTACGTAATCTACGACGGAAATTGTAATCTCTGCGTTAGTCTAGTGCGATCATTAGAATCCTTAGACCAAGGAAAGCTGTTTCGCTACGCTCCTATGCAAGATGAGCAGACACTTTTACGATGGGGAATTACAGCCCAAGACTGTGAACAGGGGATGATTTTAATTGATGCCAACGAACCTGAAAGACGTTGGCAAGGTAGTAACGCTGCGGAAGAAATTGGGCGGTTATTGCCAGTAGGAAGTATATTTGTAGACGCTTATCGAGCCTTACCGGGGATGAAGTGGGCAGGCGATCGCTTTTACGAACAAATCCGCGATAACCGCTATGCACTCTTCGGTAAGCGTTCTAATACTTATGAATCGTCATACTGTGTTGATGGTAGCTGCAAGCCGTAGGTAGTACAGGTGAGGGTATTGCCAGTCTGAGGCAGGAAGCAGTTCTTGCTGGCTTCGCCGTGAGCGTCAGCCGAACGAGAGCAGGCAGATGAGGGAAACCCCATAAATAAATGTATTGGCTCTGAGACAAATACGCATTATTTATCGTCGCACTTTCCGCTCAAAATAAATATTTTTCCCTTAAGCATAAATACATTTATTAGCTCGTAACCCTTGACTGGTAGGGAATTCCAGCATCTTTCTCCCCCTGCCGCCTGCCCCCTGTTCCCTTGCCTCTTTGGTCATTAGACAGAATTTTTTTGGTAAAAAATCCGCCTCCAGGTGCTAGTAAAAAGTCTGTAAGACCAACCATTATGCTATCTGGCGTGTTTGGAAACATTGTACAATCAATGACATTTGCGATCGCCGTTCGCGCTAGCGTCTCCAAAGGAGAAGGCTTAAGATTCGCTTATCGCCTACGGAAAGGGCGGGTACGCCATCGCGTCACAATTCGACACAACAAACTGAACTGATGGGAGGATACTGCGTGAGAATTGGTGCTAACTACTTGGGTAACGGAGAGTGTGAGTTTACAGTTTGGTCTCCACTATTAGATAGCGTCACTGTAAAAATTTTGACGCCAGAACCGCAGTTAATTCCCCTCAAGCCTCAGTCTGAGGGATACTGGCAGATAAAAGTGAACGATGTCTATCCAGGCACGCTTTATCAGTATGTTTTGAATGGTCAAGATACCTTTGCTGATCCGGCGTCGCAGTATCAACCTGAAGGGGTACATGGGCCGTCTCAAATTGTCGATCAACACTTTGAGTGGACTGATGAAGGGTGGACTGGCATTCCTGTGGAGTCGCTGATTTTCTATGAACTTCACGTTGGGACATTCACGCCTGAAGGAACTTTCACCGCGATCATTTCCCGCTTACCGGAACTGAGGGAACTGGGAATTAACGCCATTGAAATCATGCCCATCTCCCAGTTTCCGGGAGACACCCATGTTGAAGCAACTCTTGCATATCGCAACTGGGGCTATGATGGGGTTTACCCTTATGCTGTCCAAAATTCCTACGGTAGCCCAGCTGACCTGAAGCAACTGGTAAATGCTTGCCACCAACACGATATCGCCGTAGTGCTGGATGTGGTGTATAACCACTTTGGCCCAGAAGGTAATTATATGGCGCAGTTCGCGCCCTACTTTACTAAAACCTATAAAACGCCGTGGGGCGATGCACTGAATTTTGACGATGCCTATAGTCAGGGTGTGCGAAACTATTTTATCGAGAATGCGCTTTACTGGTTAGGTGAATTTCACATTGATGCATTGCGGCTGGATGCCGTTCAAGCAATTTACGACTTGGGGGCAAAGCACTTTTTGTGGGAACTGGGGGAAGCAGTTCATCATTTTTCACAACAAGGGCAAAAATGGAAACGCCATTTAATTGCCGAAAGTGATATGAATAATCCGCAATTAATTCGTCCGGCAGAATTGGGCGGATATGGACTTGATGCCCAGTGGAGTGATGATTTCCACCATGCATTACACGCACTTTTAACAGGCGATCGCCAAGGATATTATCAAGATTTTGGGCAAACTGCTCAGTTGGCGAAAGCTTATGAAGATACTTTTATCTACGATTGGAAATACGCACCACACCGTAAACGATTTCATGGCGTATCTTGCCGCGATCGCCCTTTATCACAGTTTACAATCTGCATTCAGAATCACGATCAAATCGGCAATCAAATGAAAGGGGAACGCCTTACGCAGCGGATCTCTTTTGAAGGATTAAAGTTAGCCGCCGGCGCTGTGCTGCTGTCGCCCAACTTACCCCTGTTGTTCATGGGAGAGGAATACGGAGAAACAGCACCCTTCATTTACTTTGTCAGTCACTCTGATACTGATTTAATTCAATTAGTTCGAGCCGGACGCAAACAAGAATTTGAAGCATTTCACTACGCAGATGATCCCCCAGATCCGGAATCGGCAGAAACTTTCCTAAAGTCTAAACTCAATTGGCAATTACGCAATGAAGGTAAGCACAAAGTTCTGTGGGATTGGTATCGCCAGTTAATTAATTTACGCAAGACGCATCCAGCCCTTTTGAATCAAGACCGCAATTTCATCCAAGCGACTAGCGATAAAGAGAAGGAGTTGGTGATTGTGCGTCGTTGGTGCGAATCAACTGAACTAATATTTGTGATGAATTTCAATTCGTCGGCAATGACAGTGAGTTTGCCAATTGAGCATAATGCTCATAAGCTATTAGACTCAGCAGATACCTCATGGTCTGGGCATGGTTCTGAAGCCGCTGAACATCTGTCTGTGGGCCAAGAAGTAAAATTGCAACCCACTAGTTTAGTACTCTATGAAAAAGGATGAGGGGGAGAGTTAGAACTTAAAGTTTCAGCCTCATAACCTCAACGTTCGAGCAAAAAGGCTTAACGTTCGAGCAAAAAGGCTCAACGTTCAAGCTAAAAGGCTCAACGTTCGAGCTAAAAGGTTCAACGTTCGAGCTAAAAGGTTCAACGTTCGAGCTAAAAGGTTCAAATTCCTGCAAGTAATATCATGTCCGCTAAATTACCCATAAAAAAAGAACCCCACCCCCAACCCCTCCCCGCAAGCGGGGAGGGGAGACAAAGCACAGCTTTGGCG
>NZ_CALMFY010000191.1:57815-83888 GCF_937863485.1 uncultured Nostoc sp. | reverse complement strand
CGTCAGCGAGTATCAAAGACTCATTCACGAGTATCAAAGACTCGTCAGCGAGTATTAAAGACTCATTCACGAGTATCAAAGACTCGTCAGCGAGTATTAAAGACTCATCCTCTATTCCCAATGCCCAACTAGTACAGCACGGCGTAAATAAGCAGACCATTGAAAAGCACTAAAGAGCTTATTCCATAAGACTTTTGACTTTTGACTTTTGAACGCCAGTTGCTTCAAGTCGGCAGAGCCGCCCAACGCACTGGCTCCTTTTGACTTCCGCCTTGCGGTACTAGTGGACTAATGGCTAACAAAAAGTCATAAACTGAAAAATGCATCTAAATAACTCGTTAGGATCTTGACTAAATTACCTGTGCGGAAAATCGTTATTGCTGGCAACTGGAAAATGTTCAAAACCCAGGCAGAGACCCAGGAGTTTTTACAAGGATTTCTGCCCTACTTAGACGAAAGCCCCGAAGGGCGAGAAGTGATATTGTGCCCTCCTTTCACAGATTTAAGCCTTTTGTCCCAGAGTTTGCACGGTAGCCTCATCCACCTGGGGGCACAAAATGTCCATTGGGAAGAATATGCAGCCTATACAGGCGAGGTTTCTGGCCCAATGCTCACAGAAATTGGTGTGCGCTTTGTGATTGTCGGTCATAGTGAACGAAGGCAATACTTTGGTGAAACGGATGCAACCGTTAATCTGCGCCTCCGAGCTGCTCAAAGGTTTGGTTTGACCCCAATTCTTTGTGTTGGCGAAACTAAACAACAACGAGATGCCGGAGAAGCTGAATCAGTGATTACTCTCCAACTCGACAAAAGCTTGCTAGATATTGATCAGAATAATTTGGTGATTGCCTACGAACCTATTTGGGCGATCGGTACTGGTGATACCTGTGAAGCAACGGAGGCGAATCGGATAATTGGTTTAATTCGGAGCAAGTTGAGTAATCCGAATGTATCAATTCAATATGGCGGCTCAGTCAAGCCAAATAATATTGATGAAATCATGGCTCAACCAGAAATTGATGGTGTTTTAGTGGGAGGAGCAAGTCTAGAACCTGAGAGTTTCGCTCGGATTGTGAATTTTCAGTCAGTGTAATGTGCCTTCTTCTCGTTCCCATGCTCTGCATGGGAATACCTAATGTAGATTTATGCCAAGCAACTTGATAATTCGAGGACGCTGTTTTGAGTGGGGACAGCGGACTTATTTGATGGGCATTTTGAATGTGACGCCTGATAGCTTTAGCGATGGGGGTGAGTTTAACACTACCTCTGCTGCTTTAGTACAGGCGCAAGCACTGGTAGCTGCTGGTGCTGACATTATCGATGTGGGCGGTCAATCAACTCGACCAGGGGCAAAGCAAATAACTCTGGCGGAGGAACTTGACCGAGTACTATCAGTGTTACAGGTGCTAAGACCAGAAATTTCAATCCCGATTTCTGTAGATACAACTCGTGCTGCTGTAGCCAGGGCATCTGTAAAAGCTGGAGCGGATATTATTAATGATATTTCTGGCGGCACTTTTGACTCAGAAATGTTGCCAACAGTGGCAGAGTTAGGTGTGCCGATAATTTTAATGCACATCCGGGGAACACCACAGACAATGCAACAACAGACTGATTATCAAGATTTGCTCAAAGAGATTTATAGTTTTTTGGCTCGGCAAATTGGGGTAGCAACGACTGCGGGCATTGAGCGGGATAAAATTATTATTGATCCTGGTATTGGCTTTGCTAAGAACTATCAGCAAAATTTAGAAATTTTTCGCCGCTTGCGATCGCTCACAACACTTAACTGCCCTATCTTGGTAGGAGCATCTCGCAAAAGTTTCATTGGTCGCATTTTAAATCAACCAGATTCAAAAGCCCGAGTTTGGGGAACCGCAGCAGCTTGTTGTGCTGCTATTTTTAATGGTGCTGATATTCTGCGAGTTCATGATGTTCAAGAAATGCGCGAGGTTTCATTAGTAGCCGATGCCCTATTGAGACAAGCCGCACAGCCTGAGTGTTAAGTATTACCGTTTTCGTGTTTTTTGCCGTTACCTTCTTGAGTTAATGACTCGTTGATCAACTCATGAAACATTTCAGTTGAGTTGGCTGGATCTACAAAAATAATTTTGGCATTATTGCTCTCACCAAGTTTTTGGCTAGCATCTACGTAATCTTGAGCCACAAGATACCGCAAAATGTCCCTAGTATCTGGATTGGAACGTAGAGCTTGAGAAATGATTTGCACTGAAGCCATAGTTCCTTCTGCTTTTTTAATGGCAGCTTCCTTTTCCCCTTCTGCTTCAGTAATCAGCGCCCGTTTTTTGATTACAGCGGCTTGCTCCTCTTCCCTCGACTTTCGTACACTCTCAGGTAGTGTAATACTTTGAAGGTCTAACCGGAGAATATCAATTCCCCAATCTACCGTTATATTATTCAACTGGTCTAAGAGGGCTGTGTCCATCTCCGATCTGGAGACATTAGTCTGCTCTAAAGTGTTTTGGGCAATGATTTCCCGGAGCGTGGTTGTAGTTACCTGTGTCAGTGCCCCTTGTAGATCCTCAATAGCATAAAAGCTTTTCTCAATATCTCTAATGCGCCAGTAGACAATAGCATCCACTTCCACGTAAATATTATCTTGGGTGATCACATTCTGAGGTTTAATGTCTAAAAACTGCTCTCGTGTAGTATCTTCCATCACAACCTGATCTACCAAGGGAACAATAAAGTTCAGCCCAGGTTTAAGTTTTCGATGATACCGCCCCAGGCGTTCGACTAGGGCTTCATTACCTTGATTAATCAGTTTTGCAGAACCTAAGGCATAACCTATAAGCACTAAAACTATAAAAATGATTGGCTCCATACATACTCCTATTCAGCTTTTGGGAGAATTTAGTTAATGTCAAGGATATGCTACTAGCTTGTCATATCTTTGAGTTTAATGTTTTGAGTCTGTAATTTTATCAACACTAGCAGCGATGTCTGATGTCGAGTCGCTGCACGGCTTATACATATTCTGTAAGTACGAGAGTTTCGCAGAATGCGTAGAAGCTCTGCTTCTTGTCGTCAGACATCGCTATTAAAGCACCTTGATCACACCCTGGCAAGGACTACTTTATCTAATCAACATTATTTGTACTGATATCTTCAGACAGATGGGAACTTTATCCAGTATATTCACGCAATAAACTCTAATTTAATGTAAAATTTATGATAATTGGAAAAACTCCACTATAATCGGATTTAAATTGGCTTCAGCCATTAAAAATGTAAAAGTATTATGGGCAGATTGTTAATCAAACTTATAGGTTTAATCCTACTTTTCATCGGCTTATACTTTTTTGGTCAAAATATCATATTTGTTAGCAGTTACTATTCATATTTTTACGGTAGTTTACCTGCTACAGCTTCAGTTTTGGCAACTATGACAGGTGTATTTGCATTAGTTTTTTTTCGTAGAGAAACTGGTAACTTGGGATGGATTTTTCTAGGCATTGGCATAGTACTAGTTTTTTTAAGCGGTGGAGTTATTTTAAAGCCAACTAGCTTATGGAATTTCATAATTGCTTTCGCCGCATTAGCAGCTGGATATAAATTATTGAATGAGGGCAGAATCAACTTTTAAAATCTGTAAATATAATCATATCTTCTCATGTTTATTAGTAGCTAATACTAATTCTGTATAATGATTTATAAAATTCTCTATTTCTTTTCTTCTCAACTCTTGGAGAGGCTGCGCCTTAAGCGAACGCAAGAGCGTCTCTAAGAGTTGCTATGCCGCAGGCTTTACGAGAAGCCTCTCGCAGAGATGGCGGTTCGTTTCTTTATCTATATTTTTCACGACTCATTTAGGATTGCATATAGCGGTTCCTGCATGGGTAAGGTACAGAAAAAATAATTAACCACAGATGAAGATAAATACAAGGTAAAACATGGCAATGGCGTGTCCCTACCCGTGTACCTCATTCAAATGAGAATCGTTATAGAACCAGCTTTTAGAGATTGTCTCCTCAAGAGTCTCTGACTGGGAATGAGTAATGGGGGGCTGCCGTCTCAAGACTTATGGCACCGCTATAAGGTATATTTCCAGCCAGAGGCTCTTAACGAGGTTTTAAAGGAGTTTTAGCTTAAGTTGACACCAATGAGCTTTTTCTGTGCCCCTACGAAAGGCAGTATTCATCCACCCCTAAGACTCAGAATTATTAATGGTGCGGCTATTACAAAGATTCATCGCCTTTTCTACTCCCTGCTTGAGGCTTAGTTCAATACACTCAACCACGAACTGAAGTACAAGAGACATTTGCTGATTTTCGGCTGCGGAAAATCGCCCCAGCACATGGGAGATAGCGTCAGAATCATCGTTATTAGCTGCACCTTTCGGTTTACCAATACCGATTCGCAAACGGGGAAAGTTTTGGGTAGTAAGATGTGCGATCGCACTTTTCATGCCGTTATGTCCCCCAGCTGAACCAGACAACCGCAGACGAGTTTTCCCCAAGGGCAAATCCATATCGTCATAAATCACCAGCACTGACTCAGGCGGCAATTTATACCAACTTGTCACCGCTTGTATTGACTGTCCTGAGCGATTCATATAAGTTAACGGCTTTAGCAAGCGAATCTTACCTCCACCTAGGGCCATACCCTCGCCATACTCACCCTGAAATTTGCGGTTTTCTGCTAAGGGAATACGCCAAGAACGGGAGAGAGTTTCTAGAGCAGCAAAGCCGATATTATGGCGTGTTTGGTCGTATTTAGCTTCTGGATTCCCCAACCCGACAATTAGCTGGGGAATCACCAAAGCTGGTTGCGTAACAGCTTCTGTCATTTTGCCTACAGTCAATTGATATGCAGCACTCTCCTAGTACAGAGCGGCGGAAATAAACCTACCATTTCATTACAGCCAAAAAGCCCAGAATTAAAGCCTTTTGACTTTTGGCTTCCGCCTTGCGGTACTAGCTAGGTTGGGAAGAACTAGCGGTATCCTGCTCAGATTTAGCAGGGTGGATTTGCTTAGGTTCCAATTCAGCAGTAGTCTTTACAGCTTCTTCTAACTGTTCTGCTTCTTTTTGAAACTCGTTTTGAAAATCCTTGGAAGCTTCTTGAAAACTACGAATTGTTTTGCCCACACTCCGACCAATCTCTGGCAGCTTCTTTGGGCCAAAGATTAACAAAGCTACTACCATAATTACAGCCATTTCCGGCAGACCGATACCAAATATATTCATTTTTTGTCTCCTGTAAACTCTAAAACCACTACATAGACTCACATATTTATGTAGTCTACTCAATAATCGCCTATCATAGAAAGCGATGCCTGCGGCGAGCTACGCTAACGCCCCACGAGCGAGTAATGCCTTATGTCTCTGACAATTAAAGACTTAGAACAATTACAGTCACAAAATCCTGATTTTCGGATGGAGCTAGTAGAGGGAAACATCATTGTTATGGGGCCATCCGATTATGAGTCAGACGAAATTGGTTCTCGTCTGCTGACATTTTTGAATATATGGGTCATGCCTCGCAAGTTGGGACGTGTTACTGGTTCTAGTGCTGGCTTTATCTTGCCCAGTATTGAAACAGATGAAACTGGAGGCGACCCAGAAAAAAGAAACCTACGCGCTCCAGATGTTTCTTTTGTTCGAGCAGAACGACTCAAAAAGACTCAGCGTGACTTTGTGCAGTTAGTACCCGATCTCATGGTTGAGGTGAAATCTAAGAGTGATCGCCTCAAACCACTCCAAGAAAAGATTAAACTATTCCTACAACTTGGATCTACAGTAGGTATTCTCATCGACCCTGACAAACTTTTAGTAACAGTTTATCGTTCTAACCTTGAACCAGTAGTTTTAAAAGATAATGACAAACTGACAATACCAGAATTACTTCCAGGTTGGGAATTAACAATAAAAGAACTGTGGCCACCTGAGTTTGAGTAAATTAAGTACTTAATCACATCAAATTGAAGTCGAGCAGCATTCGTGTTTGATAGCGCAAAATGTCTAGTTAAGTATTCAAAGATTCTAATTGAATAAGTTTATCTTTAGCATATTTAGCTTGAATTAATCCCTCTAATAAATTGTACAGTTAATTGATTATCCTGTCGCCTAAATTAAACTTATGAATTTTCGGCAATTTCTCAACGATTAAAACGTACCACTTAATACAATCATAAGTCTTTTAGATGACCGATAATTCTTTCATTGAAATTAAAAAATCTTGATATTTGTGCGAAAAAATTCGAGTCGCCATGAGGCGACAAAGGAGAAAAAAAGAAAAAGAGTAAAGGGCAAAAGAGCTAAAGTATAAAGGGCTACTAAAGAATCCTCCCAACCGCGCAGACAACACGAAAACCAATAACGATGAGGATGCTGTCGCGCTCCGCCCTATCGTCGACGTAGCGGGACGCGGAACGGCAGAAGCTAGGATTGCTGAACCAGGAACCGCCCCGCAGTACGGCTTTTCCTTGTTTTTGATCAAGATTATCATTATCATCAAACCAAGGACTGCCATCTATTGGCGCTCCTTCATAATTATTGTGCCGATCATCAAGACACCATTCCCACACATTCCCGTGCATATCGTATAACCCAAAGGCGTTACCTACTTTAAAACTGTCCACTGGTGTAGTCTCTTCTCTGTAAGTTCCTTTTACACCAGCATCATAAACTTGATTGGCATTGTAGTTAGCTAATTCCGACGTAATTGTTTTGCCAAAATGGAATGGTGTTGTTGTTCCGGCTCTACACGCATATTCCCATTCTGCTTCACTAGGGAGCCTATAGATTCTGCCTGTATATTGAGATAGGCGCAAGCAAAATTCAATTGCATCGTACCAAGAGACATTTTCGACAGGGCGATTTGCTCCTTTAAAACGAGATGGATCTTGATTTAGCTCTCGGTTCACCTGGGGTAACTGTGCCACAAATTGCCACTGCTCTTGAGTGACTGGATACTTAGCCAAGAAAAACGGCTCTACATTGACTGTATGCTGGGGATTTTCAGAGTTACGGCGTTCCGGCTCATCTGGTGGCGACCCCATTTCAAAAGTTCCTCCAGGAATTTTCACCATCTTTATCAAGGGTGCTGATGGTTTTCCTACTGCTTCACCGAGAGATTCTACAAAATAAGATGCTTGGTTTAGTTTTCTCTTAATTTCTTGCCCACCATCATTAACTGTTATTGTTTCAAACTTAAAAGTTTGTAACTCTTGCTCATCAAAAATAATCTTACAACGCCAAGCTACGATATTTTTTTCATGATCTTTACCTTTGACTAGTTCCTCAGTAAAATACGGTTTTACATGATTAGGAAGAATCTTAAACGTTGGATCGTCAACATAAAACCAGCCTGATTCGGCTGTAACAAGCCGTGAAAGTAGGGTCAAAACATAGTGTCCAATTATTTTATTAGCACATGGTTCAGATTTATCAAAATTAACCTCTCCAGTTGTTGCAGCAATGCGAAACCTTCGCTTTTTCCTATTAGGTATTGTGTTATATTGTTCAACAATTTTGCTAAATTCTTTAACAAATTTATAAGCATTATTAACATTTTCAAATAATATCCGATAACCATCGCCACCTAATGATATAATTAGGTCATTATTATGAGGCTTTATGACTAACTTCAAAGCCTCTTCGACAAATTTTTGAATGCGCTTTATTAAGTCTCGTGTCCCTTTTCCCCCTAGTTCGTGTTCAATTGCCTCAGTAGATTCTGAAGACTTGACCAAATCGAGTTGGACTACAGTTAATGTAATATCACCAGATTCCATAAAATCCTTAGTTTTTTCAGAATAATCACGCTGATAAATTTGATTGTAAATCAATCCTTTTTGATAATATAAATTAATTATAGTTTTCTATAAATCAGCAGACTAACAATAGCTGAAAATGGAATTACTAAAATTGAAGCAATTAAAATATATATTGCGTATGTAAAAACGTGAAATTTTAAAAAGGCAATTTCGGAATTAATAGTAATTTGTCCAGCAATATCCTCATATTCCTTTTTATAAGGTGTATTGATTGTATCCTCAAAGTAGTGCTTGTTCAGTGCATCTAGCAATTCAGTCGAACTATATTTCTGTAAATGTCCGAAATAGTAAAAATTATCTGTCTCTTTCTTGAGAAAGCTTGAATTCTTAGGTGGTCTAGTTCGCAGCCATAAAATACGCTCTAAATTTATTTTAGGGAGAAAAGAAAGTGAGCAGATTAAAGAACAAATACAAAGTAAAATTGTTGTTAGCAATAAACCAAAATTGAATGATTTTGGAATATTTTGTGCTGTAGCTAAAAGAGTTATAGTTGCAGTAATGCCAGCACCAGAAAAAGCGAGCAGAATACCATTTTTAGCCTCGGCAAACTTTAGCCACTCATTCACATTCTGAAAAATTGCTATGAGCTTGGGATAAACTTCATCCATAAATGTCAGTCAGATTTAATCAATGAATATATAAGTAGTGTCTATACAAAGCCTCAATAGATATTACCAATAACAGTAAATTTGCGATAGTAGTTAAGCTTAAGCAAATCTAAACTCTTTAATCAAATACTTGCTGTTTCCTGACTCAGCCTTGATTTGAGAGTTTATGAGGAATTAGCTCAGTCAGATTTATTTTCTTAAAAAGAGAAATATATGTTTACACTTTTTGAACTCTGCAACAATCCAGTCTTGAGCTACACCCCCTGCTGAATACTCAGAATGCTGATAGCGGTAGTCTCTATCCTTTTCTACTATTGCAGGGGAAAGGATATCTGGAGTGATTGTAACCGTCGTTTTGCGATCGCTTCTACTTTGCTTGTGTCACTCTGGGGAGAAAAAAATAAATGTAGATTGGGTTGAACGAAGGCGAACAGCTTCCCGTAGGGAGGTGAAACCTAACAAACTCTTGAGAATGTTGGGTTACCCTGCGGGAAGCCCCTTTGGGTCTACGTTCCTCAACCCAACCTACACCTGCTGAGTTATTGTTCAGTAGCAAATCACAACTCACAAAAAAACCCGGAGGAACCGGGTGTAACTTAACTTGTTAACCAAATTTGATAGCTATGTATTCGTTAGCGTCCTAAAGTCCGCCAATCGACAAGTACATCCTGAACCAACAGTGATTTATTGTAAAGTTGCAGAATAATCAGCAGAAACACTAAAAATAGCGCCATAAAAACAGCCATCACAGGGGTAGTACCCCAACCTGGAGCCACTTTCCCATACTCAGAGTTCAGTGGTTTCAGGATATCTCCTAACCTAGTCCTTTGTGCCATAGTTCACCTAAGATTACTTGCCAAAGCTTTTTTTAATCTTCTGTAATATTCTATAAGAATAGCACTCATAATCTATCCCTCAATTATGGAACCCGCAATAGTTCTTAGTATTTCTGTGGCTGCCGTGGTGGTTGTCATCACCGGACTGTCGATTTATACCTCTTTTGGCCCTCCTAGCAAGCAATTGAACGATCCGTTTGATGATCACGAAGATTAAAAGAGTTAGGAGTTAGGAGTCAATGCTAATAGAGTTTGACCTCACTTCCATTCCTCTCTCCTTTTAGGAGAGAGGCTTTGAATCTTACTCCCCTTCCCTTGTAGGGAAGGGGCTGGGGGTTAGGTCTATATTGACTCATTCAAGCCTGGGATTAATCGCTGGTATCACCTTGAAACTGGCGATTTTCCAAGGCTGTATTGTCAATATTTGTTGCCCAGATGAGAATTCAGTCGGAGAGGAACGCTCTAACAAATCTACTGTATCTCCTAGATTTAACCCTAAATCACTTTGCAAAGATAACTCGGCTGTTTCTCCGTGACATTCATAACACCGCAGAATTAACTGCTGTAGATCATCCTCAGATGGCTTTAAAGCCATTAAGATTAAATTTTCAGATGATAAATCTAGGAACTTCACCGCCAACCCCTCTTTGCTAGCAAAGAGGGGAGAATTTTTATCTGGGTTTTGATTAACGGGATTCAATAGCACTTGCAAGGGTATATTCAATTCATAGCCACGCCGTACCGTATGGGCTGATTCCCAGCTACCAACATGAGGATACAAGGCATAGGTAAATTCATGCCAACCTCTATCAGCCTCTGAATCTGGCCAATTAGGACTGCGTAGAAGTGTCAAGCGGAGTTGATTTGATTTGCTGTCGTAACCGTATTTACAATCATTCAGTAAACTAACTCCGTAAATACCCTCCTGTGTTTCTCCTGTTAAATCAGCCCAACGCAAAGCCGGAACTTCCCACTTTGCTTGTTCTGCGGGGGTTTTTGGTTTAGTTGGGCGGCGAATAGCCCCACAGGGAATTTCATAGGTAGCAAAGTCTGCTTCAACATTCAGAGGAAAAGCAGCTTTTACCAATACATGATTTTCTTGCCAATTGACGGTAGTAGCTATGTTCAGCAGAGGTGAACCAGCTTGTAAAATATAGTCTTGGCAAAATTCCGATTCACCCAACTGACGCACCACGCGCACACAACTTTGCACTGGGCCAAGTTCTAGCCACTGAATAGATTGAAGATTTGTTGAAGGTAAGGGATGCTGGGCATAATTGGGGTCTATATTCCAAGCATCCCAATATTGATCACTGTCTTTAAAAGCTTGTAGTTGATTCCCCGCCCCACTCAAAATTTCTCGTTGATAAGTTTTATCAAAAACACTTGATAAATCTCCGGTGTCAGGATCAATGACAACTCGCAGGAATTCATTTTCTAAAATCCAGTCTGGAAGGAGTAGGGGGGATGGGAGAGATGTAGCTTTAGCTTTCCGCAGGGTAGGGGATGAGGGGGAAAGCCAAAATATGCAGTAGCCAACGGGTGGAATTTCGCTGGCGAGAAATAGTAGGGTTGATGGTTCAGATAATTGGGAGAGGAGTTGCTTTCCAGAAGCATCGTAAATCTGCCATTCTTGGGTAGCTGTTGCTGGCGTGGGTAAGGCTACAGAGACTACCTCAGAACGCCGCCAATTGAGAGAATTGAAAACGAAAATAGGCAAACTATCAGATTTTGGTGGTTCTGATAGGGTAATGTGAGATGCGATCGCTAAAAGTGATTTATCTAATATCTTCGTTCCCACTTGTTCCACTTGTTGCCACTGAGGCAACGCATCCAGATAAACTTGGGTAATTGAAGAACCAGGTAAAATATCGTGAAACTGCTGAAATAACACCAGTTTCCAAGCTGCTTCGATTTCTGCTTTCGGATATGTCACACCACAGCTTACGGTTGCCAAGGTAGCAAATAGTTCAGCTTGATACAATAAATTTTCACAACGACGATTCCAACGTTTTTGATCTGCGTGGGTAGTGTAGCAACCGCGATGGAATTCGAGGTATAGTTCGTCATTCCAAGTGGGGCTTTTGATTTCGGATTTTGGGTCGCACCTTTGGTGCGCTGACAGCGCAACTTGGATTTTGGATTGTGAAGTTAACTGACTACTAATCTCCTGTAAATACTTTTCAGCCGTTGTAAATTCTAAGTCTGGGAACAAAGGCGACTTTTGCCAGCGTTGGGCGGTTTCTAACATATCACGGGTGGGGCCGCCGCCGTGGTCGCCGACACCGGGAAGCCAGAGGGATTCTGGTAAACCAGTTTGGGCTTGCCATTCAAGAGCATAGGATGCCATTTTAACTGGGTTAATGCTTTCACCGATAAGTGCAGACATCAAACTAAAGACTTCACTTCCGTCAGGCGATCGCCACCAAAAAGCCCCATAATCAAACTTAGTAGTATCATTCCACCGCAACTTCTGCGTGACAAAATACTCAATTCCGGCATTAGCGAAAAACTGCGGTAAAGTTGCACAGAAACCAAAACTATCTGGAACCCAAACTATAGTTGAAAGCTTACCGAATTTTTCTTGGATGTAACGCTGACCATACAATAGCTGACGGACTATTGATTCACCAGCAATCAGGTTGAGTTCCGGTTCTACCCACATTCCGCCGATAACTTCCCAACGTCCAGCGGCTACCTGTGCTTGAATTGCCTCAAATAAATCCGGGCGATGTTCCTCAATCCAAGCATAAAGTGCGGGAGTCGAATGACAGAAAATTAACTCAGGAAAATCTTCTTGCAACTTCAGAACCGACTCAAAAGTGTTTTGCGCCACATTCCAAGTTTCACTCACAGGCCATAGCCATGCTAAATCTAAATGAGCATGACCCAACAATAAAATTTTAGATTTTGGACTTCCGCTCCTTTCGGCAACTCTATCAGACGCTACGCGATCGCTCACTCGAACGATTTTGGATTGAATTAAATTTTGACGTAGAGATAAAAACGATCTTACTAACTCTCCCCTCTCTCCCTTCTCTTCCTCCGTGTCCTCCGCGCCTCTGCGGTTCGTAACCTCCCCCACCATCGCCGCCAAAACATCCAACTTCTGTGGCGCAAACTTTTCCAAATAAAGCTGCACCACAGCTAACTCATCAGCCACAAAACCCGGATCGGGATTATTATCATCAATAGACTCATAAACTAGGAGCGATCGCACTAAAGCACCATCACTATGTCCCGGACTCACTAACCGCAAAGCGACAATAAACTCTTCCCCTGGCGTCACCCCTTGACGAATAAGCACTCTAGGCGAACAATCAAATAAATCACCCTCCAGCACTAACTCCCCATTCACATAAATCTCAGCAGAATCTGCCCACCAAACCAGCGCCAGCCGCAAAGATAACCCAGCTAAGGGATAGCCCTGTAAATCTTGGGGCACTACCAATCTTTGCACTAGCCACAGCACTTTTTTCTCGCCTGTCCAAGCGATATGTTCTTGAGCATTCAACTGAACAGGTTGCCAATCAGACAAATCAGCAGCTACTACATCAGTAATAATCAGATTAGATTCCTGATATAGCCAAGTAGACTGAAGATTAACTTGACAAAAAGAGCGTAGTTGCTCAATTGTTTGTGAGATTAATTTGGTATGAGATTGAGAGACATTCGAGGTCATATTTTCGCTAAGATGAGGTGTTGGTCGTTTTTATTGTTTGGCGCGAGTCTCACAACTTAACAAGACTTGAACTAAAAAATTACTACTATGTCTTCTGGTTCCTCTGGGCGTTATCAAAGCAAACTATTTAACTTTGTCCACCAGCAATCTCGGCGGGTGACAGAACAGTGGGAACACACCTTCCGGCATTTGCAAGTTGCCACTAAGTGGGGTGTGGAAGTACTACTTTACCCAGTGTATCTACTGTTTCATTCATCTGAATCATCTGGGAAAACACTACATACCAAAGAACCCCAAACTAGACTAAAGTTACAACCAAATGATACTGATTTCCAGCCCGAAATGCCAAATGTCGATACCCCTATTCAACATGTACTAGAAACTGTCCATTATCTATCAGATGATCAACCCGTCTCTACTCCTGCAAAAACAGTTGAACCTTTCAATCCCTTAGCTTTATTAAGAGTTTTTCGGGTGAGATTCGGTGATAATAACTCAACAAATGACGCTCATCTTACTCAATCATTAAATATTACAGAGAATAACACCGGAGTTCTGAACCATTCACAGCGAGAGAATGCTCTCAAGCAGCATCTTCCAGAAGTGCGGGGAATTGGCACAGATTTGATGAATCGGAATTTAGTACTTGTTACTGCCGATAATGAAATTCTAGATATTTTAACACCTCAACAGCAGGCAAAATTAGAAGACAGAATTATTAACGAAGTTGCTAATTACTGGCAGTCTTTTCTACGAGACGCTGCGCGTACCCCTACGGGGAAGCAAGCTACGCGTAGCGTTCCGTTGGCGCAGCCTCTCCAAGAGTTGGAAAAGCAGTTGATCGAAGCTAAAAAAGAAACGGAGTTACTACCACAAATTGACCGATTATTAGCAAAACTCACTGACGGAAATACAGCCAATATTGCAGTTTTAGCTGAAGGGATACCAAAAGAGTTACTTAATACAAATAGATTATTAGCGTTTCTAGATATAGCCGTTGCTAAATTGGAGTCAAATGCTTTAGTACCTGTGCAAGAACGTAGCCAGGAAATTGTCCAAGTTGCCCAAACTCAGTTAAACATATTTCTTTATGGCAAAGAGCAATTAGCTGATAGGGGAGAAGTTGCACCTAATACTGATGCTTTGGAGACTCATACACTGAATATTCATGCTTTGATTGAGGAGGCACTTAATTACTTTTTTGGTGTTGGTACTAGAAAAACACTTGAGTCAACAACTAATGATGATAGATTGCCAGGTAAAATATTACCATCACGCTTTAAAAAGGTCTTGTCTAAAAGCCGTCAGTTAGAAAAACAGGATTTAACAGATGATCCTTGGCTAACGTGGAATGATTTATTTGGTGATACCGAAACAGTTGCTGACAAGCCAGTTACGCTTTCTCAAAAGACAAATCCTGCTTTAACTCCAAATTTATCAGTAGGGCATTTTCCACAAGATAATTTGAGTGTAAAACAACCTAAAGTCGGATCTGGTTTGGTGCGAAGGAAACAACCAACTAGTGTTCTTACTGCAAGTCGAAAAACATCTGGAAAAGTCGCCTCTGCAACACAAAACGAAACCGGCATTTCCCAAACTAAAAGCGATCGTAAAGGGGAAATTTTGCAACAGCAATCTCACCAAAGTAGTCAAGTTGAGGCACAGCCAGATTGGATAGAAACCAAAGCGACTTCAACAGGCTATGAGAAGCACCCCTTAGAACAACTTCTAGAATGGGTTGATCATGTTATGCTCTGGCTAGAAGAAAGATTTGTAAATATTTTTGAGTCATTACGGCAGCTATGGCAGAGGAAATAAGCAGATATTAATAATCTCTTTCCTTATGTGCTTTCTCCCAGAAACTTAACTCGACGTTGCACATTGAAAAATAACAATTACAGTGTTATTGGATCAACCGCTACAATTCCTTCAGACGCATAGCCAATGAAATCTTTAGTAGAACGATCGCATCCACTTCTATCAAACAGGCGATCGCATATTAAAATATAGAGTCAATTATTTGCATTATCTGCAATACCTTTGCGAAAAAGGTGTGTTTAACTTTTTGCCGAAACAGCCCAAGACAAATGTGTGCTTGGCTGTTAGGCAAGTTGTCACCACTTTAGGAGCCGTCACCCTGAACGTAGAAACTGTGGTTAGTAAAGTCGCGATTTTTCTCTTAAAGTCGCGATTTATCTTTTCAAGTCACAATTTATGACTTAAAATCACGATTTTTTTCTTAAAGTCGCGATTTTTTTCTTAAAGTCGCGATTTTTTTCTTAAAGTCGTGATTTTTTTCTTAAAATCACGATTTTTTTCTTAAAGTCGTGATTTTTTTCTTAAAGTCACGATTTTTTCTTAAAGTCAGGCTATTTTGCAAGACTTGGAAGATACAGAATATAAAGTTTAAGTTTACACTAGTGACAGCGGTGCGCCCCTACAATCGATTCATTTGTTGCAAAGATTTTTGGAAATAGATCAATTTTTGCGATCAGGCAAAAAAAGGTGTGCATCATCCAGGTTTGCCCTATGTCAGTCCTTGTAAATTGACGAAGGTATTGTTATCTGAAAAATATGTTGCTGAAGATTGAGAATTATTTTCAACCAAAATAGGCTCTCCCTTTATTCCTCCACGGGTAAGAGTACAAATCTTATAAAGGTTTTCACACTCAAAGATTGCCAGAACTAGCTCTTTCCCAGTTTGGTAAGAGGATGGTAAAGGTTTCCCTACCTCGCATTCCATATCAATTTCGTTGTCACGCCACTGTAACTTCCAAATACGTTTTTCGGTTATTGGTGCTTTGACAGACTGAGCGATCGCACTATATACCTGCTCTGCTTTAATATCATCCTTAGCTGCTGGCACAAAAAACTTCATAGGCTGAGGTTACAAGTAACGTGAATTTCCCTAGCACCAGCGTAACGCAGTTACCAAGGCAATCTACTCCCATTCCATGAGAAAAACTGTCCACTATCGCCTTCTTGAAGCTGTTCGATCACAGCCAATAATTGGGTAACGGTACGTTCCACTGAAAATAATTGTTCCGCAGATACATTTCTCTGGAAAGGACGGGAAAGACGCGTATCAGTTGTACCAGGATGTAATGTCACTATTAATGCTTTAGGACAACTTCTTTTATACTCAATTGCCGCAGTTCGCATCAACATATTGAGTGCTGCTTTAGAAGCGCGATAGCCATACCATCCACCAAGTTGGTTATCGCCAATACTACCCAATTTAGCAGAAATCGTGGCAAATACGCTGCGTTCTCCATGACGAAACAGAGGTAATAGATGTTTAGCCAGCAAGACAGCACCAACACTATTTATCTGAAAGTAGCGCAGCAAATTTTCTGAATTGATCTGTCTTAAACTTTTTTCAGGTTGTAAAGTATCTTCATGCAGCAATCCTACACAGTTGACTACCAAATGCAGTTTGTCAACTTGGGTATGTATTTTTTGAACAGCTTCAACAATCTGCAATTCGTCAGTAATATCCATCTCCAGACAAATTAATCGCTGAGAATGTTCGCCTGTAAGAGCTATTAAATCGGAGGTTGATTCCGGTTGACGATAAGTTGCATAAATTTTGGCTATTCTGTGATCTTCTAGCAATTTTTTCACAAAACCCAAACCAATACCTCGGTTGGCTCCCACAATCAATGCATTGACAGGATTAATTTCATCGATAAAAGACATATTGAATTTAGGTTAGTTGTGGAGGTATTTCATATTCGTAGTGAGAGACAAAATAAGTACCAACTTGTCTGTCACTGTGATCACGGAAACCAAAGCCTTCATATAACGCTCTGAAGCGCGGACGCAAAGCATCACAATCTAGACATAAATAATGTCTACCAAGTGTTTGGATGCTGAAAACTCTATATTTTAGACTTTCGAGCTAAATTATCAGAAAGTATTCTTACTTTCTTCTTACTGGATATCTCCAGATAAACTCACTGTAATAACGTTAACAACATTATTATTAGTATCATATCCAAAGTAATTATAATAAAAACCATCACCCAACGCTGTTGCAAATGCAATAACATTTGCTCCATTGGACTCATTGACACACATATTAGCCAACATTACGCCAAGTCTATTTTCTTCTTCGAGTAAATTATCTAGTTTGCAAGCTAAAGTGTCTTCATAAATTTCTTTTTCCCAAGTATTATTAATAATAATTTGAGCAGCATCCGCATCCATAAAGCACCCTATTCCAGAATCAACTCCATAACCAAAAAATCCCTCTCCTTCTTTTAAATCACTTAATTTTTCACCAACTCTAGTAGCTAATTCCCACCGTACTGCGGTTACTTCGCTAATCTGAACCATAGCATAAGCAACCATTGGTTCTTCGTTATTGAGGTTGCGTGCAATGCTCAAAAAAACTGGGTAACAACCAGGTTGAAAATTGGGACTAAAGGGATCTGTATCTGGAAAAACTAGGGGATCACAAGCTACTAATTTTCCTGAAGTTAAGTTTAATTCCCCAATTTTATAGGGATTAAAAATAAATACACCAAATCGTGTATTTAGCCTTTGACCTGTTTGGAAAGCTTTTGATAAATCAACATTTATCATCTTTTATTCGTTTATTTGTTTAAAGGTCATCAATTTCAATCTTATACAAATCTATTGAGATAGCCCCGACATCGCAAGTCAGTTGCCAGAACATTGCAGGACTTACGCAACTGGCACAGCGCGATCGCTATCTTATAGTACTTGATCAAGCATTGTATTTTAATTTAGATGAATTAACAATTAGACATAAATAATATGGGTTTTTACTTCTTTTTTGTTTTGGTAACTTTGGAGTTTACTTACCAATACAAAACCTACTAAAAATTATATCTAAAACTGATTCTGTAACTTCTTCTCCGGTAATTTCCCCTAGTGCTTGAATCGCACCCCGTAAGTCAATTGTCCAGAAATCAAGAGGTAACTGCTGGGTAATTGTTGCTTGTACTTGTTCCAAGGAAATTTTAGCTTGAGTTAAGGCTGCTGCTTGCCTTTGATTAATGGCTAAATCCATATCAGCAGCTTGGACTTTTCCGGCTTTAACTATCTCTAAAATTGCTGTTTCTAAAGTATCAATTCCTTGATTTTTGGCTGCTGCTGTAACAATTTTAGATTTGGGATTTGGGATTTGGGATTGAATAATTTTTCTTTCGCTTTCTTCTAATAAGTCAATTTTGTTAATAACTAGAATCAACGGACGGTGTTCTACCTGTTCGTAAATTTCTCGATCGCCTTCCGTCCACCCATCTGAAGCATCGATGGTAAGCAAGACTAAATCAGCTGCATTGGCAGCACGACGCGATCGCTCGACACCAATTTTTTCTACTTGGTCTGTTGTTTCTCGAATCCCCGCAGTATCTAGCACTTGTATGGGAATTCCTCCGACAACTAAGTGGGATTCGACAACATCGCGGGTTGTACCGGGTAAATCAGTCACAATCGCGCGATCGCTCTGGCTCCAAGCATTCAATAAGCTGGACTTACCCACATTTGGACGTCCAACAATTGCCACTTTTAAACCTGTGCGTAGCAACTCACCTTTGTCTTTGGTTTCCAATAATCTAGTTATTTCTGCGGCAATTTTCTCGATTTCTGATATTATGACTTTATCATCCAGCGGAGTCAGGTCTTCCTCAAAATCGATTCGAGCTTCGATTTCTGCCAAAATATCCAAACAGTTGGCGCGTAACTGCCGGATCGGATGAGCTAATTTTCCCTGTAAACCAGCTAAGGCAGTTTGGGCAGCTTGAGGCGATCGCGCCCCCACTAAGTCAGCAATACCTTCGGCTTGCGTCAAATCCAATCGTCCATTCAAAAAGGCGCGGAGAGTAAATTCTCCCGGTTGGGCTAGTCTAGCGCCATTTTCCAAACACAGTTGCAACACCTGCTGCACTGCCATTATTCCCCCGTGGCAATGGAATTCCACCACATCTTCACGGGTGTAAGAACGGGGTGCTTTCATAATTAGCAATAAGCCTTCATCCACCAGTTGTTGCGTCTGGGGATGGCGAATGTAACCGTAGAGAATCCGGTGAGTTTCCCAAACTTGCCCTCCTGGTGAATGAAAGAGAGTTTGAGCTAGAGCCATTGCTTGGGAACCGGATACCCGCACAATACCAACGCTACCCTGTTGGGGAACAACAGCTGTAGCGATCGCAGCAATGGTTCCAGTAGTGGCAAAAACTTCTGACATGAGCGCCCTTTATGAGAGTGAGGAGTGAAGAGAGACGCGATTAATCGCGTCTGTGAGGAGTAAAAATCATAACTCATAACTCATAACTCATAACTTTCTAAATGGTAAGTATTTAGACTAATTAGATGGCAGCTGTCAAGGTAAAATTTACCTGAAGGGTAATGCCTGATAGTAAAGAGTCAGAAGTTAGGGGTGAAAATCATAACTCACAACTTATAACTCATAACTTTTAGAGAGAGGAATTTACTGTGGAGCAAAAAATTAACTGCGCCCAAGCCTGTGTTAACGGCTGTGTTTTAGGGGATAAATGCCCCAATATCGAGTTTAGAGAGGCTGCTGCAAAATTTCTTCAAGAGACTCCCTTAGACAAAATGTTGGAGTTGGCACAAGAACGTCTGCGAAAAAAAATGACAGAACCGCCAAAATGGGTTTTTCCTGAAGATCCATAGCATTCGCGCCAACAGGCACAAGCAAGACAGCGTGGAGGTTAAATAGTATCTGGATCTATATTTAATTCTCGCAGTTTTGCCGCCAAGCGATCGCTGCGTTGCTTTTCTTGTTCAGCCTGTTGTGCAATTTCTTCCGGCGTCAAAACTAAAGACTTTCACTGCCTTGAAATCGCGCCTGAAAACTATCTTCTGACATCCGCACTGATTCAGGGAGAGCGAATGACTCGTCGCTCGACAATTTGGCGAAGAAGCGAACTAAGTTGGAAAATTGTCTACCACCAAGGTACTGTCGTTTAAGAGTTCACCTTTGTCTCTATTCAAATTTGCCTAATTTTCATCGCACTCGATGAGAAAATTTTGGAAAGGCGATCGCTTACAATTATAAGATAGTTCGTTATTGCGTTGGCGCAGCCTTCCCTTAGGGTACGAAGTGTTGGCGGTAGCGTCTGGTAGAGTTGCAATCGCAAAGACTGAGATTCCTACGCCTCACTTCCTGCCGCTGGCAATGACATCTTACATTTAATTGTGTCTACTTACTTATCTGCTGATTAGAGAGTATAAGTTACCACAATAGGAGAATTTAATGTCTAACCCAGATGAGCTGATGAAAGTGCGCTCAACCGAACTTACCGATGAGAAGCTAGCTCAAGGTATACCTCTTACTGTACAGGGGCTAGAGGAAATAGATAACAAAGTACTCGCTGAGTTTGAACCTGATTATGTAGAGGAAAACCCAGACGAAATCCTCCCTTTACCGTCAGACACAGTAGAATAAAAAATCATCGGCAAGTTAGCGCCAAGTTAGCAAGGGAGTGACGCTCCAAAGTGAGGTGCTAAAAATTACGGGTATAAATCACCTATTTAATACTGCGATCCTAATGAGATAGCTATTTTTATTGAGAATCTAGCTATGGGTTTGTAAGAATTCAAACCCGATGTCACAAATCGCGTTGCTCCCCTGCTACCCCTACAGGACTTACGCAATAACTCTCTGAAACTCTTATTCCTTTGTGTCCTTTGCGTCCTTTGCGGTTCGTATTTTCATGATTTTATGTAAGTCCTAGTGAAATTAAAATCATTGTTAGTGATGTTGTTTAAATATCTAACCCAACCACAGTTAATTCAGGCGGATGTTCAACATTAAACTGGTAATATATCTCTCGTCGCTCCTGTGGTGGAAAAGTTAACTGCCATTCTAAAATCCCCATTTCACCAAGTTGAATTTGTGGGTTGCTGCGGCTGAGGCGCACTTTAATTTGCTCGTCGCGACTAACTGGTAACTGTTCAGTTACTTTCAGATTTACTTCTTTGTCTAGTAAGTTAGTAATTATCAACCGATAACTATAAGTAATCCGGCGCTGGTTGCTAATTAATCTTTTGTCTACCAGACGTTCAACTAAGTCGCGCTCAATTTTTAAACCTTCATCAATCCCTAAGTTCAGTTTAAACTCTTGCCCTGGTGCAATATTCTCTAACTGAGTTGTCCCAATAAAAACATTGTCGCGGAAAATATTCGCTTTACCTGGTAACAAAGTCGCACCATTGGGACTATTTTTCACATTAGCTTGCAGATAAGCAAAACTTACCAAGCGCGGCATTGCTACATAATCAAAGCTACAAGAATAATCATCATTGAAAATTGTAGTTTTATGGGGTGCGCCATCACTGGGAATGTTACCACCACCACTCAGTTTAAAGGTAACTACACTCCCTTCTTTGGATACTTCTGCTGCAACAGTTTCTGCTGGGATAAGACTATCCTCTGCAACTTCGTCTTCTTCTTGCCAATCCGCTCTGGCAGCAGCAGCAGGCGGCTCTGCTATGCTAGGCAGCAGTGGTGGCTGGGCAGCTAGTCGAGATCGTCGTTCTCGCACTCTATGAAGACGTAGAGTATCAATATACCAAGGTTCAAGTTTGGGCGGGAGTGTACCTAATCCCGGTTTAGCGGTAGAAAGGGTGAGATTTGCACCAATCCAATCTTCGCCACTACTTTGAGTGATTTCTGCAAGGTAGCTCAGATGCACAATATCGCTAGTAGTGCTAAAGCGCAAGTCATAAAGCGGAGTCCAACTAGCGCGATTCACTAAGTATGATAGCTCTAATTCAAATTCTCCTTCACCCGCAACTTCAGTTGCCACAACTAAGCTAAAATTTTCTTTGGGATGGGGTGTTTGGATTTTTTGCAATGAGGGGAGGAGTGCTTGCAGTTGTTTGTCTAATTCCTGCTGTTGGGTTTTGCACTCCCCAGATGCGATCGCATATTCACTATACTGGCTTCCGAGAAAGTTCAAAAAATCCAAAGTTTCGCTAAGGCTGAGATTTTTTCGGGATAAACTCTGTGCAAAGGGTTCCTCTGTTTTTTCACGTAAGCCGGCGATAAAACTAGACTGCAATGCTAAAGCATCGACTTGGGCTTGCAGGTGGCGTTTTTCTGCTTCTAACTGCTGAATTTGCCTTGTCAAATGTGCTACTCGTTCTGCTATAGGTTCAGTGGTGTAAATGCGATCGCAACTCACTCCAAGCATTCGCACCCCTACTGTGCCTGTACCACTTACCCTCACAGACTCAGTTTCTAGAGTCTCTGGCACTGGGGTAATTACTAATTGCTGTTCAATTCCTGTTAAAGAGACTACACCCCGCCGTGTAACCAATGCTCTGTCAGCATACACTGTAACAGCTACAATCTCGCTTTGTACTGTTTTGCACCAAGACGGTATTTCCGGGTTAACCACTGCCAGTTTTCCCCCATTTTTAATTGATTCTGCTGGTTAATTGTCAATGTTTCCCGGTCTAACCGTCAACCCCTTTAGGGAATCCAAATAAAAAAATATCCAACTACTTATTGTGGGGTGGGCGTCTCGCCATTGGTGTCAAGTTAACCTGAAAGCCCAGCCTGATAAAAGAGTGAAAATTTTTCGATTTACCACCTAGATTTTCGATCCCCCCTAACCCAATACGGTTCACTTAAAAAAATTGTAGGTTGGGTAGAACAAAGTGAAACCTAACAAAGTCACGAAAGTGTTGGGTTTCGTTCCTTAACCCAACCTACGCAGAAGTTGAGTTTTAGGCTTAACTGAACTGTATTGCCCCCTAGCCCACGCCAGTCGTGGGGAGCCAATGCAGTCTTCTCCCTACAGCCCTTTCCTAACGGGACGCCTTACGGCGAACGGGCATCCTACGGCAGGCGCTGGCTCGCTTTTTAAGGGGGTTAGGGGATCTAAAAGGACAGAAAATTGAGTGTTTGAGCTTAAGTTGACACCAATGGTATCTCACCCACCTTTAGCCAAAGGCGGACAAGATGCCCACCCGACAAGATTGGATAATTTATTTGTTGAAATCCTTTAGTTTACCGATGAATTCGTTCAAGTGTACTAGAAGGAGTCACAGCGTTTTGCTCTACAAAATTCTTTGCCGCACCTAGTAGATACTCATAATATGCACGAGCGACGATAGATAGCTGCTTGCCACCTGGGTAAACCATGTACCAATTTCGCTGAATGGGAAAGTGTTGTACATCTAAAATGCTAAACTCTGAGGCGTCTAATAATAAGGTATGACGGGATAAAACCGAAATTCCTAAACCACCTGCGATCGCTTGTTTAATTGCTTCGTTACTTCCCAATTCCAGCTTGACTTTTACTGTCACCGCATGTTCTTCAAATAGGCTTTGGACAGCGCGACGAGTTCCTGAACCTGGTTCGCGCATAATAAAAGGTTCGTTAGATAGGCGTTGTATCGGAATATTTTTTTCCTTGGATAACGGATGATTAATCGGTGCAAAGACTATCAAAGGGTTTTCTAAAAATGCTTCGCAATTCACATCTATATTGTCTGGGATTTGACTCATAATATATAAGTCATCCAGATTATTACTCATCCGTTCCAAAATTTGTTCGTGATTCGTTACTTGCAGCGAGATATCAATCCCTGGATAAAGTTCGCAAAAGGGCCCTAACAAACGTGGGATAAAATATTTTGCTGTTGTAATCACTGCCAAGCGTAATTGTCCCTGTTTTAGCCCTTTTAAATCTGCTACCTTCATTTCAAACTGGGCTATATTTTCAAAAATTTGCCGACAAGTGGCAAATAATTCCCGTCCTGCCTCGGTGAGATACAACCGCTTGCCTACCTGCTCAAATAATGGCAACCCTACCGATTTTGTAAGTTGCTTGATCTGCATAGAAACGGTAGGTTGGGTGAGAAACAATTCCTCCGCAGCGCGAGTAAAGCTACTGTGCCGTGCCGCCGCCTCGAATACCTTTAACTGGTGCAGCGTCGCTTGCTTCAAGGGTGATTCTCCTATATATAGCGATTAATAGATATAAAACTAGTATTGCTGAACACTGGCAAATGATATAGTGATGCTCACAGAAAGTTACGAGTTTTATTCATAGATAAAACTCTATCCCTTTTATTAAAATAAAGGTATTCTATTTATGGATTTTAGAAGCTATTATCAGAACAGCAAAAGCGTAAGATGCCTTCCCTCTAAACGATGAATGTTGAATGATGAATAAGGATTTTCCAAAATTCATCTATCATCATTCATCATTCCATAATTCTTCTGTAACTTTTGTAGGTAGCTTGGTTAAGTCTGGTAATCTTAGTACCTCAATTTCAGCAACTTGTTCTTTAATATTCACTGGTAAGTTTAACGGTTGGCGTTCTTCTATCCAGCAGCTTGCTAATGGCAAGGTTTGCTCCATTTCGTCTAGGGGTCGGGGAATTACCATCACTGCATTCAATTCCCCAATGCGTTCTGCCTCAAACATTCCGGCTTCCACAGCTACCGCCACATTTGCTACGGAACCACGAATAATGGCTGTACACAAACCCGCACCAATCTTTTCATAGGCTGCCAAATGAACATCAGCAGCTTTGAGCATCGCATCACATGCTCCTACCATCGCTGGAAATCCTCGCGTTTCTACCAAACCAATTGCTTGGTTACTCAGACGGCTGTAATTACCCTCCTCCATCAATTTAGTGAAACGGGTTGTAATGGGAAGCACTATATCTAAGTTGGGATAAGGTCGGGGAATTACCAAGCTAGAAACCAACTGACCAAACTGTTCAGCCGTTTGGACACCGGATTCTACGGCAAGACGCACGTCAGCAATTCCACCCCGCACGATCGCAGTACAATGACCACTACCAGTTTTTTCATACCCAATTAGATGAACTCCCGCCGATTTCAGCATCATATCCGCTGTACCAACTATCGCCGGAAAGCTGCGGGTAGAAACTAAACCCAAAGCAGTATCCTGATAGGTTTCTTGACTACTCGCTCCCTGGATGGTACGAATAGACCGTTGATTATATGTTTCCATGTGAATTCTCCAAAATAGGGAAAAAGCCGACAACTTACAATTAACACTTACTCGGACTAATCGTCAGAGTTTGGGTCACTCAAGGATTGTCTATGAGGAAACAGTGTAGTCAACAGTCTGTGTATGCTCCCTTGCCCATAAATTTGAGTCCCGAAACCGTTAGGGGATTCTGTGGTAAGCTGATTAGGATCTGAGTCATATTTTGTAGACTCTTGAGCGGCTTCTTGCAAGGTGGAGTCAGGATCATTGGTTGGTTCCTCCACGGCAGGAGACTGGCTTTCTGGAGTGGCGGGAGATTTAAAGTAAGAAATTGACTTGTTTTGTTTGAAATCCAAAAAAGCCGAAGCTGAGAAGTTAGTTGAGGAAATGACCTTTTCCTTAACTCCACCTGAGCCATTTTCCTCTTCCTGCTGCGGTGTCCCACTTGTAGCCGTGGAGTTATTTGTAGATGGTTCCGGTTGCTTTGTTTGGGCAATTTGCCGACTGGTGTCTCCCAAAATTGAACCAGGTGGTACTACTTGTCTAGGTTCAACTGAATAGTTAAAAACTGTTGTTGCTGAACCAATGCAAGCATTTGCTCCAATTTTGCCCTTACCAACCATCAAAAAACCTGCTCCCAGGTTTGCGCCTGCTTCTATTTCTAGGGTTCCCTCATGGACTTGGAGAATTGATCCCATACCAATACATACCCCTGGCCCAATGATGATCTTGCTATTTACAGCCGCTTGAAGGATTACTCCAGGTGCAAGTACTGCGCTTGGATGAATAGTCACCTCACCACTAATGTAAGAATCAAAGTTGTTGTTGAGGTGCAGTGGCGGCACAGACATGGAAATTTTAACCTCGGAAGCCGGAAGAAAATAGAGAGTGAGGAGTTAAAAGTGAGGAGTTAGGAGTTGGTTATAAAGTGAGGAGTTAGTTAAAAGTAAGGAGTTATAAATTTTCAGTTTAGAGTTATGAATTAACAATTTTTTTTAACTCCTAACTCCTGTACAGACGCGATTAATCGCGTCTCTACTCCTAATTCCTGTACAGACGCGATTAATCGCGTCTCTAATTCCTAACTCCTAATACCTTAAGGTCGTTGGATAATCGTTTCTAATACCCGACGTTTGGCTTTAGGGTCAATACCAATTAAGCGCACATATTC